>CAZISY010000111.1:0-9183 GCA_964542025.1 uncultured Verrucomicrobiota bacterium
TTGATCATGATGCCCCAGGAGGGTTCGTTCTGGGCGCCGAGTCCGAGAAAACTGATGAACACCTCTGTCGAGACGGCCGCTGGAAAGCGCAGGGAAAACACGATGATGATGACATGCGCAATGTTCGGCAGGATGTGGCGGAACAGAATGTAGAACGGTCCGTGCCCCATGACGCGTGCGGCCTGCACATAGGGCAGGTCGCGGTGCTTAATCACTTCCCCGCGGATGAGTCGGCACACGCCCACCCAGGTTGTGAAGCCAATGCCGAGGTACACTCCCATCAGTCCTTTCCCGGCCACCACGGCAATCGCCAAAATAAAGAGCAGGCCCGGCATGGAGGCGACGGTGGAATACAGCCACACAATAAAGGCATCGGTCTTTCCGCCGAAGTAGCCGCCGAGGCACCCCAGCACCACGCCCAGCGGGATGGCGATCAGCGAAGTAATCACGCCCACTTGAAACGCAATGCGCGCGCCCTGAATAATGCGACGGCCGACGTCGCGGCCCAGGTTGTCGGTTCCGAGCGGATGATGGAAAAGATCGGCGATCCGATGCGTGGAAAAGATGCGTACGAATCCCGGCGGCTGATAGCGCTGAGCCAAATCCACGCGCTGATAATCCGGCGTTTGGTCGATGTGACCGTAGTATTGAAAGACCGCTTCCCCATATCCGGCAACCAGGGTAAACAGCAGGATCACCGCGAGGCTGGCACGAATCATCGGACGCGCCCACAATTCGAGCAGGGCCCCTGCCCATGCGCTTTGTCCCCGTTCGGTGGTATGAAGATGCGTTTCCATGCTTTACTTCAACCTCACCCGCGGGTCCACCCACGCATAGCACAGATCCGTCAATAAATTCACCACGACATACAGCAGCGCGCCGATCAGCACTACGGCCTGCACGACGGCCATGTCCGATGAATTGATCGCATTCACGCTGAGCCCGCCGAGTCCCGGTATGCCGAAAAAACTTTCCAGCAGCAGACTGCCCGTGAACAGAAACGGCAGCGACAAACTGACATTGGTGATGATCGGCGGAAGCGCATTTTTCAGCACATGGCGAAACAGAATCGCCCCCGTACCCAGTCCTTTGGCCTGAGCGGTCTTGACATAGTCGCGGGTCACTTCTTCCAGCATGATGGTGCGGTAGAAGCGCACGTCGCGTCCGAGTCCCGTGGCGATACCGATGATCACCGGCAGCAGCAGATAGCGCCAGGATTCAAACCCCCAGATCGGGAACCAGCCGAGACGATACGCGAAGAGGTACTGCCCCGCGACAATCCAGACGATATAGTTCACACTCATCAGCGCCGTGGCCGCCACCACCATAAAACGATCTGCGGCGTGATCGCGCCGCCACGCGCAGAGCAGCGCCATCAGAACCGCCAGCAGCGTGCCGCCAATCAGGATCGGCAGATTCAGCGCCAGCGACGGCCAGGCTCCGCGCTTCAGGATGGCCGTCACGCGCTCCCCGGTGTCGGTCGAAACGCCGAAGTCAAGTTGAAGCAGCTTCCCCATGTACCCAATGAACTGGCTGTGCCAGGGAGATTCCGCCTGCTCGAACAACGCCATCCCGCGGATGACAGGCTCTTCTTCAAGAGCCCACTGCAGCCGGCGCGCATGATCGGGCATCATCACGGCTTCCGGCGTAAAGGAAAGATCCTGCCGCGGGGTTCCGTCGATCCGCAGCACGTAGGACGTATTTTCTTTGAGCGGATAATGCAAATCGACCTGGAGGGTATGCGAATCATCCGGCAATACCCGCCATTCATTCACCACGCGTGTTTTAAGCAGGCTTCCCCAGAAAAGCGGACGGTCATACCCGTGCAGGCGATCAAATTCATCCAGCGCTTTGACCGAGGCATTTTTGCCCAGCACAAAAGAAGCCGGGCTGCCTCCGACCACGTTGAACAGAACAAACGTCAGCAACACGACACCGAAGATGATCGGAATCATTTGCAGCAGACGGCGTATGGCATATTGCAGCAGCACCCGGTTACTCCACGTTGTTATTCGTCTGACCGACTCAGCGGTTTTCAGAAAGCAGACGGCTCATCACTTCATACGCCATGCCTTGCGGCACGCCGCCATTCACAGTTTCATCGAATGCCGCTTCGTCATGAATCGCCCCGATGGGACCACGCAAAATAACCATCGGAACCGGCTCGCGGGTGTGCCCTTTTTTAATGATCGGGGTACGGTGGTCCATGCACAGCACCATCACATACGGTTCGCCCCGCCGCTCCAGTTCAGCCCAGATCGGTTGGACCACCTGATGATCATACATCTCAATCGCGCGCACTTTGGCCTGCGCGTCGCCCATGTGACCGCATTCGTCCGGCGCTTCAAGATGAACATAGACATAATCCCCTTCCCGCAGCATGCGCAGGGCGGTTTCCACTTTGCCGGCCACATTGGTATCCAGAAAACCGGTCGCACCCGGAATCTTTGGGGCGTCAAGTCCGGCCAGCGCGCCGAGACCGCGCACCAAATCCACCGCCGACACCACGCCGCCGCGCAATCCAAAACGCTGCTGATACGACGGCAGTTTCATGGCGCATCCCTGCCCCCACAACCAGATTTGGGTGGCGGGGCGCTTTCCCTCGGCGATCCGTTTCCGGTTCACGGGGTGATTCTTAAAGACCGCTTTCGAGGCTTCCACCAGTTCTGCGACTTCCGCATTCGGCGGCTGATGATCCACCACCGGCTTTCCGGTGAATTCATGCGGCGGGACAATCCAGAACCCATTCGGTCCCCTGTTCCAAATCAGCAAATGCCGATACGAAACGCCCGCGTGAAAACGCCGCCCGGGACGCCCCAGTTTTTCTTCCAGCGATTTGATCAATTCAGCGCCCTCGGCAGAGGTGATATGCCCTGCGGAATAATCCAGCATGCGCCCGTCTTCCACGGTCACGAGATTGCAACGGTAGGCCACATCTTCGGCGTCCATGGGAATGTCGGCGCCGGCGGCTTCGATCGGCGCACGTCCGGTGTAATTTTCAGCGGGGTTGTAGCCCAGCAGGCTCATGTTGGCCACGTCGCTGCCCGGCTCGAGGGGTTCCGGCACCGTACTCAGCATCAAGCGTTCCCCGGCAAATGCCGCGCGCCGTACGGACGGAATATCCGCCGCCTGAAGCGGCGTTTTTCCGCCCAGCGCCTGCACCGGATAATCCCCCATGCCATCACCCACCAGCACCACGAATTTCATAACGGTAACCCGAACCTTTCACAAATGGAGCGGTAACGTACAATATGCCCGTTCGGCGGGTCAATCTGTTGGTGCGAGATTCCTTCACCCCTTCATACGATCAATGATTCGAGGGCGTTGGGCCGCGGGCACTGTTTTCTTACGGGCTTTACGGCAGACGCCGATACAGGCGGTACAGTTCTTTGTGCGCATTGCCGGCACGCGCCCCTTCCCAGACCATTTCCCACTGACCGTCAGGTGCCGCCGGCGGATTTTCGCTGTCGCCCCGCATAAAGAAATAGCTGCATTTTTCCAGCGCACTCCTGTCCGTATAGTGCCCGAGATACTTTGCACGCTTATCTTCTTCTTTGCGAATCGTCGTCACCCCGAGATAATAATCCAGCAGCGCGTGTTGCGGATCATGCAACCCCAGACTGCCCACAGGACCGGCCCGTTCCGCCACCGGCCACGCCTCACTCAGCGATTCGAACATACGCTGATAACTCTTCCCGGAATCCAGCAGTGGAAGCCAAAGCGTCATAACCAGTCCCCACCCCAACAGCACAATGCCGAACCATACCTGCAAAAACCGCAGCGATTCTTCCGCCCTCGCAAAAAGCGCATAAAGCCCAAATCCCGTCACGGCGAGCGCGAAGAAAAACAGTCCGGGATGCCAGAGTCCTTCATAGCCCGGCTCGGTGTTGCGCAGCAGTTCCGTAAACCAGCCGACCTCGGCTGCCCCGAGACCCCACGCCGTCCAGAGCAGCACGGCAAGCACAACGCCCACCCCGCGAAAGACGCAGGCCGCATAGCGTCCTGCACGCAGGAGCCTGCCCGAGATCAAGCCATCCAGCGCCCATATGCAGCATGGCCCCGCCACTGGGAGCAGGTAAATTTCCCGTCCGGTACGCGCCAGCGAAAGCACGAGCAGAATATTCAGCACCACCATCAGCGGAAAAAGACGCCGCCCGCGGTCGGCGCCCGACGGCAGGTAAAACAGTCCGGCCAGCCCGTAGATCCATACCGGAAACACGAACCAAAGCATTTTGACCGGATAGAACCAAAATGGTTTTGCATCCGGTCCGGAGTCGCCCGACCCCATAAAGCGGCCGATGTTTTCATACCAGAACCACAGATCAAACAGCAGGGGATCCCGCAGATAGAGCCGTACCGGCCAAATCAAAAACCAGGGCAAGACCGCCAGTGCCGCCGCCATTAGAAAGAAGAGGTAGCGCTTCGTTCGCGCCTCCTGAGAAACAAGCGGCATCAGCAAAACAGGCAACCCCAGAAAGCCCGGACCGATCAGTCCCTTGGCCATGAATGCCGCCCCGACACCTGTTCCCAGCCAGAATCCGCCGAGCGATGGACGCCTGAAAAAGAGGACTCCGCCGTAGACGGCTGCCATTACGCCCGCCATCAGGGCGTTGTCCGTAACCAGCAGATGCGTGAACTGCAAAATGCCCACGGAACCGCAAAATAACAGCAGCACGGCACGTCCACGTCCGAATTCACGCGCGCACAGGAACAGGAAAAGCATGGTCAACCCGACATAGAAGCATGAAGCCAGTCGGGCCGCATCGTGTTCCGGCAGTACGCCGCCGAACAACGTCCCTGTGAGAGCCGCCGTCGTATAGAACAGCATGGGCTTTTCCAAAAAGGGCATCCCGCCGAGCATGGGTACCACGTCATCGCCGCTCTTCATCACATGATGAACAAGCCCCATGCTGTAGGCTTCATCCGGTTTCCACGGATCATGACCCACCACACCGGCCAACATCCAGATCATCAACGCAGCAACCAATCCAATTCTCTTCATGCCTGCCCATCCCGTTCAAATAATACAACATGCACGAACGCACATCTTATGTAGAATTATCCGGCGATGGCAAGGGCTGATTTATCTTGGAATACACTCGGCAATGCCTTTAAATGCGCGGCATTTTACGGCCATGAAAACACCATATCCGAAAAAGGCATTCATTCTGGCGGCGGGGTTCGGCACCCGGCTGCTGCCGCTCTCTCTGGTTCGTCCGAAGCCTCTCATGCCGCTGTGGGGCACGCCCATGCTCGAACATGTCATCCGCATGCTGACTTCCTGGGGCGTCGAAGAATTGATCATCAATCTGCACCATCAGGCCGACCAACTTGTCCAGTTTGTCCGAACGCTGCCCCTGCCGAATGTTCAAATCCGTTTCTCGCGGGAAAAGGAAATACTCGGCACAGGCGGCGCGCTGGCTCATGCCCGGAAACACCTGGGTGACGCCCCCTTCTGGCTGCTTAATGCGGACGTGGCGGCCTCCGTCAATCCCGAGCCGTTTGTACGTGCCTTTCAGCGCGTGAACCCTCTCGCAGTACTCTGGATGAATGATCACTTCGGGCCGCGCACCGTTCGCATGAAAAACCGGCGCATCACGAATTTCCATGTGCCCCATCCCGGTGCCCGCGGAACATTCACCTTCTGCGGGCTCCACCTGATTTCTCCCGAGATCCTCCAGTGGATTCCCCCTGCCGGATTCAGCTCCATCATTGATGCCTACCAACGCGCCATGGCCGAAAACCGCACCATCCTCGGACTGAACCCCCGCTCCGTATTCTGGTCCGACATCGGTACCCCCGCGCAATATCTGGACGCCCATGCGAACACCGCCGCCGCACACACACACGGAGAACCCGGCGGCGAATTTTTCGATCCGCATTTTGCGCACAACCCAAACGCCGCCCAACGGCACGATGGCCTTTCCGCTGTTGATCCCACCGCCGCCATCGGACGCAGCTGCCTCATTCGCGACAGCCTCGTTTGGGATCACGCCCATCTGGTCCCTCAGGTTCATCTTCATCGGTGCATCGTGGCCGGCAGCGCCGCCGTTCATCACCCGGGCCGCTATGAAAACACCCTCTTCACGCCGGCTTCCGACGTACTGACTGCCCCTGAAAAGCGCTCCGCCGCCCGGCACCTGCGTGGAGAAATCACCGTGGAGTCGCTTCCGCCGCGCGGTTCAAACCGTTCCTTTGCCCGGCTCACCACCGCACACGACAGCCTCATTCTGATTCGCTACGATGATCAGGCCCGCCCCGAAAACTTGCGCTATGCAGGCCATACCCGCCGCCTGGAACAATGCGGAATCCCCGTCCCGCGCGTACTCGCCCACAGCGCGAAGAATCATTTCATGCTGATGGAGGACGGCGGACGCGAAGATCTGACCCGCCGCATGGTCTCTTGTTCAAACGCTGAAGCCATGCGCCTCTACCGCCGGGTAATTGATGCCGTTCTCCGCCTGCATAATGAAGGTACACGAAGGCAGAAGCTCCATCCGATTCCGCTGGAACCCGCCTTTGATACCACGCTGTACCGATGGGAGCATGAGCTGTTCTTCAACGAATTCGCCGCCCCCCGAGTGCGCCTCACCGTACGGCAGCGCAGCACACTGACCGAAGAATTTTCACTTCTCGCCCGCACCCTGCTCGCCCAGCCGCCGGTATTGATTCACCGGGATCTCCAATCCAGCAATGTACTGCTGAACAAAACGCGACTCGTGCTGATTGATTACCAGGGTATGCGCCTGGGCGCCGCCGCCTATGATCTTGCCTCGCTGCTGTACGATCCCTATGTCGACCTCCCCGACGCCCTGCGCCTGCAATTACTCGAATACTACAACCGCAAAACGAGCGGAGCCCCCATTCCAAACCGCATTTTCTACGCGGGCGCCGCTCAGCGGCTCATTCAGGCCCTCGGCGCCTATGGGCGGCTCGGGAAAATGCCCGGTACTGCACGTTTTTCCGCCTATATCCAGCCCGCGCTGCAACGATTGAGCGGCGTGTTATCGCATTTCCCGGAACTGACAAAATCACAGGATTTTACACAAAGTCTTGCTTCCTGTTAAAAAAATTACCATTATGCACCTGTTTACTTAGCTACTCGTGTATTAACAACATACGGACTGAGATATTGTTAGCGTGGCGCAGGAAACCATAGCTGAAAAATGCAAGCGCGAGTTGAAAGCCCTTACACAGGGCTTGCAGTTCGGTGTCATTGTGCTTCCGGAATTCAAAAAGCACAACTACGCGCCCACGGTCGTTCGCCAGCCGCGCACCTACACCACCAACACGTCCTCTCTGCAACCCATCGGCAAATTCCTGGTTCAGCGCGGCACGGTGGAAATTCTCTCTCAGGAACAAACCGTGGACCTCTTCAAAGAAATTCACTGGTGCGGCTACCAAATTGAAAAGCTCACCCGCAAACGCTTTGCCAACAACAACGATCTCCGCGAAGGCGTCATGATGGCCCGCAAAATGGTTTCCGAAATCGAAGCCGCCGAGGAAGAAATCTTCATTGCCAACCGCCGCCTCATTGTCAGCTGCACAAAACCCTATTTTTGGATTGGCCAGGTCTGGCTCACCGATTTCCTCCAGGAAGGCTCCAAGGCCCTCACCAATGCCTCCCGCAAGTACGACTTCACCCGCGGAACCCCCTTCTTCTCCTACGCCCAAACCGCCATCCGAAACCGACTCCGCAACTTCTTCCGCGATCATGTCCGCTCCGGCAGCATCGGCATACGCCCCACCCGCGACATGATTGTCATCAAGACCATCCTCGACGACTGGCAGGAAAAGCACAATGCCAAGCCCGAGCCGGCCATCATCGCCAAACTGACCGGGCTCACCGAGGAGCACATCGTCAAGATTCTCCCCTTCATTCGCCAATGGGAAACACTGCCCGCCCCGCCCATTTCGCTCGATGCCACCGTATCCAACGACAACACCACCAGCCTTTATCATTTCATTGAAGGCGAAGACGGCAACCAGGCCTCCAACGCCGCCCAAAACTCTGAAATATGGACCGCCATTGAGCAGCTCCCCGCCCGCGCACGCTACATCATGAAGCTCCGCTACCTCGAAGGCCGCACCCTCGAAGAAACCGGCACCAGCCTCGGCCTCACCCGCGCACGCATCAAACAAATCCAGGATGAGTCCCTCAAAAAACTCCGCATCCTGCTCACCCGCGGATACAAGCACTGATCCCTGAAGCGCGCCGCGCCATGAAGCCGACCGCACAGAACCATCCATCCATTCCCGCGCCGAAAACCGCCGTCATTTTCGATCTCGACGGCACGCTGCTGGACACCCTGGCCGACCTTGCCAATGCCATGAACGCCGCCCTCGCCCAGCTCGGATTTCCCCCGCACACCCCCGATGAATGCCGTCACTACGTCGGCGATGGCGCCTCGCGCTTCGCCGAACGCGCCCTGCCCCCGGACGCCCGCCACCCCGATACCATTCGCCGACTTACAGCCGCTTATGTGACGCAATACGCCGCACACTGGAACCGGGAAACGAAACCCTATCCCGGCATCCCCGAGCTGCTCAGTACCCTGACCACCCGCGCCATTCCTCTGGCCGTCCTCTCCAACAAACCCCACGACTTCGTCTGCAAAACGGTCCCTCATTTCTTCCCGAACATTCCCTTCGCCCTCCTGCGCGGCGCCCGCCCCGAAACGCCCCTCAAACCCGACCCCGCCGACGCCCTCCGAACCGCCGCCCTGCTCGCCTGTCCTCCCGAACGCATATTCTTCATCGGCGACACACGAACCGACATGCTCACCGCCCGCGCCGCCGGCATGATTCCCATCGGCGCCCTCTGGGGATTCCGCTCCGCCGATGAACTTCTAGCCACCGGCGCACAACACCTGATCGAACACCCCGCCGATTTCCTGCCGCTCCTGAAACCCGATCTTTAAAGGATAATGGCTTGATTCGCGCCCTTTAATATGTCAAGCAGGACGCGTCTTATTGTTCCACGGACCATTCGTACAACGGGAGAAAGGCCGCCGCCGTGCAGCCTCAAATGACGAAAGGAATACGGATATGAAAAGCCGCCAAACATCCACCCGCCGAAGCGTCGATTGCGACGCCACTGTTTTTCCAATCATTGGAACTTTTTGCACCCGTTTTTCCAATCGTTGGAAACTTTTTCAGCCGTTTTTCCAATCGTTGGAAAAA
>CAZISY010000112.1:0-9118 GCA_964542025.1 uncultured Verrucomicrobiota bacterium
TCGGATCCCGGCAACGGCGGCAGACTTTCCCGGAACGATTCATACCATCCCGCCAACTCGGCCAGGCCACCGGCGCTGAGGGCCTGATTGATCCCGGATGCCGAGGCCACGGCATTCATGCACAACACAACACAACACAACACAACACAACACCACACAGCGATCCGAGTAATCCTCTTCATGCGCAGGTTCTCCCCTTTTTGATTTTAGAATGCAGTACGCTTCGTCATGACCCACCGAAACAGCACAGCAGATCAAAGCGTGGGTTCACTATAGTCGCGGCTCAGAGCCATTCAAGCAGGAAGTGGGACGCATCCCATCATTTGTTGTGACAGGCAACCAAGCCGCCGGAATGCGCGCCGCGTTGCCTGCGTCCTCGGGTTGCAGACTGCTAGTTCAGCTCATCAAGCGTGAGGGAGAAGCTGGGGGTGAATTTTTCCACGAAGTAGGTCACTTCCGGCATATTCATTTTCATGAGGCCGGCCATGATGGCGCGCTCGGCTTTCAGGAATCCCTTGTTGCCGGCCTGAATTTCCTCCAGACATTTCAGGTAGGCGCAGAGTTTGTCGGCCGCTTTGACGAGGTGGTGCAGTTCGTCGTCTTCCGGCACGGGGAAGAAGAGGCTCTCGTATTCACCGGCCAGTTCCTCGGGGATCATGCGGAAAATGGTTTTGGCGGCCAGGTGTTCGATTTTTTTGTATTCCTTGTTGATCTCGGGATTGAAGCATTTGATCGGGGTGGCCAGGTCGCCGGTGATCACCTCGCTGCAATCATGATACATGGCCAGCAGGGCGGTCCGGTCCGCATCCACATGGCCGCCGAATTTTCGATTGCGGATGATCGCCAGCGCGTGAGCGACCATAGCCACCTGCAGGCTGTGTTCCTGAATATTTTCGGGCAGGGTATTGCGCATCAGCCCCCAGCGCTGAATGTATTTCATACGGGACAAGTAGGCAAAAAAATGGCTCATGAAGTTCTCCTGGTTTTGTGTGCGGGACATCCTAACACAGGCGCTCCGCCGCGCGATAACTATTTTCGGCCTTTCCCATTGACAGGTTGGAAGCTGATCACTATTTTCCACGCGAACTTACGCGCTACCCCGAACAGACTCAACACGTCTGTTGAGGAAAATCAGGCGAATTCAGGCCGGAAAATGCGGGCGGCGTCGGGGTTCCACGGAGTGGAGGAGAACGGTCATGTCGGAGCAGATTCCCCGATTGGCACAGGTGTTGAATGACGACCTCGCCGCAGGTCGGAATGCGGCTTTTTCACTGTTGTCCGACAAAGGGCGCCGCGCCTATTTTCCCTCGAAAGGTATTTTGGGGCAGTCGGCGGAAGCCAAAGGGAAGGGGATCAACGCGACGATTGGAACGGCGTTTGAAGAGGACGGTTCGCCCCTGTGTCTGGAATGTCTGGAAGGGATGATTGCTCTGCCGTCCACCTCGTTTCTCTATGCGCCCAGTTACGGCATCCCGGAACTGCGGGCGCAGTGGAGCGAAATGCTCTACGCCAAGAATCCGAACCTGAAGGGGAAGGTGTTCAGCCAGCCGGTGGTGACGAATGCGTTGACGCATGCACTGAGTGTGGCCGGAATGCTCTTCGCCGATGAAGGCGACACCGTCATTCTGCCGGATTTGTTCTGGGACAACTACGAGCTGATTTTTGAGCATGCCTACGGGGCGCGTCTGGAGACGTTTCGCGCGTTTGAGCGGGGCGGGTTCAACGTCGGCGGCATGCTGAACCTGCTGATGGCGGCCGGCGAGAAGAAAATACTGCTGCTCAACTTCCCGAATAATCCGACCGGGTATACCGCCACGGTGGCCGAAGATGAAGCCATCACACGCGCGATTTTGAAGGCGGCGGAGGTGGGCAAAAAAGTGGTGGTCCTGCTGGACGATGCCTACTTCGGGCTTGTGTATGAGGAAGGCATTTCCACGGAATCGCTGTTTTCGCGTTTGGTGGATTTGCATCCGAACGTGCTGGCGGTGAAGATGGACGGCCCCACGAAGGAAGATTACGTCTGGGGATTCCGCGTCGGCTTCATCACGTTCGGCATACAGGGTGCGACGGCGGCGCAGTACAAGGCGCTGGAAGCGAAGGCGGCCGGTTGTGTGCGCGGAACGATTTCCAACAGTTCCAACCTGAGCCAGTACCTTCTGCTGCAGGCCTACAGGCATTCCGACTATGCCCGGCAGAAACAGCAGAAGTTTGAAATTCTCCGGCATCGCTATTTAAGGATTAAAGAGATTTTGCTGGACCATCCGGAGTTTTCCGCATCGTTCAGCCCGATGCCGTTCAACTCGGGCTACTTCATGTGCGTGAAAGTGAACGGCGTTGATCCGGAGGCCGTCCGAAAAGAACTGTTGACGTCCTATGACACGGGCGTCATTGTCCTCTCCGGATTGATACGGCTCGCGTTCTCCTCCGTTCCGACGGATAAACTGGGAATGCTCTTTGCCAACCTGCATGCCGCCGTGCAGGAGGTACGGACGAAAAGCCGCTGATTCGATCATCCATTTCCTTAAGATGCATACCGTGTTCGACGAAACATAACCAAGAGTGAAAGGAGTCTTCATGACGACTAAGAACAAAAAACTTCAGGCCTGGGTGGATGAAATGCAGGCCCTGTGCAAGCCCGACAGCGTATACTGGTGCAATGGTTCTAGCGAAGAATACAGCGCCGTGATGAATGTGGCCGTACAGGAAGGGTTGGCTAAGCCATTGACTAAGCGCCCAAACAGTTTTTCATTCCGTTCGCAGCCCTCCGATGTGGCGCGCGTGGAAGACCGCACATATATTGCCAGCCGGAAAAAGGAAGATGCCGGCCCGACCAACAACTGGATTGACCCGGTCGAGCTGAAAAAGACCATGACGGGTCTCTATGACGGCTGCATGAAAGGCCGAATCATGTATGTGATTCCGTTTTCCATGGGCCCGATCGGCTCGCCGATTGCCAAGATTGGTGTGGAAATTACGGACAGCCCCTATGTGGTGTGCAACATGGTCATCATGACCCGCGTGGGCGCCAAGGTGTTGGAAACGCTCGGCGCCGATGGCGAATTCATTCCGTGTCTGCATTCCGTCGGCAAGCCGCTGGCGGAAGGGGAGACAGATGGTGGTCTGTGGCCCTGCGCCCCGATGGAAAAGAAATATATTGCCCATTTCCCGGAAGACCGGACGATCTGGTCGTTTGGTTCCGGATACGGCGGAAACGCGCTGCTGGGCAAAAAATGTCTGGCACTCCGCATTGCGTCGTTCATAGCCAAGCAGGAAGGCTGGATGGCCGAGCACATGCTGATTCTCCGGCTGACCAATCCGCAGGGCAAAAAGTTTCACATTGCCGCCGCATTTCCGAGCGCCTGCGGCAAAACGAACCTGGCGATGCTGCAACCCACGATCCCGGGGTGGAAGTGCGAGTGCATAGGTGACGATATTGCCTGGATGAAGATCGGTCCGGACGGCAGCCTGCGTGCCATCAATCCGGAAGCCGGTTTCTTCGGCGTCGCGCCCGGGACCAGTTATGAGTCCAACCCGATGGCCATGGACAGCATCAGGGAAAACACCATTTTCACCAATTGCGTGGAAACGGATGACGGAGACATCTGGTGGGAAGGCATGGGCACGAAGTGCGAACACGGCATTGACTGGAAAGGTCGTGAATGGACACCTGCTTCCGGCGAAAAGGGGGCAAATCCGAATGCGCGCTTTACGGCTCCGGCGAGTCAGTGTCCGGTGATCTGTTCCGACTGGGAAAACCCCGCCGGTGTACCGATTGATATCTTCATCTTCGGCGGGCGCCGCGCTTCCGTGGTGCCGCTGGTTTCGCAGTCGCTGAGCTGGGATCATGGCGTGTTCATGGGCGCCACGGCCGCCTCCGAAGCCACGGCCGCTGCGCTGGACGTGAAGTCGGCCATTCGCCGCGACCCGTTTGCCATGCTGCCGTTCTGCGGCTACAACATGGCGGACTATTGGGAGCATTGGTTCGAGATGGGTGACAAGCTCGGCAGCAAGGCTCCGAAAATTTTCTACGTCAACTGGTTCCGGAAGACGGCGGATGGCCGCTGGCTCTGGCCGGGGTTTGGCGAAAACAGCCGTGCCCTGAAGTGGATGTGCGAGCGCGTCGAAGGCAAGGCGGCCGCCCGGGAAACTCCGGTGGGTTATGTGCCGGCGGAGAAAGATCTCGACGTCTCCGGCATGAAGATCACGGCGGAGGATGTGACCGAACTGCTGCGCGTGGACACCGCTGCCTGGAAAAACGAAATTCCGGATGTGGAGGCCCTGTTCCAAAAGTTCGGAACTCGTCTGCCGAAGCGCATGGCCGCTCAGTTGGAGCAGTTGAAGAAGCGTTTGGGTTGATTCGCATTGTGAATCCGTAGATTGAACCCCGCCGGCGCGCAGCGTCGGCGGGGTTTTTTGCGGCGAATGCGGCGCCAACAATTACGGAAAACAGGCTTGGTGATTATTGGCCTGTGTGTTACCGTGCGCACGCCATTTTGAGGACACTTTTCAAGAGAAGGATTTAAACACATGAAGCGTCATCTGCATCTTGCCCTGCTGTTATCATTCATCACGCTGACTTCCTTCAGTGCATACGCACAGAAGCAGCTCGGACTGGACGACAAACAGGAGATTGATGTTACGGCGGACCGCCTGGAGTACGATGCGGAACGCAAGCTGCTGATCGGGTCGGGCAATGTGATCGTGTCGCAGGGCACCGGCAGCCTCAAAGCGGATTTTGTCACGGTTCATACGGTCAGCGAGGATGTCTATGCCGCAGGCCATGTGGAGTTTAAGGACGGTGACCGGGTCTGGCAGGGCGACGAGCTGACCTACAATTTCAAAACGGAGCAGGGCGATTTCGGTCAGTTCAATGCCTATTTGAATCCGCTCTACATTCGGGCCAAAGATTCCGAACGGACCAGTCCGGAATTTTTCGAGGTGAAGGATGTGTTCATCAGCTCCTGCGAAGGGGAAAAGCCGGAGTTTTACATTACCGCCAAAGAAGCCACCATTGAAAGCGAGCGCTACGTCCGGGCTAAGCATGCGGTGTTTCATCTGGGCGGAGTGCCGTTCTTTTATTTCCCGTACTACAAGTACGACTTGGCGCGTGAGTCGCACTGGGATTTCCTGCCGGGCTACCGCAGCAAATGGGGGGCCTTCCTGCTTTCCACCTACAACATGCGCGTCACGGATTATATGCACAGCGCCACGCATATCGATGCGCGTTCAGGCCGCGGTATGGCCGTGGGGCAGGATTTTAAATGGGAAACACCGGAGCTGAAGGGCGGCATCAAGGGATACTACGCGCACGATACGGATCCGCACCAGAACGATGACCTTTCCGAGGCGGAGCAAAAGCAGATTGATGAGGAACGCTACCGCCTCAAACTGGAGCATGTGCAGAATCTTTCCGAAAAAGATTACGTCATAGCGAATCTGGATTATGTCAGCGATCCGGAGTTCATGGATGAATTTTTCACCCGCGAATACGAGGATAACGTTCAGCCCGAAAACTATGTCAGCCTGACGCATGTGGATGACCGCTTCACGGCCGGCCTGCTGATCAACAAGCGCCTCAACGACTTTTATGAAAACGTGAATCGCGTTCCGGAAGGCACGTTTGACATGCGCCGTCAGGAGATTGCGGACAGCGGTTTTTACTACGAAGGAAACAACAGTGCCACGTTCCTGGAAAAGGAATTCAACGAGTTGGATGATGAAGATAAGTACAGCACCTTCCGTCTGGATTCACGGCACATGGTTTATTATCCCACCAAACATTTCGGATTCCTGAACGTGACGCCGCGCGCCGGTTATGAAGGAACCTACTACGAGAAAACCAAGAAGACGGAAGAAATCACGGAGACGGTCCCCATCGTGAAGACCAACACGGTGAACGGAAAGACCGTGACGGAAACCACCTTTACCAATGAAATACGTACCTTGGTTTCCGATGGAAACTCCGAATTGCGCAATTTGCCGGAAGTCGGGTTTGAAGTCTCCTATCAGGCGTTCAAGGAGTTGGAGCGTCCCGGAAAATATGATGGTGGTTTGCGCCATGTAGCAGAGCCGTACACCCTATATACGTTTGTGCCCACCCCCAACGTGGAGCAGGAAGATCTCTATCAGTTTGATGAGGTTGATGAATTGGGGAAACAGAACACGGCCCGTCTCGGTCTGCGAAATAAGTTTCAAACCAAGCGCAGCGGGGCTGTGGCTAATCTGCTCGATTTGAATGTCTTCATCGATTACCACTTCACGGCGGATGAAGATAAGGGCGAGGAAAATGTCGGCCCGGTCGGTTTCGATGCCGAGTCGTATCCGATTGAAGATTTGAAGATCAAGCTGGACGGTACCTATGGAACCCACGGCGAAAGCTTTTCCAATTTCAATGGCTACATCACCTATACGGCGTTTGATCTGAGCAAGCTCGGTTTCGAGTACCGCTACTTAACCGACGTAAACGATTTGTACACCATTTCCCTGGATCTCTTTCCCGAAGAAATATGGTCGGTCGGATCCTATTGGCGCTATCAGGTATATGGCGCTGTTATGGAAGAACAGTCGTATTACATCGGCCATCGCTCGGACTGTCTGGGTACGCGCGTGGGGTATACCGGCCGCGGAGATGACTGGGACATTTGGGTGCAGCTCTGGCTGGTGGCCTTCCCGGATGCACGAGTGGGCAACTGAGCATTCGATCCGGGCGCATCGCGCCGTAGACGTTCGTGTGCGCACCGGAGTACGGAAAGAGGGCGATCATGCGGATCGGATTCTGGGTGCTGCTGATTATATTGCTGGCGGGCCAGGCGCTTCCTTTTCTGGTTGGTCCCGTGCCGTCGGGCCTGCCGCCTTCGGATCCCGCGGAAATCCTGTCGCCCGCTTACGCCGACTGGAGCCGGGCCTATTGCAGTCCGTTCCGCACGGCATCGCTTTGCCGCGCGTTTTCATCTCTGCTGGTGATTGGCCTGATGCTGACGTCTTCGATCCCCGGCCGAACGGAGGCAAGCCTGAACAGCCCGCGTCGCTGGCTGATCCTGGTGCCTGGTCTGCTGACCTTTTGCATTTTGATGTTTGCGGTTAAGTTGCCGTATAGCCTCGGTGCGTATGTGCATGGGCGTACTTTTGGCCTGGTGACGGCGCGACCGTTCCCGTGGCTGGTCGATCAGGGAAAAGTGTTTTCGGTAGGTGCTGTGCTGTTCACTGCGCAGTATCTGCTTCTCTACTGCATGATTTCGTTATTTCCGAAGCGATGGTGGCTGGCAGGCGGCGTATTGATTTTCATTCTGTTCAATCTCATGGGGAACTTGCTCCCGATGCGTCCGAATGATCCGGTGCGCACACTGGTTCCGATGAACGCCGGTCCGCATGCCGACGCGCTGCGGGCCTTTACCGAACGGCAGGGATTGCGTGTCGATTTTTTCACGGATGACACGAGTGTACGCAATGACACGGTCAACGCGTATCTGGACGGTCGCGAGTCGAATCGCTACATGGTTTTCAGTGATACCTTTTTGCAGAAATTCACCCCGGAAGAAGCTGTGTTGGCGCTTGCGCATGAGTTGGGTCATTTAAAAAACCAGTGGCGGATGTTCGGCTTGCGGCTCGCGGCCTCGGCGCTGATTTTGTTCCCGGGCCTTTATCTGGCCTTTCGATGGTCGCATCGGAAGGGGAGCGCGCCGGGGGTCGTGCATTCGCTGATTCGGTGCATTTTTTTGACGGCGGTACTTTCGCTGGTGTTTGCCCCGGTATCCAACGCCGTGAACCGATTGGATGAGGAGCTGGCGGATCGTCACGCCGTACTGTGTACGGGGCAGGCCGGTGCGTACCGGCACATGCTGGTCAAGGGGGCGATGATCAACCTCGAAGAATATGCGCCGCCCAAAATCTACAGCTTTTGGTTTCTCGGTTATCCACGCCTGTGCAGTCGGCTGGCAATAATTTCCGACATGGGCGCTACCCGACGGACTTCCGCCGCACCCGAACAAATCGGCGGTGAATAGAAAGGCAACTATGAGCAAAGCATTGATCGTGATCGACCCTCAGAATGATTATTTTCCCGGCGGTCTTTTTCCCCTGTGGAACATGGAGGTCGTGTTAAAAAATATTGAGGGGGCGATAGCGCTGGCCCGGAGCAGGAAGATTCCGGTCATTCTTGTTCAGCATGTGGCAAGTCCTCAGGCGCCGTTTTTCAAGAGGGGTTCGAAAGGCGTGGAAATCCATCCGCGCATTCAGGCGATTGCCGCCAATGATCCTGTGGTCGTCAAGGAGCATGCCGATGGATTTTATAAAACGAATCTGGATGAGGTGCTGACCGGATTGGGTGTGAATGAATTGGTGCTATGCGGAATGATGACGCAAAATTGCGTCACGCACACAGCCATTTCAAAGTCGGCGGAAAAATACAGCGTTGCTGTGCTGGCTGATTGCACTTCGACCGTCAGCGAGATGATTCACCTCATCGCGCTGAACGCGCTCTCCACGCGGGTGACGCTGGGCGGTGCGAAGGAACTGCTCTGCTGAGGGCGTCCGGCCGATCAGAAATGGTACGCCAGTGATCCGATCCAGGTTGCGTTATAGCCGGAGTCACTGGCAGAAAACCCGCGCACCTGGGCGCCGAGCGTAACGGATTCTGTCAGGTGCATGTCCAGTCCGGCCAGTGCGCCGAAGGACGAGTCCTCATCGAAATCCTGTTTGTTTGCCCCGTTGTCCCAGGTTCCCCGAACGGCGGAGAAGGCCGGACCGGCGTAGAGCGAGAGGCGCTCCGCATTCAGCGCGGCGGCAATTTTGTCCGAGGGGTAGAGATCCAGCTGCACCAGGCCCGCGCCGAAAAATTCCTGCCAGTCCAATTCGGAGCCGCTGCCGAGGCCCTGCTGTGAAAATTCGGCCAGCCCGCGGAACGAAACGCGTACCGGTTTCATCACGATGTTCCAGATGTTGGCATTCAATTTCAGCAGGTAGGAAAGGCGGTACTGATCGTAAGAGGAAAGTCCATTGAGCTTGGCATCGGTGCCGCCGGCGGCCAGAGAGGCTGTCAGCCAGGAGGCCATGTCATATCCCACGCCCAGCATGAACTGGTTGGCCTTCAGGGCGGCCACGCCGTCCTGATCCAGTTTCA
>CAZISY010000113.1:0-8972 GCA_964542025.1 uncultured Verrucomicrobiota bacterium
CGAATATGGCCGACTCGATATCTTCACGGAGACCTGTATGGGCGTAACGCCTTCCGGCGCCACAGCTGGGCATTTGGTGATTGATGAAGGCGGCACGTTGAATTTGCGGACCAATGTTTCGCTGAGCGCGAATCGCGGGGTGAGCCTGGCCGATCATGGCGGGTATGTGGTCGTACCGGAGGGTTCGACCGGGACCATCGCAGGCATTATTGCAGGTACAACCGGCAGCCTGACCAAACAGGGAGATGGAACCCTGGTACTGAGTGGTAACAGCACGTATGTCGGAGCCACGGTGGTTACGGACGGCACTCTGGTGGTGAACGGGGATGTTGATGCGAGCGCTTCGCTGGCGGTGTATGCGGGAACGACCCTGGAAGGTGCGGGAAGTGTTCCGGCTGTCACGCTGTACGGCACCGTAAAGCCCGGAGACGGGACGGCAAATGATGTCGGTATTCTGACTGCTGAAGCGATTACCGTTGGAACGGATGCGGCGATGCATTGGGATTGTTCAAGCATAAACGGAGTGGCGGGAACCGGATGGGACCAGGTCAATGCTTCGGCGGGTGCGATCACGATTGAGGCCACGTCGGCCAATCCATTCACGATTGTACTGCATGATGATAACCTGGGTGATTGGGCAGAAGGAGCCTATAGCTGGCCGATCATCAGAGGCGGATCGATCAGCGGATTCAATGCCAGTGATTTTGTGGTGGACGACAGCGACTGGCCCGCGCACAGCGATACCTTCACCGTGAAGCAGGACGGGAACGATATCCTGCTGGTGTACGGCAATCCGATCAAATCGCCGAATAACTGCTATGTGCTGACCAACAGTCCGGAATCGCTGCAACTGTTCTGGACGCCGAACGGCGGTGTCGGCGAAGAAGTGATCGTGGTCCGCAAACTCGGGTCGGCTCCGTCCACCCCGGAATGGGGCGTGGGCTACACGAACGGCCAGGTATACGACACCGACAGCAAGGTCGTGTATATCGGCTCCGCGAGCGGCACCATTGATTATGAATTGAAGGAAACCAACACGTACTACTACGGATTCCACACGATGGAAACGGCCACGCACTACTACTCGACGGCCGGTGTGGTGCGCGCGGGCGGTTATTATTTATACGGGACGACCCTGCCTATGAATAAGCCGAACATCGTCATGGATTCCTTCGGCTATTTCCCGAACGTGGATCCGACCCTGAAGACCGGCGGTGCGGGCTGGACCAACGGGTGGACCGGTACGTACGGGGCCATTGTCGTGGAGTCCGGCAACCTGCCTGTGCCGGTGGGGTATCCGACGTCCTATGACAACAAGGTGAAGTTAAGCCCGGGAACGGGCTGGGCCGGTATTGCGCGTGACTTCACCAATGTGAACTCCGGCACGTTCTATGTGTCCTTTGTCATGAATATGGATGCGAACGACAACCAGTCCTCCGCGCAGTTGATCCTGATGCAGGACTGGGAAGAAAAAATCGGTATCGGGGTTCATGGCAGCACGTCGCTCTCGCTCCAGCGCAAACAAACCGAGGACACCACCAATTCGACGTTTACTATTACTCCGGGGGCCGGGAATTATTACACGGTTATTGCGAAATATGACTTCAGCAATGACACCATGTACGTAGCCGGGTACGCTACCAACGACGTCATCCCCGGCTTTGAACCCTCGGAATGGGCGGGGGAATATACCTTTGCCTCGAGCTACATCACCAATATCAATCAGATCAAACTCAGCGCAGGGAGCTGGGGTGGATCCGGCCCCGGCAACGTGTATTACGATGAGGTGCGCGCGGGTACGACCTGGGCGAGCGTGTTGGGCAAGAAAACCTACTATGTGACCAGTTGGAGCGGGAGTGATTCCTACGATGGACTAAGCTGGGGTACTGCGAAATACACGATCCAGGCGGCGGTCAATCTGGCCCGGGATGGCGAAATCGTGATCGTCAGTAACGGAACCTACTATACCGGGGAAAAAGTGTCGCCGGACTGTGCGTTGACGAATCGCGTGTGCATTACGAATCAGATCACTGTGCGGTCGGTGAATGGTCCGGCCGTTACGATAATCAGCGGAAAAAAAGGCACCGAGAGCGGAAACTACGGGAAAAACGGCATTCGCGGCGTCTTCATGACCAACGGATGTACCCTGAGCGGCTTTACGATCACGAACGGCTACACCTCATCCGGCGGCAGCGATGCCGATGGGCTGAGCCAGGGCGGCGGCGTTCGGATGTTCGATGGCTGCGTAATATCGAATTGCGTACTGGCATTCAATGGAGCGCGTGAAGGCGGCGGCGCGGTGCTGCATGCGGGCGCGCGCATGGTGGATTGTTATGTCTATACCAATGCCGCGTCCTCGGCGTACGCGGGTATTTATCTGAACGGCGGCGGTACCGTGGAACGCACCACCATACGGCGCAATACGGCGGCGGATCATGGCGGCGGCGTCGGAATGACCGGCGGTACGCTGAGCCGGTGCGTGATCACCAGCAACACGGCCACGGCAGCGTATGGCGGCGGTGTATGTGTCAGCGGCTCCGCCGAGATGGATAACTGTCTGCTCACCGGAAACACGGCCGGGACGCATGGCGGCGGTGTGTATATGACGGGCGGCACGGTGAACAACTGTACCGTGGCAGGCAATACGGCCTCCGGCACCTCCGGCGGTATTTACTGCAACGGCGGCGGCACCGTGAACAACACCATTGCCTGGGGCAACACCGGCAGCAGCTATAAGGACATCTATTCCGGAACCATTCGATACTCCTGTGCTGCGGATGGCATCACGCACGGGGTGAATGGCTGCACAACCAACACCCCGTCCTTTACCGATTTAGCCGGCGGGGATTACACCCTGTCGGCGGCCTCTTCCTGCCTGAATGCGGGCAACAACGCCTATGCCCCGACGAATGTGACGCCGTACGACCTGGCCGGGAATCCGCGTATTGCCATCAATACCGTGGATATGGGCGCCTACGAAAAGGCATATCTGATTTCGGATTCCCAGGGGCCCTTTGCGGGAGGAAATGAAATTACCTTTTCAGCATCTGTATTGGGCAATGGTTCGGATATAACGAATGTCCTTATCGGTGGCGTGTCTGCAACGATTCTGGATCAGGGAAATAATTGGGTGAACATTGTGGTTCCTCCGGCAAATGGGGTGGGTCCAAAAGATATTACGATCCAATCCGCAAGCATGGGTACTGTCGCCTATACAGACGTGTACAGCTACAACCCGCCCGGTTGGATTCCGAATGCTCGTGTGGCCAATCCCCTGCCTGCCTATATCCCACTGACCAACAGTTGGCTGGATGGTACCAACGGGGTTATATTTGCCGGGGCGAATCCGGCGGGTGGCATAGGCTCCGGATGTTCTGTAAGCCGCGCGGGCGATGTCGATGGCGATGGCGTACAGGATATGCTGATTGGCGCCTATTTGGCGGATCCCGGTGACTACGGTGACACCTATCTCGTTTATGGAAAAACAAACACGTCGTATACGGCATTGGTTCTCCTCACGAACACCTGGTTGAACGGTACGAATGGGTCCTGTTTTGAAGGACGCAGCGGTGCGGCGCGTTCCGGTCAAAGTGTGAAGGGCGTCGGGGATGTAAACGGGGATGGCGCGGATGATTTTATAACCTATGCCGCGTATGATCCTTATGTGGACCTCTTTGTATTCGGGAAAACGAACAAATTCGTGTCTTCGATAACCCTGACGGAGGCATACCTCAATGGTACGAATGGGTTCGTTATGAACGCAGGAAGCAGTGCGATGGGTTCTTCGATTGGCGGAGCGGGCGACATCAACCAGGATGGTTATGAGGATTTCCTGGTCGCAGCATCTACTATCACGGTGGATGGTTATGCAAATGCCGGGTCGGCCTATCTGGTGTACGGCCGATCCAGCGGATTTCCATCATCCATCAATATGACCAATAACTGGCTGGATGGCACCAACGGGATTCGATTCAAGGGGACGGCATCATCTCAATATGCCGGTTCTTCGGCGAGCGGTGTCGGCGATGTGAACGGCGATGGATATCCGGATTTTCTGATTGGGGCATCTGGCTCATGGAAAACGTTTCTGATTTATGGGCGTTCAGAACCACTTCCGGCGGATATCAGCCTCGATAGTACATGGTTTGACGGTACCAACGGGGTCGTGATGTCGGGCGCAGCCGACTGTGGTTGTTCCGTATCTGCCGCCGGCGATGTCAATCGGGATGGATATGCGGATATGCTGATTGGCGCCAGAGAGGCCTTCGTGGCTGGCGTGGGGTCATCCGCCGGGGAAACCTATCTGGTTTATGGACGGTCCGATTTACCGTCAGCCATCTCGTTGACCAATGGCTGGTTGAATGGAACGAACGGAATAGCGCTCACCGGTAACGCTTATCAGGATTATGTGGGCTCATGCGTCAGTGATGCGGGTGACGTGAACGGAGATGGTTTCGCCGATTTGCTGGTCAGTTCTTCTGCCGTGGATCCATCGAATGTTACGTATGCCGGAGCAACCTATCTGGTGTATGGCCAATACGGCGCGGCAATAACGGCCTCAAACCGCTTAAGCACAAACTGGCTGAATGGAACCAATGGCGTGCTCCTGGCTGGTCAGGTCACTTATGATCAATCCGGCGAATCCGTGAGTGGTGTGGGCGATGTGAACGGGGATGGGTATGGCGACATACTGATAGGTGCGCCCAGTGCCGATCCCATTGGCGTGGAGGGCGCCGGTGCGTCTTATTTGGTGTACGGACGGGCGAATACGGATTTCACGCCGGTGACGCCGGTGGAAGGCTCGTGGGACGGCGGATATGAAGTGGTGATCCGTGGGTATTATCTGGGCAGCGGGACGGACATTACGAATGTGACGATCGGCGGGGTGCCGGTGTCGTCCATTGTGAGTCAGAGTTCGACGCAGGTGGTCGTGGTTGCAGGCACGGCCACATCAGGCGGAGCCGGCGACATTCATATTTATTCGGAAAATTATGGCGAGACGGTGAAGTCGAATGCGTTCACCTACATTTCTTCGGAATCCATTTGGAACGGCGGGGCGGGTGCGTCGGACATGCGCTACAGCACGGACGCGAACTGGGAAGAGCTGAATCATCCGACGAACGGCATGATGGTTTCTTTTGAGGGAGATGTGAGCCTCTTCCCGACCAATGATTGTCCGGAAGGCACGGCGCTTCGCAGTATTCGGTTCACCAATACGACCAGCTCCTTTGTGCTGCGCGGGGCCGCTCTGACGCTCCAAAACAAGATAGAGAACCTGTCGGCGATGGATCAAGCGGTGGATATGCCGCTGGTGCTCTATGGCTCGGGCGGCGTCTTCCAACTGTCGCCGCTGTATGCCGATCTGATTCTGAACGGCGCGGTGAATATCGCCAGCAATTTGGAATTGCAGGTTCAGGGCCACAATCAGCAGGTCGTGATTTTCAGTAATGTGATTCATGATGCGTCCAGCGCGACCGCGGGATCGTTTGCCCTTAGGGGAACCAACCAGGTGCTCTTTGCGCAAACCAACGCCTATCGGGGAAGGACGACCATTGAGTACGGCACCCTGACGCTGGCCGGTGACTCCTATCTCGGTATTCCGCCCTCGGGGGCCACTGCCGGACATTTGGTGGTGGATGAAGGCGGCGTGTTCAATGCGGTGACCAATATCTCGCTGAGCGCCAACCGCGGGGTCAGCCTGGCGGATCACGGCGGCTATTTCCGGGTGGCGCTGAATTCCACGATGACCATCCCGAGTATTATTGCCGGCACCACAGGCAGCCTCACGAAGCAGGGCGAGGGCACCCTGCTGCTGAGTGGCGACAACACCTTTGCAGGCGCGGTGACGGTATCCACCGGTATTCTGCAGATCACCCATGCCAACGCACTGGGCTCAACGGCGGCCGGGACGACCGTGAACAGCGGCTACTCGCTGCGTCTGAGCGGCGGAATTACGACGGCCGCCGAACCGTTGACGCTGGCGGGCGCCGGATTCTATGGCGGCGGCGCGCTGGACAGCGTGTCCGGCAACAACACCTTCAGCGGGCCGATCACGCTTTCCGCCTCTTCGCGAATCCGCACACAGACGGACACCCTGACGCTGAACTCCGGCACGGCGATTTCAGGTTCCGGCTATTCCCTGGAAGTGGCCGGTGGCGGGAATACGGTGATCAGCAGCGCGATTCAAACGGGCGCTGGCGGCCTCTCCAAACTGGATTCGGGCATTTTAACCCTGAGTGGCAACAATACCTTCAGCGGGCCGGTGGCCGTGGGTGCCGGTGCGCTTTCCATTAGCCATGCCAATGCGCTGGGCGGGACCTCCTCCGGCACTGTGGTCAGTAATAGTGCTTCGCTACGTCTGAGCGGCGGCATCTCCGTTCCTGCGGAACCGCTGACGCTGGCGGGTGCCGGATTCTACGGCGTCGGCGCGCTGGACAGCGTGTCGGGAGATAACACCTTCGCCGGAACGCTGACTCTGGCCGCCAACGTTTCCATTCGTTCGCAGGCAGGGACGCTGACGCTGAATTCGGCATCGGCCGTTACCGGTTCCGGCTTCTCGCTGACGATCCTCGGCAGCGGCAACACGGTGATCAGCAGTCCGGTTGAAACCGGCGCAGGCGGAATCACGAAAAATGATTCAGGCAGTTTGACCCTGAATGGGAACAACACGTTTACGGGATCTGTATCCATCGCGGCAGGCGTGATTCGTGCTGCTCATTCCAGTGCGTTGGGATGTACGTCCGGAGTCAGCGGAAGTGCCGCATCGAATCTGATTCCTGATCCGGGGTTTGAAGCCGTTGCGGAAAATTGGACGATCAACCTTCCGGCATATGCCCGTGCGTTGGCCGGTGCGGGTGAGGAAGGGACGACGGCACTTTCGATTACCAATGCCGGAGAGGGAAACTGGGTGGATAGTCAGAAATTTGCGTCCCCGGCGGCGGGGCAGGTCTGTAAATTTACTGCGCGTGCCAAATATACCGGGACGGTTGCAGGCGATGTGTTCATGCGAATCTACCAGTACAACAGCTCCGGTGGCGAGTTGGAGGTTACGGTATCGACGAATATACGAACCTCCTTAACAACGGAGTGGACCACCTACACGCTGGAATGCACAATCGATGCACAGTGTGTGACGAATAAGGTCCGTCTGGAGGATTATTCCGGAAGCGGAACGGCACAAATCCTGTTCGATAATGTCTTTTTTGGCATGACGAATACACCTTCTGTTTCAAGCGTAACGGT
The DNA here is from genome assembly GCA_964542025.1 of uncultured Verrucomicrobiota bacterium. Taxonomy (GTDB): domain Bacteria; phylum Verrucomicrobiota; class Kiritimatiellia; order RZYC01; family RZYC01; genus JAQVYB01. The sequence continues at coordinate 7,243 of CAZISY010000113.1, forward strand.
GGCATCTGGTGCCGGTTTGGAGTTGTACGGCGGAAACACATATAATGCAAAACCACTGACTTTGAGCGGCGACGGCTACTGTGGCGGCGGTGCATTGGACTCTGTCTCCGGGTCGAATGACTACCCTGCAGCGATCACGCTGGGAGCGAATACGCGCACCCGTGCGCGGGATAATACCCGTTTGACGTTGTCGTCCTCATCGCCCATCACCGGATCAGGCTACACGCTGGAAGTGGCTGGCGGTGGGCAGACGATAATCAACAGTCCGATCGGGACCGGGGCGGGCGGATTGAAGAAGATTGATGCCGGCGTACTGACGGTGAACAGCACCGGCACCTTTACGGGGGCATCGATCGTCACAGGCGGCACGCTGGTGGTGAACGGGGATATTTCGTCCAGTGCATCGCTGACGGTGTACAGCAACACGACGCTGCACGGCGAAGGCGCTGTGCCGGTGGTGGATCTGATCGGCTATGCCGTGGTTAAGCCGGGCAACGGAACCGCCTATAACGTCGGTACCCTGACGGCGGAGGCGCTCACGCTGCGCGGCGATTCGACGTACGCGTGGGATTGCGGCAACGCGCAGGGCTCGGCGGGGACGGATTGGGATTTGATCGACGTCTCGGAAGGCGCAGTGACCGTGGATGCGTCGGCGGATCATCCCGTCACAATTGAATTGAATGATGAGCACCTGACCGGCTGGACGGATCAGGCGGCGAGCTGGATACTCCTCAAAGGCGGATCGGTCAGCGGATTTGATGCGGCGGCCTTCACGATTGACGACGCGAATTGGCCGGCCCACTCCGGCGTCTTCAGTGTGGGGCAGTCCGGCAACGATATTGTGCTGGTCTATGGATCGACCCTGGAAACGCCCTCGAACTGCTTTGTGACGGCGGAAGGCCCGGAATCCATTCGGATGCAGTGGGACAAGCAGGTCGGGGATGGATTCCTCACGCTGGTGGTGAGGCGTCTGGGCGCGGCGCCGACGGCGCCGATCAACGGCACGGCCTACACGAACCTGCAGGAATTCGGAACGGCGACGAAGGTGGTGTATCGCGGGTTGGCCACGAACAGCCTCGATCTGGAACTGGCGGCGAATCCGGCGTCGGATTATTACTACGGGTTCTACACCGTGGCGGACGGCGGCACGTATTATTCCGGCGCGGGAACCGTGAAAGAAGGCAGAAGCCTGCAGGCCCGCACGACCCCGTTCTATGAGGCCGGGCCGGTGGATTCGTTTGCCAACTGGGATTCGGCGGTTTCCGGTTACGGCATTTGGGGACAGCATGGCGGTACCAACTGGGCGGGAAACTGGACCTGGGTGATGGGCGGTATGGAGATCGCGAGTAACAGCCTGACGCCGGTGAGCGGTTATCCTGCCGCGTACGGCAACAGGGTGCGCATGATGCCCGGGCCCATTGAGGAAGTCGATAACACCTGCATCATGCAGCGCAACATCGCGCCCATCGGCACCGGTACGCTCTATTTTGCCTATACCTTCCAGTATACGGAAGACACCGCCAACACCTACAAGGGATTCGTGCTGACCGACGGCTATGATGATGAGCGGGTCTTCTTCGGTGCGCCGGGCAATGCGTCGGTGCTGGCTGTTCAGCAGAGCGGAGGGACCTACATCACTTCGAACAGTACCTACGCGCTGGGTCAGGGCACGAGTTACACGGTCATCGCCAAGATGAACTTCGATACGCGGAAAGGCTACATCAAGGGCT
>CAZISY010000114.1:0-8834 GCA_964542025.1 uncultured Verrucomicrobiota bacterium
GAGTGCGTTATTAAATACGGTTACGCACGGAACGTAGGGAGGGATCTTTATGCGCGTTTCGGCTACACGGTCACTGTGTTCGTTTTTCCAATCGTTGGAAACTTTTCGAGGGCTTTTTCCAATCATTGGAAAAAGTGTCGCGGCGGTGGTTTGGGGCGCGGCGGCGGCATCGGCGCAGATGATTGCGACGGAACCGTTCGATTATACCGAGACGCGCTGGACGAACAATATTCCCGGATTCTACGCTGGCGGTACGGGCTGGGGGACGAATACGTGGCAGGTGGATTTGACGCAAGCGCCGGGACATCCGGTTCCGCAGGCGGCCATTTTCGGAACGAACGATTATGCCCCGTATGAGCCGCAAATGAGTTATGCGTGGGGACACGGCGGGCGGCTTTATCGCGATTTGGGGACGGCGCTCGATTCCTCGCCGGGATCGAAGGTGTTATTCTGTTTGGATCTGTATACGCCGGAAACCGCGAACTCCCATGTGTCGGGTACGCTCGGCGGCTTCGGCATTTCCATTGAATCACAGGCAGGGAAACCCGGCGAGCTCATCACCTTTACGCCGGCCAATGACACATGGAATGTGTCCAAACCGGTGGAGCTGACGGGGCTCTACGGCCGGTGGCACCGGATGACGGCGGAGATTGAATTTTTTGCGACGGGTTCCGTAATGCGCTCGTGGATCGATGCCTCGCAGGAGAGCGATCCGCACGAGGTGCTGGCTTCGACCTGCACCGCTTTCACGGCGTCGCGGTTTTACATCGCGCACTGGGGCGACAGCGGGTACGCGCTGGTGGATAACATCATCATCGGAACCAACTTCAGCGATGTGGCGCTTTCGCTGAGCGTGCTGGGTACCAATGGCGCGCTGATCACCAGCGGCGAAGCGCCCACGGCGGCCAAGGGCACGCTCTTCCCGGCCCTCCTGCAGAACTATTCGCGTACCAATGTGTTTGCCATCACCAACTCGGGTTCGGACCCTATCACCCTGACGGACTGGGCGACCAATGGTACGGGCGCGGGCTGTTTTTCGATTCAGCATCTGCCCGCGAGTCTTGCGCCGGGAGCGGTCAGCAATTTCTCGGTGATTTATCATCCAACGAACAGCGGGATTCACACGGCGTCGCTTTCGTTCAGCAACAATTCGGCGCTGCCCTCGCGCCTCATCAATCTGTCGGGCTCAAGCGCGCAATGTTTCGTTTCCCCGAGCAACGGGGCTTATGCGGGTGATTACGAGGTGTCGATCTGGCACGGTTATGCCAGCGTGTTCACCAATGTGATCGTGGGTGCGGCGGCGGGTGTGGCCCCGACGGAGGCTGCGGCGGATCATGTGACGTTCATGATGCCCACGGCGCTCGCCGCGGGTTCGATGGATATTGTGCTGCAGCGCGCGGGCGAAGCGGATGTCCTGTTGACCAATGCGTTTACCTACGAGGCAGCCTGGTTCATCGTGTCGCCGAGCAACGGACCTTACGCGGGCGGAAACACGGTGACGGTCACGCACGGACTCAACAGCGTGATCACCAACGTCGTGGTGCGCGGTGCGGATGTTCCAACCAGCGGTGCGGATACCAACAGTTTCTCTCTGGTGATGCCCGCGGTGGAGTACACCGGCTTGGCCAATTTCACCATGCAGCGCGCGGAGGCTGCTGATTTTGTCCTGACCAATGCCTACGCCTATAACCCGTCGGGCTTCATCGGCTACACCGATTCCGATGCGTGGGTGGATGTGCCCGGCCTGCCGGAGGCCCGGTTCCATCATGCGGCGGCGGCGATGAGCAATCGTATTTATGTCATTGGCGGGTATGATGGGTCGAGTACGCCGCGCGACACGGTGTACGCCTTCGACGGGACCAACTGGACGGTCGATGCGGCGCTGTCGGGCGCAATGACCGAAGTCGGCGCAACTAGTGATGGTACGAACATTTGGCTGGCTGGCGGTGGAGTCGACGCGCTGATGCGGTTCGACGGGGTCTCCTGGGCAACCGCCGCGCACGTGACCGATGCGCGCACCTGGCCGTTGATGGTGATCTTCAGCAACCGCCCCGTGGTGGTGTCGGGCGGTGTGGGCGCGGTGACGGAATTCGATGACGGGTCGCTGAACGAGCTGGCTGCCATACCGAATGGAGTGGATTTGTATGGCGGCGCGGGCGGAGTGCTCGGCGACTTCCTGATCGCCGCAGGGGGTGGGTTTGCCACTGCGGCATCAACTGCCGGCTGGCGCTGCGATGGTTCCGCGTGGACAGCCATCGCCGACCTTCCCGCCGCCCGCTATTACATGGCCACGGCGGTCTGGCGCGATCAGGTCTATGCGCTGGGCGGCTTGAATAGCGGAGATTCAACCGAGAACACGGTCTATTGCTTTGACGGCACGAACTGGTCTTCAGCGGCGGCATTGCCCTATCACATTTGCGCGGCTGCGGCTGCTGAGCTGAATGACGCACTCTATCACATCGGCGGCATGTCCGATGAGATGGGCGCGCTGACCAATGTATATAAATATGTGGTGGGTGAGGAGCACACGGGCGTGCATCCCTCGTCCGGCGATCTCGCGGGCGGTTATTGGGTGACTATTCGCGGATCGAATCTGGGGAACGGAAGCGACGTGACGAATGTGACGCTGTGCGGGGTGAGTGTGTCGAACATCGTGAGTCAGAGCGCCACGCAGATTGTGGTGCTGGCCGGCGCATCATCCGTACTGACCAACGGCGATGTGGTAGTCTATTCCACAGCCTACGGCGCGACGGTGCGCAGCAACGCCTTTACCTATATCTACCTCTCCGCGGGGAGCGGACCGTATGCGGGCGGAAATACGGTGACGCTTGTCAATGTCTCGGCGATGGGTGACGGCAGCGACATTACGAATGTGCTGGTTGGCGGCATCGCGGCCACGCTGGACGGGCAGGGAGCTGATTGGGTGAGTTTTGTTCTCGGCTCCGCGACGAACGCGGGAGCATCGGACATCGTGGTGCAGTCGGTGAGCCTGGGTGAGACGGTCTTCACGGGATCGTATACGTATAACCCGCCGGGCGTGATCGGCTGGCGCGATCCGGATGGCGCATGGGCAGAGACGGTTCCGCTGGAGTACCGAGTCATCCGCGCACCACTTGTGAATTACAGCAACGCGCTTTACGTGATCGGCGGGCGGCAGCTCTTCAGCTCAGGCACCACGTATACCAACGTTTGCCGTTTCGACGGCACGAACTGGGAAATGGCGGCGGGACTTCCCGTCGCCTGCATCAACCTGGGCGCGGCGGTCTGGGAGGGCGCGATCTACGCCACGGGGAACAACACGACTAATGTTTACCGGTATGACGGCAGCGTATGGACGGAAGTGGCGGGTTTGCCGGCCGCGCGTCGCAATCCCATGGTGTGTGTGTTCAGCAATCGGCTGCATGTGTTGTGCGGCGGCAGTTATTCCAATGTGTTTGTTTACGACGGAACCAACTGGAATCAAACCACGGGCCTGCCGGATCAGCATTTGCGGGAATATGTGCCGGGCGGCGTTCTCGGCGACTATCTGTATGTGTCGAGCTGCAATACGCCGGGTTACACCGACGCCTGGCGTTTCGATGGCACGGAATGGACGGCGGCACCGGGTATGGATGTCGTGCGTTACTGGGTGGGCGCGGCCGCGACCATGGATCGCCTGTACGCGGTGGGGGGCGCAAAGGATTCAGGCTATTGCAGCGATACCGTGTATTTCGACGGCACGAACTGGCTCGCGGGCGCCGGTTTGCCATACAACCAGTATCTGGGCGGCGCGGCGGAACTCAACGGCGCTCTCTATGCCATCGGCGGCGCCCGCAGCAACGTGCTGCGCATGGCGCTGGGCGAGACGCATTTCGGCGTGAGCCCGTCGAACGGCGTTCTGAACGGCGGCTATGAAGTGGTCATCGGCGGCCTGAACCTCGGCGATGGCAGCGACGTGACGAACGTGACCCTGTGCGGGGTGAGCGTGCAAAGCATCGTGAGCCAGAGCGCCACGCAGATCATCGTCGTGGCAGGTGCCGCCGACACCGCCGGGTTGGGCGTCGTGCGCGTCTTCTCGACGAGTTTCGGAGAGACGGTGAAAAGTAACGCCTTTGAATATCTCAAGGGGAATCAAACCATCACGTTCCCGGACATCGGCGCACAGTCGGTCTACGCCGCCGTGGGTCTGACGGCAACGGCTTCGAGCGGCTTGCCCGTAACCTTCTCCACCAACGGAGGTCCCGCGCTCATCACTGGCGGCAGCAATCTGACCTTCACCGGCATTGGCGAGGTGAGCATCATAGCCTCGCAGGCGGGCGACGCGAATTGGAATCCCGCGGCGGATGTGACGAACACCTTCCACGTCTATGAAGGATCCACCAATGTCGGTCCGCAGGCAGGCGGGAATACGATCACCGTAACGAATGGCTATTTCGGCACCATCACGAATGTGCTGATTGGCGGCGTGGGCTTCCAGCCGTCGGCTTCCGGCTCGAACTGGTTCACGATCACGATGCCCGCGGCGACGAATGCGGGACCCGTGGACTTCATCGTGCAGACCTCGGATCACGGCGACACCTCGCTGCCGAACGCCTACACCTATAATCCGTCGGGCGTGATCTGTACGCCCTACGCGTGGACGAACCTGGGCAGCGGCGTGAACGATATGTTGGTTTATGACCTGGCGCACGACGGGACGGATCTGTACGCGGGCGGCTGGTTCACGGAAGCCGGTGGTATTGAGGCAAACTATATAGCGAAGTGGGATACGGCGTCGGGCGCGTGGACGAATCTGGGTAGCGGGTTGAGCACCAGGCCGGAAGCTCTGGTGTATGACGGGACGAATCTGTACGCGGGAGGCTGGTTCGGGGAAGCCGGCGGCGTGGAGGCCAGTCGTGTGGCGAAATGGGATACGGTATCGCGCACATGGACGAATCTGGGCACGGGCGTGAACATGCCCGTGTATGCCCTGGCGCATGACGGGACGAACCTGTACGCGGGCGGAACGTTCACGGAGGCGGGCGGTGTGTCGGCCAGCTATGTGGCGATGTGGGATACGGCGTCGGGTACGTGGACGAATCTGGGCAGCGGGTTGAACCAATCCGTGCTTGCCCTGCTGCACGATGGTGTGAACCTGTACGCGGGTGGAACATTCACGACGGCGGGCGGGGTGTCGGCTAATCGTGTCGCGAAGTGGGATGCAGCGTCGGGCACGTGGACGAATCTGGGCAGTGGTATGAATGCCTCCGTATTCGCTCTGGCGCATGACGGGACGAATCTGTACGCGGGCGGATTCTTTACAAACGCGGGCGGGGTGTCGGCCAACTATGTGGCGATGTGGGATACGTCGTCGGGCATGTGGACGAATCTGGGCAATGGCATGAACGACTGGGTGGTGTCTCTGGCGCATGACGGGACGAACCTGTATGTCGGCGGGTCGTTCACGAACGCCGGGGACGCGGCGGCCAATAGCGTCGCGATGTGGAATGGAACGAGTTGGACGAATCTGGGAAGCGGAATGGATTCCATGGTGTATGCCCTGGCGCATGACGGGACGAACCTGTATGCAGGCGGTACGTTTACGGAGGCGGGCGGTGTGACGGCCAATCATGTGGCGAAGTGGGGGCCGGACATCAATGAATTTGGCGGGGTGTCTCCCGTCTCAGGCTCCTGGACGGGCGGATATGAAGTCATAATCACCGGCGCGAACCTCGGCGACGGCAGCGACGTGACGAACGTGACGCTGTGCGGGGTGAGCGCGCAGAGCATCGTCAGTCAGAGTGCCACGCAGATTGTCATCGTGGCGGATGTCTCCGGCTCCGCCATGTCCGGCGCGGTGCGTGTGTTCTCCGTGAGCTTCGGCGAGACGGTGAAGAGCAACGCGTTCACTTATACCGCGTCGGGGGTGACCGTGCGGGGCACAAATGACGCCGTGATTGTCAGTGGCGCGGAGTCTCAGGCCGCAAACGGCACGAAGTTCCCGCACATCAAAACCGGTTCGGAGCAAACCAATACCTTCACCATTGAAAACCTCGGACAGGAACCCATTGCGATTGACGCCATCATCCGCACGATCCATTCACTTCCGAACGCGGAACCCCGCCATGCCAAACCGGATCGGTCCATCACGGTCAATGGCATAACGTATCCCACCAAGAGCGCTTATTACGCCTCAAATCAGTTTAAGGCGGAAGGTCGGCGCTGCGGAACAAAGTCGCGCGCCCAGGTGATGGCGTTGCGTAAATACGCCGACATCGGCGATTGCACCGTGGACAGCACCACCATTCGCAATGAGTACTGGCCCGCAGGGACACAGATCGTCCGCGTGGTCGTGCATGTCATTCACAAGACCGATGAAACGGGGAATCTGGATGACGGCCGTATCGCCCGGCAGATTGACGTACTGAACGAAGATTACGAAGCTATAATGGGCACACTCGGCGAGCTGGGATACAACACCAAAATTCATTTCGAGCTGGCCGGCATCACTCGCACCGCCAATGACAACTGGTTCTATGACAATGATGAACTCGCCTATAAAACGGCGCTGGCCTGGGACGTCAAACGCTACTGTAATATCTACATCAACATGGCGAGCGGGTATCTGGGTTATGCGTATTTTCCACAGGAAGATCCGGGCATTTATGACGGACTGGTCATCAATTACGAAGCCTTTGGCGGGCGCGACGAAGGAATGTTCCCCTATGATCAGGGGCGCACGGTGGTGCATGAAATGGGTCATTACTTCGGCCTGTATCACACGTTCGAGGGAGAATCGGCCTGCCTCAACTCCTACACCGCCGGCGATTTGATCGTGGATACTCCGGCGGAAGCCATCGACCATTACGGCTGCAGTGAAACGACCTCCTGCAGCCAGCCCGATCCCATTCATAACTATATGAATTACACGGACGACCTCTGCATGCAGGAGTTCACCTCCGAGCAGGCCAATCGCATGGTTTGTGCCCTCACGGCCTACCGCTTTAAATTGCTGACTCCTGAAACGTTCCATATTTCCCCCGCCGCCGGCTGGCAGAGCGAAGGCGCCGCAGGAGGTCCTTTCTCGCCCACAGGCGCCGTGTACGCCATCAGCAACAGCGCGTCATCCGCCATCCAATGGAGCGTGACCGGTTCACAGCCGTGGCTGGTGGTTGCCGCCCCGTCCTCCGGCACGCTGGCATCCGGCGAGGTCGCGCAGGTGACTGTTTCGATAGCATCCGAATATGCGCCCACCAGCGAGGGCGCCTACACGGCAATCATGGTCTTCAGCAATTCAACGGACGGGGCTCTGCATAACCGCCCGGTTACGTTGACCGTCATGAAGGAAGTTGTTTTCCATCTGAGCGGTATGCCCGCCTTGCTGTCTTCCGGCGCCGTCAGCAACTTTGCTGTATCCTTCGGCGCAACCCAACCCGGCGATTACGCGGCCGAGCTCTGCATCAGCAACGCCATGAATATTTTCACGATGCGTCTCAGCGGTTCCGTATTCGCAACCCTGCCTGCCGATTCAGGACCACTGGCGGGCGGGAATACGATCACCGTCAGCAACGGTAACTTCGGCGCGATCACGAATATTCTCGCAGGGGGCGTGGGTGTCTCGCCCGCATCTTCCGGCGCAAACTGGTTTGCCATCACGCTGCCTGCCGCCACCAATGCAGGGCCGGTGGACTTCGTCGTGCAGGCTGAAGAAGGCGATACGACGCTCCCGAACGCCTATATCTATAATCCGGCGGGCCTCATTGTTACCAGCACCCCGGCGTCGGGCTCCTGGACCGGTGGGTACGAAGTAGTGATCAGCGGATCGAATCTGGGGAACGGATCGGACATCACGAATGTAACGCTGTGCGGAATCACGGTGGCCATTCAGAGCCAGAGCGCCACGCAGATTGTAGTGATGGCGGGTGTCTCCGACACCCCCACGTCCGGCGCGGTGCGTGTGTTCTCGACGACATTCGGCGAGACGGTGAAGAGCAACGCCTTCGAATATCTGCGCGAACAGCAGGCAGCGCTGGTGTTTGATCCTGTTACACCGCAGGCATACGGTGCCACCAACACGCTGTCGGTGTCGGGCGGCTCGGGCACCGGGGCGGTGAGCTATGCGGTGTTGAGTGGGCCCGGTGAACTCGTTGGAAGTACAAACCTGGTGGTGACCAACGGCAGCGGAGACGTGGTGATCCGCGTGGTTAAAGCGCAGGACCATCTATATCTGGAAACATCCGTGACCGGCACCGTGACCGCAGTCAAGGCCGCGGCAAGTGTGCATCTTTCGGGATTGTCGCAAACATACGATGGCTCGGCGCGCACCGTGGGTTACAGCACCACGCCGCTCGGACTTGCCGTGAACATCACCTATGATGGCAACGCGTGGGCACCCACCAACGCGGGCAGTTACTCCATCACCGGCGCCGTGAACGATGCCAACTGGCAGGGCGCCGCCACCGGTACGCTGGAGGTGAGCCGTGGAACGCAGACCATCGCATTTCCAACGATTGGAAGACAGAAGAGCACCAACGCAGTCGGCCTCGCGGCCACGGCTTCGAGCGGGCTGCCCGTGACCTTCAGCGTGGTGTCGGGCCCGGGACAAATCATGGGCGGCACGAACCTGACGTTCACCGATTCGGGCGAAGTGGTGGTGCGCGCCGCGCAGGCGGGTAACGCGAACTGGAACTCGGCCCTTGCCGCGCAGTCGGTCCGTGTGACGAAGGGCGGCGTGCCGCTGGACTTCGATGGCGACGGGATTTCGGACGTGGCGCTGTACTGGCCGGAGCAGGGCATGTGGTACATCCTGCAGTCATCGGTCAACATCGGCCGCATCCAGCCGTGGGGCTGGCCGGACTCGCAGCCCGTGCCCGCCG
>CAZISY010000115.1:0-3810 GCA_964542025.1 uncultured Verrucomicrobiota bacterium
GTGGCGGAAAAGGCGTTGGTCAGGACGGCATAATACGCATCGCGCTCTTCCGTCGGGCGACTGTGTGCGTAAACAAACGTATGCTCCAGGGTTGAGAAGCCGACACGCCGATCCGAAAAAACCACCCAGCCGAGATTGCAGGGCCATGTCGTCATCCCGGAAAAGGCATCGGGATTGCACTGCACGAGATCATCGGGCGACGTCAGTTCCTTCAGCTTGTCCCAGGCGGCTTTATGCGCCAGAAAGTCCTGTCGCATCTCCAGTTCTTCCGGGGAGGCGGGAATGCATTGCTTGTATTGCATCAAAAGGCAGACAGTCCACAGCACGCCCAGCATCCAGAACCCCCCGGCAACAAACAGGGCCGCCGACCTCCAACGCCACAAAACACCGGAGCCTATCGTCCGTGCCATACCCGCCGCCGCCCAAACGATCAGCAGTATGATCGGAACCATGACCGTGCGCCAACCCAGATCGTTGTTCATGATGACGGAGCGCACAAACTCCACGATCAGCAGATACGTCACGATGAAGACCAGCGAAAAACCCTTGAACAGGCGCGTCCAGCCCGACTCCGTTTTGAGGGCAACCAGCGAGAAGAAGCCAAGTACATAGGCTGCCCCAAACACCAGGGGCAGGTAAACCAGCCAAAAATACCCGTAATGAATCATTTGCTGCCATGCGGGACACGACGCAATCAACTCAGCAAAGAAATAACGAACCGCCAACGGAGAACCTCCATCCGCCCCGCCTTCCCCCACGATCACATTCAACACCGGCCAGGCCAGCACCACACACAACGGCGCCGACACCAGCGCCGCTCCAAGCAGTTTGAACCAGATGCGGACGCGAAGTCGCCATGCCATCAACACCAGGAGAAGCACCGGTGCGGTCAGGGCCAACGCCACTCCGCCAATCCAAATCGAAGTACACAGTGCCGACGCTGAACACACCGCCAACCCCACTGCCGCCCGCCACCACCGGATTCGCCCCGCCAACAGCAATGCCAGAATATACAGCAACAAAACCACCGCAAAGGCCGAATACACATGCTGGGCCGCCCAGCTTATCTGCATCCATAGCGGTTCCAATCCGTGAACCTGTTCCGGCAAATACAGGAAGCGCTGCACACGGGGTCCCAGCAACAAATCAACGGCACTGAGCGCACTGTCCGCGAGGGCCAGAACGGGAACAAACAAACCGGCAACGGGCCTCCCGCTGATTTTCACGGCCAACCCGGAAAGCAGGGAAAGGCCCGCAAAGGCCGTGAACCAGGTCATGCCCATCTCGGCGCTCCAACTGGAGACACCGGTTAACAAGCAGACATGAGCGACCATGAACTGCCAGAGATAAAAATAGTTCAACGGAATGGGCTCGCCGTTCGGCGCGTAGAACGGATTCACCGGCGGCAGGCCGTTTCGCACCATACTGTCGCTAAAGGCCATTTTAATATGATCAAAGATCTGCGTATTGACGTACAACCCGCCATCCTTCACGACCGGATAGGCAGGAAACGTCGGAAGCACGGCCCACAGCGCCGCCGCAAAGAAAATCAGCAACATCCATCCCCATCCAATGATCGGCGCATCATCCGTATCAGCAGTCCCGGGGTGCCGGGAAAGCAGCGCCGTGATCATCAGAATCAAAAACCACGTGCCCAGAACAACCACGTGCGTATAGCCCAAAAGAGAAGCTGTCAGCAGCGTAACGGGTCCAACCAGACAGCACCCCGTGACCGGAGCCATGAGCACATCGACCGCCGAAAGATGACGATCGTGTAGAAACGAAAGCAGCAAGCCCCCCGGAAGTGCGACAAAAACAGCTAAAAACAAAACCGAAAGGATGGCCTGAATAAGAAACGATGACCCGAAATCCATGTATTCTCCCCTGAAGGCAGCTTATTAAGAGGGCGCGGCTTTATAGAAATCTCTCCTGCGTTGTCCTGTGGAAATTGTAAAAATATTTACTCAACCACCCCCGCCGGATAAACGACATACGTTTTATCACGCAACAGATAGGTTTTCCCAGCCATGGAATTGTTGCCAATACGTACGAGAAGCCATTCCAGGCGCGCCAAAATCCCCCTACTGGTCGGTTGGCGCAAAGCAATAACAACGACGCCCTGATGAATCGCGAACAACTGAGGGATGGTATGAAAGAAATCACGATCCGTGGTTAGAAAAACAGCCTGACATTCCTGCGCCATGGAAAAAATGGAAACATCGTCCATGCCTTCCTTTTCGGTTCCCCGCACGTCGAAAACCGTATGGCCGCAAGACTGCAGTACGGCGAACGCGCGTTTAGGAAAATTCTCATCCAGAAAAAAGTTCATGCCGGACATAATTCAAAGGGCGACTCTTCGAAACGTGATATTTGCGCCGCGAAATCAAGCGCCGCCAGAACATCATCACGGGCAATGCTCGGATAATCCACCAAAACATCTTCAATCGAATCTCCGGCACTTAACGCCCCAAGAATGTTGCCTACGAGAACTCTGGTTCCCTTGATAACCGGTTTACCGTGACAGATCGCCGGATCTATAGAAATTCTCTCATTCATTACCACCTCCAGTGCATCGTTTTTCCACGGCCTGATACTGCTTGCGCCTCATTGCTGCGGATACTTGAGTAGCCCATTTTATCCTGTCGGGCAATGTTGTTTTCTTTTTGCATGCTTCCAAACCAATCAATCCCCGCAAAGAGTCCGCCCACCCACAAGGTGCTACGGACCTTTTGTGATCGTTATTTTGATCGCGTTTGTTTGATCATCGGGCAGTTCCCATCCCTTGCCCACCTGGTAGCCCGGCATCCAGATGATCTGACCGCGGCATTCCACCAGCGGCCACTGACAGCGGCAATCCCTGGGCACTTTCCGGTTCACAAAAATATCCTGCACCTTCATGTGGCCTTCCATACCCAGCGGACGAAACACATCGCCGAACCGCCAGGTGCGCACGATCACGGGCGAGGCGCCGATCACCTCCGCATTGATCGTGGCGCAAACGGGGAACCGGCCGATCTGCGCCCCCTTCTGCCGCACAATACCGCGTGTCCGTTCCGTCGTAACGATCAGCCCCGCCTCCTGAATGCGCGTTTCGCCGGGGACAGCAATTTCCACCGAAAAGGAGTGCGTTTTGCGTCCCTCGCCGCCGCGCTGAAGCACCAGTTTGTCGTACACGCGGGTGACCCGCCAGCCGGCCTTGAGCGGAACGGTTTTTGAACCGCGAACGGCCAGCGCCAACTGCTCAATCCGACGGATCGATTCCGCGTCGAGCGTCTGCTGATCCACCTGCTGCCCAGCCAGCCATTTCATAATGATCCGCCGCTGTTCCGCCAGCGGAAGCTGATTGAGCCGATCCAGCTTCAGTGCCGGGTCGTCCCCCGGCACAATACATTTCTTAAACGAGTGCGACGCCGCGCCGTCGAGCCATTCGTTATCCACGCGCACAATATCCGACATCCGCAGCAGCGCCCCGCGCACACGGGGATTCAACCGCTTTTCGATCAGGGGCAGCACCTCGTGACGCACCCGGTTGCGCAGGTAATCCGTCTCCTGATTGGTTCCATCCTCGCGCCAGGGATGCTTGCGCTCCTTTAAAAAACGTTCGGCATCCTGATGGGTCACATCCCGCAGCGGACGAATAATACGCAGTCCGTTCAGTTCATTGGTGTAGGGAATGCCCGAAAGTCCAAGCAGGCCGCACCCCCGAAAAAGACGCAGCAGAATGGTTTCCACCTGATCATCGGACGTATGCGCCACGGCCACGGCATCGGCCTGTTCCGCCTGCGCCGTCCGACGGAAAAAATCCAGGCG
>CAZISY010000115.1:3910-8808 GCA_964542025.1 uncultured Verrucomicrobiota bacterium
ACGGAATCGGCGCCGCCGGAGACGCCGGCCACCAGACGGGACACCCCCTCCAGCAACCGATACCCCTCAATCGTCCGTTCCACGCTCTCCAGAAACGCATACTGCACGGGTCACTTCCTTCCGGATGGCGTCCGCTGCAAGGCTATTCGTTCAACCGACATCCACAACGCTCGGCGTATAGCCTTCCGGCGGCACAAACCCCATCAGCGTGAGTACCGTCGCCGCCAGACTGCTGATGCCCAGGCCCGTTGCGGACGAGAGCCGCGCGTTGGCGCAGCCGGTCGGATCGTATACATAGACCGGCACCGGATTGAGCGAATGAGCGGTCTTGGTGGCGATGGCGCCGGTGACGGGATCTTTGATCGGCTCGCCCTTTTTATTCCGTTCGTACATGTCATCGGAATTACCGTGATCCGCGGAAATCACCAGAATGCCCTGCGCGTCCTCGACGGCTTTTTTCAGGCGCGCCATGCACAGATCCACGGTTTCCACGGCGATTTCCACCGCCTCGCAGACGCCGGTGTGCCCCACCATATCGCCATTGGCAAAGTTCAGGCGGATGTGGCGATATTTCCCGCTCTTCAACGCTTCGATCACGCGGTCGGTAATTTCGGCTGCCTTCATCCAGGGACGCTGCTCGAACGGCAGAATATCCGACGGCACTTCCACATAATCTTCCAGTTTATCATCGAACTTCCCGGAACGGTTGCCGTTGAAGAAATAGGTCACATGCCCGAATTTCTGCGTTTCGCTGATGGCCATCTGGCGCACCCCGGCGCGGGCCAGATACTCGCCCATCGTCCGGTCAATGGCGGGCGGCGTCACCAAAAAACGCTTCGGCAGTTTCAAGTCGCCATCGTACTGCATCATCCCCGCATACAGCACGTTCAGACGCGGCCCGCGCTCGAACAGGATCATGGTTTCATCTTCAAACGCGCGCGTAATTTCGATGGCCCGGTCGCCCCGGAAGTTAAAGAAGATTACGCTGTCGTGATCGACGATGGGCCCCGTTGGCTTCCCGTTTTTGCCGATCACAAAAGGCGGGAGATCCTGGTCGATCACACCGGGAATATCCCGGCGGTGCTGTTCAATGGCCGCGCGCGCGGATTCAAAGAGCGGCCCGACGCCCTTCACATGCGTCTCCCACCCCTTGCGCACCATATCCCAATTGGCGCCGTAGCGATCCATCGTGATCTGCATACGCCCGCCGCCCGATGCGATGCGGTAATTCACGGCGCCGCCCGCGTTCAGTCCGGACAGAAAGGCCTCAAGCCGATCCACGTAAATCAGCGCGGAGGTGGACGGCACATCGCGTCCATCCAGCAGCGGATGCACGCAGGCGCTTTTCACGCCGGCGGCTTTGGCCTGCGACAGCATGGCTTCGAGATGAGCGACGTTGCTGTGCACATTCCCGTCGCTCAGCAGGCCGATGAAATGCAGCGTCGATTGATGTTTCAGGCAGTTCTGAATCAGCTCCTGCCAGGCATCGCCCCGGAAGAGGGCGCCTGTGGCAATGGAGGCGTTGACCAGCGCCGCGCCCTGCGCAAATACACGGCCGCATCCGATCGCATTGTGTCCCACCTCGCTGTTGCCCATGTCCTCATCGCTGGGCAGGCCGACCGCCGTACCGTGCGCCTTCAATTGCGAGCAGACCGCATGCTGTTTCATCCAGTTCAGGGTGGGCGTGGTCGCCTTGCGCACCATGTCGCCGTCTTCATACTTGCCGATGCCCACGCCATCCATAATCACCAGCACCACAGGCCCGACCGGACCCTTGAACGTATTCGATTTTTTTAGGCTTTCCATACTGTGCTCCAACGGGGTTTGAGAGGTTTTTTTAAAGCGGGCAGAGTATGGAGGCCGGGGTGCATCAGTTCAAGTACTCATTCCTGCTTTTCGCGGGAGATTCAGCGAACATGTGCTTGCCTTCACAGGTAAAAACCCTATGTTTTCCCTCCATACGAGTAGGGAAAGGAATCCATGAATAAACACGTCGCACGTATCATCCGCTGCCTGGCCTGCGCTGTCTTCTGCATCGGCATCACCGGCTGTGAATTTGACTCCTCCGAAACCGCCACGCGCAATGTGGATATCAATGTGTACGGCGTATATGCCGGGACCGATGAGTATTTCGGCGATTACCTGGTCAATCACTGCTCCGGCAGCAAGCCCGAGCACATGGATGTGCGCCAAACCGGGGATGAAATCGAAGCCATTTCCAATCACGGCATTCTGTTCAAGGGCTCCATCGGTTCGGTCACCAAAGGCGAGAGCTGCACCTTTACGCTGGAAGGCAAATCCACCGTCGGCAACCGGGTCATCATCAGCGGGCATTTCACCATCAGCGGCAGCAAATCCATTATGGAAGGCACCTGGATTGAAGATTCCCTCTACGCCGTCTTCTATGGCGAAGGTTCTGCGCCCAATCAACCGACGAACACCACGGCACTCGCCATCAACCCCCCCAGCGCCACGGTTTCCAAAGGATCATCCAAAACATTCACAGCACAATACGGAACAGCCCCCTATTCCTGGGGTCTGAGTTCCACAAACGGATCGATCAACAACCCGACGGGCGCCTCCACGGTCTATACCGCCAACACCACCAACGGCACGGTCACCCTCACCCTGACCGACAGCGCCGGTGCGCAGAAAACGGCAACCATCACCAACAGCAACTGATCCTCGCCGGGCGGAGTTCATTCCCCGGAATCGGGATGCTCACGCCACGGCTTCGGACGCCGTCAGCACCTGCCGGGCCGACTGAATCTGCTCGGTCGTTCCAAGCAGAAAGAGTCGGTCGCCGGGTAGAAACACATGGTTTGGGTTCGGATTGGCCATACGCTGCCCCTTCCGTTCCACGGCAATCAGCGTGACGCCGGTACGGCTCCGCAAATTCAGATCACGCAGCGTCTTCCGCTCAAAGGCCGCCGCATATTGCGCCTCCAAATCCAGCGATTCCACCAACACGCCCGACGCCCATTCGGGCAGCGCAGGCTCCACGCCTTTTTTCTCCGGGCGGGTCTTATCTTCCGACAGCATGCCTTCCAGCGCCATCTGCGCGCGTCCGTACATGCGCGTAATACGCCGCCGTGCCCAGAGCCCGATCACCAGCGCCACCGCCGCCAGCAGCAGAAACACCTGCCCCGAAGGCATCATGGTGGAACTCAGGATCGCCGTCATTAGAAATAACCCCGCCATGGTCGCCAAAACAATCACGCCGGTAACAAATTGCCGAACCGGCCGCACCCATCCGCCTTTCAGCGTGGAGGGCAGCGCGCTTTCCGTCAAAATCATCGCCAGCGCCTCCACTTTGCGCACGATCGTCTGGTAAAACGCCAAACAGGCCAGCACACAACCCATCCAAACGCCCGCCGACGTCAATCCCGGATTCTGCAACAGGGCAATCCCGTATTGCTTCAGCAGATTATCCGCATAATTTCCCACGCCGAAAATCGCCGCAATCAGCAACAGGTTGATCGCTATGGTAATCAGTGAACGCCGCACAATGCGGCGCACGGCGCTGTTGGTTCGTTCGCGCCCCAACTGTTCAATCCACTGCCCGTAAAAACGAAACCGCGTCGACCACCGTTGACCGCACTCACAACGGTTCACATACGCCGCCAGCCGGTTACCCGCCCGGAGCAGATACGGACTCAGCACCGTGGTAAACACCGCCACCCCGACGCCGATTTGGTACACCGTGTCGCCGCCGATCCCCTGCGAGAGCGCCAGCGCCGAGATGATGAACGCGAATTCCCCCACCTGCGCCATCCCCGCCCCCACGCGTACCGCCGTATCCAGCGAATGCCCCATCAGCAGCACCCCGATGTTGTTCATGGCGAATTTCCCAACGATGACCAACAGGCAGGCCGCCAAAATCACCGGCAGGCTGTGCCAAAGCGCGGAGGGATCCAACTGAAGACCTATGGTCACAAAAAAGACCGCGCTGAACACATGCCTCAACGGATCAATCAGCGCCACAATACGCTGGCGGGCGTTTGATTCGGAAGCAATCGCACCGATCAGCACCGCGCCCAGCGCCAGGCTGAGTTCCATCTTCACCGCCATCAGCGCCACGCCGAAACACAGACCCACCAGTGTGACGATCAGCAGCTCATCATTGCGAAAATGGAAAATGTGATTCAGCATGCGCGGCACGGTGAGAAGACCAAACACAATCAGCATGGCCAGAAACAGCAGCAGATTCCAGAGCCGCCCCATCAGTAACCCCGTCTGCACGCTGCCCGTGAACGCCACGCCGGTCAGAATCACAATCAGCACCACCGCCAGCAAATCCTCCACCAGCGTGATCCCAATCATTACCCCGGCATAGCGCTCACTGGTGTGGCCCATCTCGTGCAGCACCTTGGCCAGAATGGAGCTGGATGAATCGCAGAGAATCGCCCCCAGAAACAGACTGGTCACCGGCGGCCAGCCCAGAAAACGCCCCAGCATATACCCCAGCCACAGCATCACGCCCACATCCAGCACTGCCGTGACCAGCGCCGTTGCGCCGACGCTGCGTAACCGGCGTATGTTGAAGTCCAGCCCCAGCGAGAACATCAGAAAGACAACACCGATATCCCCCAGCGTGCGAATAACCTGCTCATCATGAATCAGCGTAAACGGAGGCGTGTACGGACCAAGAATCAAACCCGCCAGCACATAGCCGATCACTTTGGGCTGATCCAGACGGTGAAAAATGAACGCCGTGAAACCGGAAACCAGCAGAATCAGGGCCAAATCCTGTATCAACATAGCCGAACCTCAACCAGTCATCATGCCTAGTTCGAAAGATGCCGAATCATGCGAAATAATTATGGAAAAGCAAGACCCGTCTGCCCCCGCTGCGGAATGGCTTCTCGCTCCGGGACCGCCGACCGTCTGGTCGGCTG
>CAZISY010000116.1:0-8673 GCA_964542025.1 uncultured Verrucomicrobiota bacterium
TTCCAACGATTGGCGCCACCGACAAAAGTCCAAAGACGGCTCGCGGGGACGCTCGCCCTCCAACCTGAAACACAAAAACGCCCGGAATGTTCGATCTGGAGGGCGAGCGTCCCCGCGAGCCGTTGTCCACAAAAAGACTTTTGTCGGTGGCATCAATGATTGGAAAAAACACCCGCCGATTTTCCAACGATTGGAACCCCGGGGCCAGGCGGCCGGCGGGCGCGGCGGAGGGGGGGGGCAATAATTGTCGGGGACAAATGATTGAAAAAATAGCGTACGCTGATTATATTGCACTCCGGTAAATTGCCCGTTCAAACGGGGGGCGTTAAGGAGCATCACTGTCATGACGGATAGAAACGACCGGCTGGATATGATGGATGAGACGGATTCCTTCATGCCGCAGACCATGCGTATCACCGACCAGGAGTTCGACCACATCCGGGGGCTGGTATACTCCCGCTTCGGCATCAACCTGACCGATCAGAAACGTTCGCTGGTGGTGGGACGCCTGCAAAAAGTGCTCAAACAAAAGAATTTTTCTTCGTTCTCCGATTTCATCCGGTATGTGGAGGCTGACACCACCGGCGAGGCGCTGGATACGCTGGTGAACCGCATCTCCACCAATCACACGTTCTTCTTCCGCGAAAAAGAGCATTTCAATTACCTGGTGGATAAGGCCCTCCCGGAAATGGTGCCGCAAATTAAAGATCACGACATCCGGGTCTGGTGCGCGGCCTGTTCCTCCGGCGAAGAAGCATACTGTCTGGCCATGCTGCTGATGGATTACTTCGGCGATGACTACCCCAAATGGGATGCCGGAATTCTTGCGACGGATATTTCCGCCCGCGTCCTCGACATCGCACGGCAGGGCGTTTACCCCGCCGACCGCGTGCAGGAAGTGCCCCCCATGATGAAAAACCGGTATTTCACCAAAATCGATAAGGAGAACTACCGCGTCACCGAGGCCGTCCGGCGCGACGTCACCTACCGCCGATTCAACCTGATGAACACGCTCTTCCCTTTCAAAAGGCCCTTTCATATTATTTTCTGCAGAAACGTGATGATTTATTTCGATACGGAAACCCGCGACGCACTGGCCAAACGGTTTTTTGATCATATGGTGCCGGGCGGGTACCTCTTTATCGGGCACTCGGAAACGCTGCGGCGGGACATTTGTCCGTTTGATTACATTCAGCCGGCCGTGTATCGTAAGCCTCTGCGTTAAGGAACCGTGTAATGAACAGACCCGTTCGCGTAATGATTGTGGATGATATGGCGCTGGTCCGTGATATTCTGGCTCAGGGGCTCGCGCAGGATCCCGGGATTGAAGTGGTCGGCACCGCATCCGACCCCTACATGGCCGCCAAACAAATCCCCCAGCTCAAACCCGATGTGCTGACCCTCGACGTGGAAATGCCCCGCATGGACGGCGTGGACTTCCTGCGCCGCCTGATGCCGCAGTACCCCCTGCCCGTGGTCATGGTCAGCGCGCTGACCGAACGCGGCAAAAAAATCACCCTTGATGCCCTCGAAGCCGGCGCGGTGGATTTTGTCACCAAGCCCAGCGCCGATGTCGCGCGCGGCCTCTCCACCATGATGATGGAGCTGCGCACAAAAATTAAAATTGCCTCCACCGCCAATGTTTCCCACTGGAAAAACCGGCGGATTTCCGCGGCGTCGGTCGTGGATAAAAGCGGCGCTCCCCGGGCCCTGGCGGAATCGACCGACAAAGTGATCGCGATCGGCGCGTCCACCGGAGGTACGGAAGCCATCAAGGATGTCATCACCCAGTTTCCCGTGAACACGCCGGGCGTCGTCATCGTACAGCATATGCCCGCGGGGTTCACCCGCATGTTTGCCGAACGCCTCAACTCGCTGTGCGCCATGCAGGTGAAAGAAGCCGAGGATGGCGACCGCATTCTGACCGGGCGCGTACTGGTGGCCCCCGGCGGCAATCAACTGCGCGTACGGCGCTCGGGCGGAACCTATCTGGTGGACGTCAAACCGGGTGATTTGGTGTGCGGGCACTGCCCGTCCGTCGAGGTCATGATGCAGTCCGTCGCCCAGCATGTGGGCGCCAATGCCGTCGGCGTCATGCTGACCGGCATGGGGCACGACGGCGCGGACGGCATGAAAGCCATGCGCGACGCCGGGGCCCGGTGCATCGCCCAGGATGAACAGAGCTGCGTGGTGTTCGGGATGCCGATGGAAGCGCACAAACGGGGGGGGTCCGAAAAACTGGTGCCGCTGAGCAAAATCGCCGCTGAGGTTATGCTGCTTTTGAAGTCAGGTAAATAATTCATTATGAGTACGAATATTTTGGGTATCGGAGAATTCGGCGCCACGAGAACCCCCGGGGATGCCGTCAAAACACTGGGACTCGGATCCTGCGTGGCGGTGGTCCTGCTGGATCCCTCCACGCACACCGTCGGCATGGTGCATGTGGCCCTGCCGGATTCCTCCATCGCCACGCCGGACGACATCAAACGCCTGCCCGGCCGTTTTGCGGATACGGCCATCGACGCCCTGCTCGGCTGCATGGCCAAACTCGGCGCCACCAAACACAAGGAAATGATCGTCAAACTCATCGGCGGTGCCGTGATTATGGACCCGAAAAACACCTTCAACATCGGCAAGCGCAACGTACTCGCCATTAAAAAACTGCTTTGGGACAAGGGGATGGGCGCGCGTGCGGAAGATGTGGGCGCCAATTACAGCCGAAGCGTAACGGTTTCGGTCGACACGGGTATTGTGGAGATTTACTCTCCCGGACGCGGACAGTGGACCATTTAGCGGAAAGAAAGGGGCTCGAAACAATGATAAAAATTCTGGTGGTGGAAGATGATGTGGTCACCCAGAAACTGGTCGTGGCGATTCTGGAAAAAGAAGGCTATTCGGCGTTTGTCTCGCCCAACGGCCGCCACGCCCTGGAAGCGCTGCAGGTGAACCATTTCGACCTGATGATCACCGACGTAATGATGCCCGAACTGGATGGCCGCACCCTGATTACCGCCCTGCGGAAATATCCGCGCCTGGTGGACATGCCGGTCATCATTATCTCCGCCGTGATCAAGGCCAGCGATGTCATGGAACTGCTCGAACACGGCGCCACCTACTTCGTCCCCAAGCCGCTCAGCCGTGAAGACCTGCTGGAATATGTGAACCTCTCTTTGGAAGAAATCCGGCGAAAGCAGGCCAAATAACCACAGGGAAATCATTATGTCCATTGTTGATACCATACTGGAAGAAGTGAAGCGGATACCGCCGCTGTCCAACGCAGGCGCCAAACTGATGGGCATGGTGGGCAAGGATACCCTTTCCGCCGCGGCCATTTCAGATATTGTTTCCCACGATGCCGCCCTCGCCGCTCAAATCCTGCGCGTGGCCAACTCGGCGGCCTACCGCCGCAAAGAGGATATTGCCTCCATTCAACTCGCCATTTCCCTGCTGGGCAATAAAACCGTCATGGGCGTGGTCATGGGCTACTGCATGAGCGGCCTCTACAACCGGCCGCTCGAAGGCTACGAAGCGCCCCAGGGCGCACTCTGGCACAACAGCGTGGCCTCCGCCATCGCCGCCCAGATTCTTACCCGCTATGTGAAAAAAGAAATATCCCCGGAACTGGCCTATACCGCCGGGCTCCTTCACAGCATCGGAAAAGCCGTACTCTCCGAATATATGAAGGGGTCCGTCCAGGAAATGATCAACAAGCTGGACAAAACGGAACACAAGGACTTCCTGAAGGCGGAAGAGGAACTCCTCGGAACGAATCACTGCGAAGTCGGCGTGGCCGTGGCGCGGCACTGGCATCTCCCCGAGAGCCTCTGCGAAGCCATCGCCTTTCATCACCGCCCGTCCGAGGCGGCGGACGAACACAAACCGCTGGTTTATGTGGTTCATGTGGCGGATTTCATATCCATGATTCAGGGCATTGATACCGGTGCAGACGGCATGATGTACATGCTGGACGCCGGATATGACCGATACATTCATTTTCCACAGGCCAGCGAACTCGAAAAAATCGTGTTGCAGGTGGAAAAAGAATACAGAAAACTGACGGAAAGCTTTAATCCCTGAGGGAAGATGGGAAAGGTACACGGATGAAAAGAATACTCGTAGCGGATGATTCGGGCACGGCGCGCATGTTTACCCGGCGATGCCTGGAGGTGCTGGGCTACAAAGAGGCGGAAATCGTCGAGGTGGCCAATGGCGTGGACGCGCTCTCCGAGCTGAACAAACGCCCCTTCGATCTGCTTATCACCGACATCACCATGCCCCTGATGGATGGCATGGAACTGGTGAAAACCGTCGCCCAGGAATCCCAATTCAAACAGCTGAAAATCATTGTGGTTTCCAGCGCCGGAAACCCGGCCCGCGAACGCGAATTGGCCGATTACGGCGCGCAGATTATCGGAAAACCCATCTCGCCGGCCAAACTTTCAAAGGCCCTGAAACCCAACGAACAAACCAACGCATGGGGAGCCTGACGTCATGACGGATAAAAAAGCGAATCTCCTTTCTATGGCCATTTCTCAGGCCGTGGTGGAAAGCCTGGAAAACATGGTCTTTATGGCCGTAGTCCCCATGCGCCTGATCTGGGGCAAGGTCCAGATTCTCCGCCCTTACCGCGGCTCCATCACCGTGGCCTTCCCGGAAAAACTGGTCTACAGCATCACCGGAGAACTCCACTCACAGGATGTCAACGAACAATCCAATAAGAGCCTGTTCATGGATACGGTGGCGGAAATGACCAATACCATCGCCGGACGCATGATGAGCATGCTGGTGCCGGAAGATGAAGAATACGAAATCAGCCTGCCCAAAACCGGTATGGGCGATATCGAATACGAACAAAGCAGCTGCTACATCCAGCACTATGAAATCGACGGCGCCATGTATGCCGTCATGGTGGAAGGCTCCGATCTGCTGGCGTTCCGCAACAAAGCCGTTCCGGAAGAGCCTGCGCCCCCGCCCGCCGATGCCTGGGGCGCCTGACCGCTCCGCTCCGTGCGGGTGTTATGTACACCCAATAACGTCGATTTTTTTCCAGCCGCCGTGAAAAAAGCGGATGGCAAAACCAATGCCGAGCAGCGCCACGTAAAGCCCCGTCCACCACCAGGCCGTGATAATCCCGCAGCGCAGCCATTCAATAATCACCAGTTGCCCGGGAACCAGCATGAACCATGCAAGCGCCACGGAAAAAATCATGACAAACCGCGTGTCGCCGGCCCCCTTCAGCGCACTGCCATACACCAGATTGCTTGCATCCGCGAAACCCCACAGCGTTAAAATAATCAGCAAAACGCGGCCGACCGGTATCACCTCCGCCGCCAACGCCTGAGCATCGCTCCGCAAAAACAGCCGGATGAAAAAATCCGGGAACAGCACAAAACAGGATCCGACCACGGCCATATACAGCAGCGCCAGTTGAAACGTGGCGTGGGCACTGCGCACAGACGCTTCTGTATCGCGCCGGCCCTGATGCTGCCCCACAATAATGGACGCGGCTATCCCCAGCCCGATCAGCGGCATAAACGAAAGCGTGTTGATGCTCAGCGCAATATTGCTGCTCGCCAGCGCCACCGCCCCCATCCGGCCCGTCAAAAGCACAAACGCCGAAAAGGAGGCCAAATCCAGCGCCAGATGAATCCCCGACGGCAGCGAAAAACGGATCATCCGCCAAAACAGCAGGTGATCATAACGGAACGTGGAACGCGTTTGAAACGCCTCGTGTTCCTTCCGCGTAAAGTACACATAAAACAGAATTATCGGGCTGATGAAACTGGCCGCCACCGTACCCCAGGCCGCCCCGCGAATGCCCATTTCCGGGCAGCCGAATTTTCCGAAAATCAACAGATAATCCAGCACCAGATTCACCACATTGCTCACAATGGTCACCACCATGGTGATGCTTGTGCGCCCCTGCCCCGTGAAATAGCTGCTGATGGCGGCATTCAGCGGCGTGGCAATGCTGCCAATCATCAGAATGGAAAAATAAGGCAGTTCCTCGGCCAGTACCTCGGGGGCGTGTCCGCTCCAAATCAGCAGCCAGCGCCCCGGCATGATCAGCAGCAGAAGCAAAGGTGCCGTGACCAGCGCAAACAAAACACCCTGGGCCGTCGAACGGCTGCACGCCGGCCTATTCTTCGCGCCGAAAAATTGCGCCACAAACGTACTGGTGTAGCCCGCCACCGACATAAATCCGCAGCAGAACGTAAACGAAAGCAGCCCCCCCGGAAGCGCCGCCTGAATGGCCACCTCGCTGTAGCGGGCCAGCAGAAGCCGGTCGCAAAACAGCATCACCGTGAACGATGCCTGCGTGGCGATGAGCGGCCACGCTATGCGCAAAATGTCACGATATAGGGATAATGGATAAAGAAATTTCATGCCGGCCATTCCGATAAAAACGTTCCTCCTTAACACCGGAACACTTTACAGGCAATGTTTTCCACTGTTTTTCTGTTAATTTCCTATCGCACAGCGCGGTGTGCGGCTATCCTCCGGCCCATGCAGGAATGTTGCGTGGAAATTACCGGATTGGCCTATCGCGGAAGCGGAGTCGGACGACTGGACGGAAAGGTCGTTTTTGTTCCCCACACCATTCCCGGCGAACGCGCTCGGGTGCGTACTGTAAAAAGCTCGCGCCGTTTCGATGAAGCCGAACTGATCGCCGTGGAGCAGCCCGCGCCGCAACGCATAACGCCCGCCTGCCCCTACGCCGGCCACTGCCTTGGCTGCTCCTACCAGCACATGGACTACACCGCCGAGCCCGCCGCCAAAAACAATCAGCTACGCGACTTTCTCCGACGCGTCCCCTCTCTGACGCCGGATACTCTTCTCCCGCCCGTCGCCGCGCCCAGCCCCCTGCACTACCGCAACAAAATCGTACTGCACACCCAACACAACGCCGACTCCTTTTCACTCGGCTACATCGGCGCCGACAATCACTCCGTCCTCCCCGTCACCACCTGTGCGCTGGCCGTCCCCGAAATCGAACAGGCCCTCGCCCAGTGGCAGACCGCGCCGGACGCTCAACAACGCCTTTCCGATGCCCAGCGCATCACGTTTCGCCAGACCGAGGCCAACGGCGTATCCTGCTGGGATGCCGCCCACCCTCCCGCCGTCACCCTCATCGAGCGCACCATACTCGGCCCCCTGCATATCCCCGCCGCCGGATTCTTCCAGGTCAACAGGCCGGTGGCCGACCTGCTCATGCAAACCGTCACCGATCATCTGCGTCGCCTGCAACCCGATTCCATGCTCGACCTGTTCTGCGGAAGCGGACTCTTCGCCCTCGCCGCCGCCGTTGCCGGCATACCGCAGGTTTCCGGCATTGATTCTGATCGTGATTCCATCCGCCACGCCCGACGCAACGCCGAAGCGCTTGGCGTACCCTCTGTACGCTTCGCGGCCGCCCCCGCTGAGCAGGGACTGCGCGCCCTCCCGAAAGACATCACCCGCGGGACGCGCCGCCTTTGGCTGGTTGATCCGCCGCGCCAGGGTCTCGACGCCCGCACCCTCGCCCTGATCCTGAAAAACCGCCCGGAACACCTGATCTATGTATCCTGCGCGCCCGACACCCTCGCCCGCGACCTCTCCGCCCTCTGCACCTCCGCCTATCACCTCGAACACGCTCAGCTCTTCGATATGTTTCCCCGAACCTACGGCTTTGAAACCCTCACCGTCCTAAGCAGACAACCCTGAAAAAACATAAAGCGCAGACCTTTCGGCCTGCGCTTCGTTTTGCACGGGATTCTTCGCGGATTGCTATTTTGCCGCCGACTGACCGAGGGCTCCCAATTTGGAAACATCAATGCTCTCCAGAGCCTTCGTCATGATTTCAGCATCCACGTCGTTTGCGGAAATTTTGACCACGATGCGCTTCCCCGCCAGCAGACTCAATTCGCCGGAGCGGCTGGAGGTGTTATATTCCTCACGTACCTTGTTGTCCTTATAGGTATAGGTTTTTTCGTAGCCGTCATCCGATTCGCTCTCCACGTCGGCCTGAAAGCCCATGGCCAGCAGACCCGACATGCCGGTTCCGCCCAGATCCTGAATTTCGATGGTAATGGAGCCGCCTTCTTCATTCTCATACCGACCGGTCGCCTGCGAAACACTCATACCCATCGCGCTGTTCTTCTCACCTTTGGCGCTGGTGCGTTTCATGTCCGGCAAAGAAGCCGGAAGCAGCGCCTTGAGTTCCCTGAAGTCAATCAGCGTGGCGTTGGTGGCGCCCGATGTCATGGCCTGCATCATGTTCGCGAACCCCTTTTGGAGTTCCTCCAAATTCGCAGGCTCCTGCTGTGCTCCGCTCTGCATAACACCCACCATCAATACCACGGCCGTCAAACCCGCCTTGATCCACGTTTTGCTCATCTTAATTTTCCTTTCCGGTTAAAAACAGCGCCGCGTATAGCACACCATGGGCTGCTTGGCAAGGGTAGGCCCGCGCTGTCCGAGCGTCGAAATCGCCAAAACTCGGCGCGCTTTGCGCACTCTGCGGTGAGTACACTCATTCGCGATCTATTTCCGTGACCAAAAAGGCAGGAATGGGATCACGAACCACTCCAAAATAAGTACGGCCGGCGCTACGATCCGGCCGCTTCACGAACATTTTCCTGGAGGGTTTTGCTCTGTCAAAACCACGGACGCGACGGAGCGCGTCCCTCCACC
>CAZISY010000117.1:0-5619 GCA_964542025.1 uncultured Verrucomicrobiota bacterium
CTCGGAATCAAGTATGGGCAGATCCATTCATACCCTTAAGTTTCGCGGCATTCGGTGTGATCCGTAAATTTGTCTGGAATACAATGGCATGAAGTCGCCAGACCAATCAGGACCTGCGAAATACGACAAAATCGCGAATAACGGGAAAGAATTCAATCGGGAACTCAGGAAAGCAGGAAGGTAAGGCGAATAGGGCGCATCGAGGAGTACGGAGAGACGTGTTCAAGTAGGGTGGGGGGCTGAGCCGTATGGAAGATTGAACCGCCAATGAGCGCCAATAGACGCGAATTTGGTGCGCGCGGCAATCCGGCGGGCTCCGGGCTCCGGATAAAAGCACTCCAGAAATTTTTCCGAAACAACGCTTTACATCCCCGCGTCCCCTTTCGATAATCCGACCTCGTGTAGGAGCGTGCTGAATACCTTGCCGAATCCCGCCCCTGCACCCTTTGGGATCATGACAACGGGAGAGGGTATGAGAACACAACCGGGCATGCGAAATATTGGGCGCAGAAATAAGACGAATCATTAAGAGATAGGAACGACCATTTTAAGTCAGACATGAAGATAGCAATCATAGGATGGGGATCGCTTGTCTGGGATCCGCGGGAACTGCCTCGCGAGGGTATATGGAGTGAGGACGGTCCCGATCTGCCCATCGAGTTCTCTCGCGTTTCGCGCGACGCGCGACTGACGCTGGTTATCGACGACAAGAATGGAACGCTCATCAAGGCGATGCACGTTCCGAGTTCTCGAACGGCACTTTCTGATGCCATTGAGGACTTACGCCGACGAGAAGGAACATCGGATAAAGGGATCGGATGGGTCGATCTTTTACGCGGCATGAACTCAAAGACGGATTACCCAAACCAAGTAGCCATTCACGATGCCGTCAGGATGTGGTGCCAAGAGAAAGGATACGACGGTGCCGTATGGACTGCTCTTGTTTCAAACTTCAAGAAGGAGACAGAAATTGCATTCTCGGTAGACGCGGCCATCGATTATCTCAGGAACTTGCCCAAGAATGTTAGAGCGGAAGCACTCAGGTACATTCATAATGCTCCGATATGTGTTGTGACTGCAATCAGGCAAAGAGCTATAAAAGAATTTGGCACACAAGGCGGCTAAGGGTCTGCCTCACCACTGCGGGTATACCGTATTCGGGAGGAATAAATTATGGCTAAGCTATATGAATACGATAACGGAGAAGGGTACTATATAAAGGCCAGCTTTTCTAGAAATGGAATGGTTTACCATGTAACTTATCAAATAAAATCAGAAGCACTGGATATTTTCAGAAAGAACTCTTTGGGTCATGGCGATACAATTCCAAAACCCTTGCTGCAACAATTATTGTCTGACAAGTTAATCTTCACTGGTGCTTCTGGGGTGGACGGTCAACTTACAGAAACAGGAACACAGAATGGAGGCGTCGACCCATTCAACAGGCTGTCGCAAGCGGCAAAGCGTTGGGTTATATTACGCATTGTAAGCCACCCAAAAGTGAAAGCCAGCGTTGAGGTTCACGACGATAGTTTTGCTGAGGTCAATATAGAAAAAAGTGGTATCCCTAAACATTATGAGGAAATGTTAATCAAAGTTGCAGCCGTTTGTGATGGAACTAGTTTTCTCGATGAATTAAATGCATCATATGATGGATTTCGTCTGAAGTATCTTGGATTGAAGCAATAGAAATGCCGAACCAAGTGCTTCCCCGTACGCATCTTAAGGGCGCACCCGACAGCACTAACGTTGGCAGGAGATTGATGGATGAGTACGGAGAAATTCACACGCTGGCAACAGCGCACAATTGAGCAACTTGGGTTCAGCATCAACCTGATTCTGACACTCGCGCTCGGTACACTCGGGTACACACTCGCAATTTACGACAAGGCGAATGCCGCCTGCCTTCGCAAGTGCACTTTTGTTGTCGCTTGCATCCTTCTATTCCTTGCCGTGTTGTTCGGCATTGTTGCATCGTTGACCAGGCTCTACGACTTCCGCCTCACCGCACAGACCAATCGTGAGGCGGATGAGACCGAGTGCAAAAGACTTCGTCGAATCACCGACCGCCTTGGTAGATGCACATGGTTCTTTTTCTTGGCTGAGGTCGTCACCTTTGCCATCGGAGTCTCTGCTGCGGCTGTGCTAACAGTCGGTGCGAAGCTGTGAACAAAGAGAGAAAAGCGGTCGGTCCGAATGCGCCGAAACATAAGCGGTAATGCGTGGGTTATCGCGGCTTTCTCCGTATGGCATGACCCCCGGATACGACTCGGACAAAAAACCATTCTTTCGTCATGCCTGTTCCCGCTTTCCTGGGTTCCCGATTGAATTACCCTGTAATTTTCGCGTTTTTGCGCGTCTGATGAATAGATTCATGGAAGAGGATACCTCCGTCGTTCTCCATTCGTTGCTTTCTTATTCGTTGGAATCCATCTCTCCGCACGCGGCTGAAGCCTGCGAAACACTTCCGGCTGAAGCCGGCACTCTGACCGGGGCAATACGACTCAACGCACCTCCCGCACCGGAAGATAGAGCAACATTTTTCCGATAATTTCGTGATTTTTGCGTGTTTCGTGGTGAAAAATGCGGGAATTTCGGCGTTTTTGACGTTATTTTGCGATTTCGGGCCTTTTTCGGGCAATTTTGACGTTTTTCGGGCTTGTGACGAGGCACGCGGAGATTACTCCGCTACTTTTTGGATGAATTCTTTCTTTGCGTTTCCTTGTGCTCTTTGCGGTGAATGTTTTTTTCTGGCTGCGTGCAGGGAGGGGAGGGGTGGCGATCTTTTTATTGCATGGGTTCTTCGTTGTGCTATGAAATAGCGACCGTTTGCGGAAATGAACGGCGATAGAAGCCGCGCAGAGGAACGCAGGACCATGCAAAAAAGTTACGAACAGATCAATGAGCGCATCACTTCGGGAAAGGCCGTCGTACTGACCGCCGACGAAGTGATGGATTATGTGGAGAAAAAGGGGCTGGAGGCCGCCGCGAAGGAAATCGATGTGGTGACCACCGCCACGTTCGGGCCGATGTGTTCCTCGGGGTGCTTCCTTAATTTCGGACACAGCAAACCGAAAATGCGCATCACCGAGGCGTGGGTTGACGATGTGCTTGCGTATTCCGGCGTGGCGGCGGTGGATTTATTTCTCGGCGCGACGCAGCTTCGGCACAACGACCCCGCCAACATGTATTATCCCGGCGAGTTCCGCTTCGGAGGCGGGCATGTGATGGAAAATCTGGTGGCCGGGAAAGAGATGCAGCTTTTTGCGCTTTCGTACGGCACGGATGATTATCCCCTGCGCGAACTGCGCACCTGGTTCACGATTAATGACCTGAATCAGGCGATCATGGTGAATCCGCGCAACTGCTATCAGAATTACAACGTGGCGATCAACACCTCGGAGAAGACGGTATATTCCTACCTGGGGATTCTGGAGCCCCGCATGGGCAATGTGAATTACTGCTCGGCGGGCCAGCTCTCGCCGCTGCTGAATGATCCGCTGTATGAAACCATCGGCGTCGGCACGAAAATCTGGCTGGCTGGCGCGCACGGGCACGTCTATGCGGAGGGGACTCAGCACGCCTCCATCGTGGAACGTTCCGCCAATGATGTCCCGGTGGAAGGCGCGGGCACGCTGGCACTGACGGGCGATATGAAAAAAATGCGTCCGGAGTTTGTGCGGGGCGTGAGTCTGCGCGGCTACGGCGTATCGCTGGCGCTGGGCGTGGCCATCCCGATTCCCATTTTGAATCCCGGCATTCTGAAGCGTACGCTCGTGCGCGACCGCGACATCTCCGCCTGCGTGATCAATTACGGCGGCGACTATCAGCAGAAAACCGGGAACGTGGTTTCGCGGGTCACCTATGAGGAATTGCGTTCGGGACACGTCACCATCCTCGGGCGATCCATACCGACCGGCTCGATGTCCTCCTATGCCAAGGCGCTGGAGGCGGCGGAACTGCTCAAAGCGGAAATACGGGACGGCTCATTCACCATCACCCCGCCCATGCAGAAACTCCCGATGCAGAAAATGAAGGGGCTGGAAATCCGGGGGGCGCGCACATGATCACGAAAAAACTCAATCTGTACTTTCCGAAGAGCGAGGCCGAAAAGCCGATCGTGTATCACCTCGTGAAGGATTATGACCTCATCATCAATATATTTCGGGCGAAGGTCACACCGCGTGAAGAGGGCTATCTGATTATCGACGTCACGGGCGAGCCGGAGAATATTGAGGCCGCCATCACCTATTTGAAGCAGTTCAATGTGGAGATCAACACCCGGAGCAAGGGATTCCGCTGGGAGGAAAATCTCTGCACGTCCTGCGGGGGGTGTCTGACGCACTGTCCCACGGGCGCCCTGCATGTGGAAGATCCGAAAACGCGCCGGATCGGATTTGATGAGTCCAAGTGCGTCGAATGTTTTTCCTGTATACCGAGCTGTCCATACGGGGCCTGCCGCTCCATGTTTTAGCGGGGAGCGCCGATGTCCGCCTTCCGCGCCTTCACGCACAGGGATGCCAACTTCCGGATCACCCGCGAGGCTTTTGATCCGGCCTGCCAGGCGATTCGGTCCACGCGCCGGACGATTGAAGCGTACATCCGCCTTCGTCCGGAGTTTCAGACCTCGCTGGTGCCGATACCGGATGATCCCGCCGCCCCTGAGATTATTCGTGCCATGCTGCGGGCCGCCCTTTGCGCGGGGGCGGTCGGCCCGATGGCGGCGGTGGCCGGGGCGGTGGCCGAGGACGCCGTGACGGCGGCACGGCGGCAGGGTGTTTCGGCGTCTATTGTGGAAAACGGCGGAGATATTTTTCTGGATACGCCTTCGGAGGTGCGGGTGGCTCTTTTTGCCGGACGCGAACATCCCCTGGCCGACAAACTGGCCCTGCGCATTACGCCCGGCGAGCAACCGCTGGCCATTTGTTCTTCATCGAGCCGGATGGGCCATTCGCTCAGTCTGGGCGATTGTGATTTGGCCACGGTGCTTTCTGCCGATGGCGCCCTGGCGGATGCCGTCGCCACGCAGGCCTGCAATGCCGTGAAGAGGGTGGAGGATATTCCCGGCGCGCTGGAGGCGGCCGCGGCGATTCCGGGCATTCTCGGCGTGTTGCTGATCAAGGATGGACAGATCGGCATGCAGGGGAGCCGTTTGCCCGAACTGGTGAAAAATGAGGACGGCCATACCCGTGAGAAAATCACGGTGGACCGGCGGGCGCATCTGTGAGGCATTGAGCTTGTTATGTAATTTCATTTGACCGTTTCCACTCATGCCCCCTATATACATATGTATTAGGTTGATAATGGGAGCGTGCCTTCGGTGCCGATCATTCGCAGATTTCAGAGAAGAAAACACAGGATGGCGGGATAACCCCTCGGCAGGAAAAACGTTTTATCACATGAAAAAGGGTTGGCTGATCGCCTTAATGGTTAGTTTTTCGTTAGAATTCGGTTGGGCCGATATTCTTTCCTACTGGGATTTCGGCGCTGATGGCGACACCTATACCGAAGCCGCGGCGCTTTATCAACCGTCCGGCGCCCCGACCTTTTCGCTGGTGGCCCACGGTTCTTCCGTAAAGGACGGCAATGGAAAAAATGGAACGGCGTATACCGATCCCG
>CAZISY010000117.1:5719-7029 GCA_964542025.1 uncultured Verrucomicrobiota bacterium
GATTACTACAGTTACGCGTACGATCTTTCCGGCTATGGCGCGCTCAGCAATGCGGCGTCCGTCAGGCTTCGCATGAGCGATTTTCGTCAGGGTACCGGCGGCGGGTTCGCCGTGGACAACATCCTCGTCTCCGGCGTCACGGTGGGACAGCCCGAACTGACCTTCATACCCGCCGTGCAAACCTACTACGTGCGCCCGGGCGATGCCGTCCGCTTCACCGTTACGGCTTCGGAGCAGCACGGCGACACCGTTTCGCTCGCGGCATCGCGCCTGCCCCCGGGGGCCGTGTTCACCAATCGGAGCGGTACGGCTCCGCTGCAATCCGAATTTTACTGGATCACGGCGACGTCCGGGCTGTATGGCGCGACCTTCACGGCCTCGGACCGGAACGGAAGCGACACCCGGCAGGTGCAGCTATACGTCATGCGGGAGCGGTGTTCGCTGATGCTGAATGAAATGAATGCGGTGAATGCCACGTCCGCGCTCTCCACGGTCGATGCCGCCTTCGCAAGCGCGCCGGGCAACGGCGGCAACTGGATGGAGCTGATGGTGGTGGAGGATCATCTCGACCTGCGCGGCTGGCAGCTCCAATGGGCGCAGACGGGCGATGCCTCCGGGCTGCTGCAGGACTACTGGTACGGCAATGCCTCGGTGCAGCAGGGCATCATCACCTTCGCCCGGCACGAAGCGCTTGCGGATGTGCGGTCGGGTACGCTGATCACCATTATTGAAACCGCGGTGCCCCTGCGCGGCGGCGGTACGGCAGGAACGGATCTTTCCTTCGCGCCCGCGTCGGGCGATTGGCACCTGAATATCTGTTCCTCGGAAGAAGCCCTGTCCGGCGGACGCTTCGTTTCTACCAAAAGTAACAACTCCGCAAAGCCCGGCGATTTCTGCACCGGCGCGGGCAACTGGCAGATGCGCATCCTGGATGCGAACGGGATTATGGTTGCGCCGCCCGTCGGCGAGGGCGTGAACGGCTGTACGCAGTCGGTCGGTAAAGCCGAAGTGCTGGCGCTGGACGACGCCTTTGATTCCGAAATGCGCACGGCGGAGGAATACAAAGACCGCGACTTTTCGAGCTTCGGCGCGCTGAACCGGGTGAGCGGAGATTCCGCCGCCGTGCAGGACGCCCGCCGATTGCGGGGCTGGGGCCTCTTCACCAATTCGGGGCAGCTTGTCATCAATGAATACAACGCCGTGGCCGATGCGGCGTACCCCGGCGGCGCCGATACCAATGCGGATGACCGTCTCATCGGCCGCGTTGCCGGAAATGGCGGCCCCTGGATGGAACTTGTGGTGACGAAAGA
>CAZISY010000117.1:7129-8286 GCA_964542025.1 uncultured Verrucomicrobiota bacterium
CCTCCGCTCCTGCTGAATGAATACAATTCCGTCCGCAATCTTCAGTATCTCGGCAACGCCGGATCGGACGCCTTTTTCGGACGCATCCCCGGCAACGGCGGCAACTGGATAGAATTTGTGGTGACGCAGGATCACCTGGATCTGCGCGGCTGGCGCATTCAATGGGCCGAACAGGGCGACCTCTCCGGCGAGTGGAACATCTGGCTCGGCAGCACCGGCATCAAGCAGGGCGAGATCACCTTTTCCAACAGCGATTGGCTCGCCGATCTGCGCCGGGGCGCCATCCTGACGCTGATTGAAACCACGCAGGCCGAAACCGACATGACGTTCGATCCGATCCGCGGCGACTGGTGGATGAACATCTGCTCCCGCGGCGAGGCCGCCACCGCGAATCCGATGGTGACCACCGTCATCAACGTCTCCGGCGAAAAACCCGGCACCTTCTCCGTGGGGCATGAAGAATGGCTGATCCGCATTCTGGATGCGTCCGGCGCGGTACGCTTCGCCGTATTCGGTGAAGACCGCACCAAAACCATGAGCCTGACCCTGGATGAAGCCGCCCGCCGCGAAGCCGATAATGCCGACTCCGACTGGATGAACTGGGATGACGCCACCGACTCCACCTTCAGCCGTCCCAACGTCTGGGGCAGCCACACGCAGGATTTTTCCGTCCTGCGCAGTTGGTACCCCGGCACGCGGACTTCCGATCGGGATGACGACGCCATGGCCGACACCTGGGAAAACGCCGCCATCGGTTCCACCGGCGCGCGCCCCTGCGTGGATTTGGATGGCGACGGCTTTTCCAATGAAGAAGAATACATCGCCGGAACGGACCCGACCAACGGTGCCTCATTTTTCGAACTCGGCATTCCCTCCGGCGCGGCGGCCTGTTCGTTTTATGCGGCGTCCGGGCGCGTCTACCGTCTGGAATCCGCAGCGACCCTGACGGGCGTCTGGTCGGTCGTGCGCTCCGGGTTGACGGCCACGAACGAGACGCTCACCGTGCCGATTCCCCGGGAGGCGCCTTCCGCGTTTTTCCGCGTTTCCGGGGGGCTGGCCCCATGACGCACTCCGTCCTGAATTTCCAATCGTTGGAGCCACTGACAAAAGTCCAAAGACGGCTCGCGGGGACGCTCGCCCTCCAACCTGAAACACAA
>CAZISY010000118.1:0-7939 GCA_964542025.1 uncultured Verrucomicrobiota bacterium
GAACGGATGTGCGGCGGTCACAGGTCTCCAGGCGCGAGGCGGCGGAGGCCCGCCGCCCTCCACGTAGATCAACATACGCAGGAAGAGGTTGGATCACAGCGCCGGCTGTACTTTTCGGCTCCAGTTGGGGCCATTGAAAAGGTGCCATCAGGGCACTTTCCAATGATTGGAAAAACGGGTCTCTATTTTTCCAACGATTGGAAGTTTTATCCGCGGACCTGCTCAACGGCCCAGGCCAGGGCATCGGTCAGCATGGTTTGCGGGGGCTTGCGGATGAAGTCCTGTTCCATCGCCATTTGGAATAGTCGGCGCGACTGGTCAATGTCCGTCGCGGCGGCCTCGTACACTTCCCGACGGGTTTTCTCGACGCGGGCGACGCCTTCCTGAATGGCCTGCATGGCGACATCGGCGGCCTGTTCGGCAAAGACGGCGGAATCATCCATGGTCGGCATAATGTGTTCGGGATCGAAGTTCGCCTTCCCTGCGGCAAAATCGGCGAGGGAGTGTGCGGCGCGGATGGCCATGCCATCGGTGATTTTTCGGGCGCGCACGAGCAATGCGCCTTTTAGAATGCCGGGGAAACAGACGGAGTTGTTGACCTGATTCGGGAAATCGCCGCGGCCGGTTCCCACGATAAAGGCGCCGGCTTCTTTGGCGGCGTAGGGATAAATTTCGGGCACGGGATTGGCGCAGGCAAAGACGATGGCGTTCGGGGCCATGGTGCGAATCCAGTCGGCCTTGATGGTGTCGGGGCCGGGTGTAGAGGCGGCGAGGAGTACGTCGGCGCCCCGGATCGCCGACGCTTCATCGGGGAAGCGTTCGGGGTTGGTGGCTTCGCAAAGCTCCCATTTGCGGTAGTAGCGTGCGTCGGCGCGGATATCATCGCGTCCGAGATGCAGGGATCCCTTGGAATCGAAGAGGACCAGTTTTTTTGGATCGGCGCCATCGGTGATGAGGAGGCGGGCGATGGTGGTCATGGAGGCGCCCGCGCCGAGCATGACAATGCGCACGTCTGAAAGTTTTTTGCCGGCGAGTTTCAGGGCGTTCAGGGTTCCGGCGAGGGTCACGCAGGCGGTGCCCTGGGCGTCATCATGCCAAACGGGGATATCGCAGGCGTCGCGCAATTCGTCCAGTACCTTGAAGCAGTTGGGCTGCGAAATATCTTCCAGATTGATGGCACCGAAGGACGGCTGAACCATTTTCACG
Organism: uncultured Verrucomicrobiota bacterium; assembly: GCA_964542025.1. Lineage (GTDB taxonomy): Bacteria > Verrucomicrobiota > Kiritimatiellia > RZYC01 > RZYC01 > JAQVYB01. The sequence goes on from CAZISY010000118.1 coordinate 1,207, forward strand.
AAGTCAATGATCCGCTGGGCGCTGTGTTTGCCGCTGGCGTCCCGCGAATCCATACACAGGGGAACGGCATCCACGCCGCCGAGATATTTCATCAGAAAGGCTTTGCCTTCCATGACGCCCATGCCGCCGGGAGGGGTGCAGTCGCCATCGCCGAGGACGCGGGTGGAATCGGAAACAACCGCCACCATATTGCCGCGACAGGTCAGGTCGAGCGAGGTGTCGTTGCTGTCACGGATGGTGGTGGAGATTTTGGATACGCCCGGGGTGTACCACACGTTGAACCAGTTAAATCCGTACACGCCGGCGCGGGGCAGGATCTGAATTTTCCCTTTGTAAAAGGCGTGAGCATCCGCCGAGAGTCGTTTGAGAAAGAGCGTCTGGGCTTTGGCCCGCTGTTCGGGGGTGAATGAATCGGGAAAGGATTTTGAAAGATTGGTCAGGTCCAGTTTCAGCGTTTCCATGGTGTTTTCCTTCGTGAGTCCGTGGGTGAAAAGTCCTCGTTAGCAAATTCACGCTGCGGTGATCAACATTCTTTGTTCGCCGGAATGCGGGCGGGGTGTGCGGTACGCCGGGTCCGCAGAATGTTGCAGGCTGAATTCACGGGGGTTCAAGGTTTTTTCGGCGCGGGAATGATGCACAGATAACTTTCTTCGTTGAAGGGATCCTGCACCTGATCCAGCACCTGGTACGGAGCGAATACCGGCTCGTTCCCGGTCAACTGCGCCTGCGAAAGGATCAGGGCATCCAGCGCGCCGGCCTTCCAGGCGGCCTCGGCTTCCGTCGGCGACAGATCTTCCGTTATTCGGAAGTAGCACAGGAAGCCCTCTGCCAAAGGCCCCGCCACGCCCAGTCGATCCGCAGGAATCCGATTGGCTATACGCCCGGAAAAGGCCCGCAGGGCATTGGATTTCCGGCGCATGTCGTTCCCCATTTCCGACAATCCATAAGCCGTCCACAGGCAGGCGCCAATGATCACCAGTCCAATAATAAAACGCCGGTAATTCATCCGAAGCAGCGTGGCGCGATCATAGAACGAGGCCAAGAAAACGAGCAGCAGCGTGAGCGGGGGAATGACCGGGAAAATGCGGTCCACCCGTTTGTCCGGAATGAGTGACATCGTGAGGAGTCCGCCCAGCGACCAGCATACCAGCCAAACAAAGCCGGGCTGTTTCCAGCATTCGTTCATTCGTTTGGCCAGCGAACCGGCGAGCAGAATCAGCAGCAGGCTCCACGGCGCCCATTTGTGAAGCAGGTGGACCATGTAATAAAAGAACGGCTGGTTTTCATCGCCGGCTCCCGTGGATTGAAAGGCGACGGCCATTTCGCCGACGACGATTTGTTCGTAAAAATCGGGGTAGTGCCAACAGGCCCAGCCCAGCGCGGCGACGAGCAGCAGAATGGGAATCAGCAGCGGAAGGAATCCCGGCCAGGCGTTGTTTTTTTCGTGCCGTTTCCACTGAATCAGCCCGTAGGCCGCCAGGCCCGGAAGCAAAAAGGCGTAGACGGCGTGTCCCTTGGTGAACACGGCGCCAAACAGCATCAGCATAAACCATCCGGCATCGCGGGCGGTCCAGGGGCGTTGCTGTTCCACATGATTCAGGATGAATAAACCCGGGAGGAACGAGAGCAGGGCGAGCAGCATATCCGTGCGTACCAGCGTGGCAATTCGGATCGACAGCATATTGAACGCCAGGGCGGCGATGGCCAGCGCGGCGCCGAGCGCTCCGCCCATGCGCAATCCCTGCCGGTACATCAGCAGAAGGAGGGTGATCGCGGCGGCAAAAGAAGGCAGGCGCCAGGCCAGATCCCAGTTGCCGCCGGTCAGATAAAAACACGCCGCCTGAAGCCAGGCCGTCAGCGGAGGCTTCGTGGCAAACCCGCCGTACGGCAACTCCTGGAACAGCCAATGCCCGTTCAGCACCACATCCAGCGCCGCATACGCCTGCCTGGCCTGGTCGTAATTATCCAGGTGCCAGGGCAGATTGCGCACGGCAAAAAGAAGGATCGCCAAACCCATCAGGAGATAGAGTGAAGCCTTTGTTTTTCCGCTGATTACCGCTGTTGTCATACCTGTTTTCCATGGGCCTTTTTTCGGTCTTATACCTGAAAACAGACGGACTACGGATGAAATTCGTACAATTTCCACGCCGGACCGCCGCCATCGTCAAACGTGAAACAGTACTGAAAGCCCCAGGCGTCGAGCAGTTCCGCGCGATCCGGCACATCCCGTACGCACACGCGGCAGGGCGTCTGGTGTTCCGCCAGCATGCGGATTTCTTCGGGGGTTTTGGCGGGGATAATGCCGCGGTAATAGATGAGAAATTCCTTGTCGGGGTCGCGGTCGGGTTTGGGGAGAGAGAACGGATCGATTCGCTGTGCATCGGGAACGGTGGAATAATAATACAGGGGCAGGTCGCTTCGGTAGGCCGCCACGCGCTCGGCATCGTCCCGGTGCGGATAGAAGCCGTTGTCTTTCGAAACGGCATAGGCATGGTAGGCCACTCCGGAAGCCAGCAGCAGAATACCGGCTGTTATTTCAACGGAATGAATGATGGCACCCCGGTGGAATGAACGCGCCGCAGCGAACAGCGCCGTCACCAAAATTGCGCCAAGCATCACAGCGCCCCAGACTGGAATTCCGGGCAGGTGCGGAAATCCCTCAATCGGACGGGAGCCGCCCGGCGCAAACCAGTCCTGCAACAGCAAAACGACCGGAAGCGCCGTCACCAAAAGGCCCAGCACCATCCAGTGCAGCATGGATAGCCCGCGGATGATCCGGTTCCGCATGAACCGGTGATAGCGCTCCTCCATGACGCCGAAATACAGCGCCAGCATGATGCCCGCCGAGGGCAGCAGCGGCGCGACGTAGCGCTGATTTTTTGAGTGAGGGATGGAAAGCACCGCCAGCACCAGCACGAACCACAGCCAGGGCAGCCAGTGAATCCGTTTGAATGGATGCGCATTACGTCCCTGAAACGGCAGCATCAGCGCGGGAATGAGCCAGAGCGTCCACGGAAAGATCAGCCCGAAAAATCCCAGATAATACCAAAACGGTTTCGCCGACGCCTGAGCGGGAAACTGATATTCCCGGAGCAGCCAGGACCATCCCTCGGGATACCGCATGAAAATTACGCCGTACCAGCAGCTGAACAACAGAAAACCCAACACCCCGCTGACGGCCAAACCCGCATAGGCGCGGGCATCACACGGGCGAAGCATCACGGTAAAGAGCAGCAGCGGCACCATCACAAACAAAGCGGCCACAGCGCCCTTGGTCAACAGCGCCGCCCCGAACGCCGCACCGCAAACCAGCCACCCCGCCCGGCGCCGTCCGCGCGATTCGTTCGCAGTCAGAGCCAGACACCCGGCCGCCAGCGCCAGCGTCACCCACCCGAGCAGATGCGTATCGTAGGTGGCGAAGCGCCCCTGCCGAATAAAAAGAAAACTGCTCCCCGTCACCAGCATAGCCAGGCGCGCCAATCGGTGATTCGCCAGCAAACAGGCGATCCAGTAGGTGCAGGCCAGCGCCAGCAGCGCCATCCCCGCCGACATCAGACGCGCCGCCCCGATCAACTGATCCACGGAAGCATCCTCCGGAAGCGCCTTCCACCCCAGCAGATTCATCCAGACCAGCATGGGCGGTTTGTTCACCCGCGGACGCCCGTTCCAGGTGGGCAGCAGCCAGGCATCCGTCTCCCCCTGCTGCTGACGCAACCACGTTTCCTGACTCGACATCAGGCAAAGGTTTTCCATGATCCGGGCCGCACCGGACGTATTATAATGCACCAGCAGCGGCAGCGCGCAGGCGGCGAGCAGCACAAAGAACAGCAAACAGTTTCGTCCGCGTCGCTTTTTCATGCTCTCTGAGTTTTTCATTGGTATCCCCACCCCTTGCATGCTACATCACAGTGACCAAGGAACATCACACATGAACGCTGAAAATAATACGACGAATCGGCCCGGAATCCAGACCGTTTTTTTTCTCCTTCTGCTGCTTCTGCTCACCCTTCCGCAGGGCCTGATCTTTGTCGGCCGGCCCTCCCCGGCGCGTTCGATGGAGGGAATCTGTACGCAAACCAGCCTTGAAACCTGGCTGCGCGTCAAAGAGGGCGAGCCGATGGCCTGGTGGAATCCGACCTGGGACGGCGGCGTCATACGCATTGAAAAACCCCCCATGCTGGTCTGGCTCAACCTCCTCGCCTGGCACCGATTTTCCCCGGACTCCGTCACTATGGAACAGCTGGCGTTCGGCTCCCGCCTGATGACGATTATCACCATCCTGATCAGCCTGGCCTCCGTATTCTGGATTGCCCTCCGCCTGTGCAGCCGGTACGCGGCCTGTCTGGCGGCGCTGGCCACCGGAACCTTTTTTCTGACCATCAAGCAGGCCCACTACGCCACCTACGACGCCCAGCTGATGGGGTGGGCCACGCTCGCAGTGGCCATCGGCATTCAGGCCATTTACTCGCGCAACAGCAATCCGCGTTCCGCCGCCGCCTGGCTGTTCTGGGTTCTCGGCGGGCTCGCGCTGGGCGCCACCCTGATGACCAAGGGCCCCGTCGGCGCCGTCTGGGTTCTGGGCCCCCTGATCCTCGCGCTGGCACTGCTCTCCAAAAACCCCGGAAAGGATACGGCGGGACTGCTCGTCGCCACGCTGATCGGCGGTCTTATTCTGACACCCTGGCTGCTCCACACGCTGGAATTACAGTCCGGCGCGCTCTCCTCGCTGGCCGATGAATACAAGCCTGTGGACGAAGATCAGTTCCGCCCGATGTATTACTACGCCGGAATCCTGGCCTTTGTTTTTCCGTGGACGTTCTGGTGGGTCGCTTCGTGGTTTCACCCCTTCAAAAACCGCGAGGGCGGAAGGGCGCGCTTCTTTCCGCTGGCCTGGTTCCTTCTGTCGTTTGTGTTTCTGTGCGCCTGGCCCATGCGCAACCAGCGCTACCTTGTCCCGCTGCTGCCCGCCGCCGGCCTAATGTGCGCGGTCTATCTGGATCAGGTGATCCGTATCGAAAGCCTACAGCGGATTCCGCATCGCCTGCTTCGCATCTTCTGGGGTATCGCCATCGCGCTTTCTCTGGTGGTCCCGGTGCTGATCGCATTGCAACCCTGGCTCCTTGCCCATGAGCTGATCGACGAGCTGCAGGTGGAAGGCATTCCCGGCTGGGGCTGTCTGGCCGGTGCGGTTTTTCTCCTCCTGCTCGCCGCGGCCGGTTGGCGCCAAAGCGTACGCCCGCTGCGCAAGGCCGCATTCATACTCGTTGGACTTTGGATGACGGTCCTCGCCACCTTCGGCTACTACGGCTATTCACAGGCCGGACATCAGCGCTATCATTATCAGGAACAGGCCGAAGATATGGCCCTGCTGACCTCCGGATCAAAAGTCTATTACCTCTACGAACACCGGCGCGAGCATCCGCCGAAACCGGCCATCGGCTTCACCCTGCACGCCCTGAAAATTCTCTACGTCGTCACCCCCGAAAAAGTGCCCACCCTCATGCAGCGCGGCCAGGAATTCTTCCTCCTGGTGCCCGACGACTCCACATCCATCACCCCAAAATCCGAAGGCTTTCAGAATCTCGGCTCCTTCGAGGATGATGACCGCATATGGAATCTGCTGCGCTATGCCGCGCCGGCACCAACCAATCCCTGACCGGATAACGCCCATGAAAAGAACACACCATTTCTTTGATTGGACCCGCCCCGCCCTCGCCCATGCCGCGGGCTATCTCACCCGGCCTGACAACTGGAAAAACGGACTCCTCGACCTCTCGCGCCAGCTCATCATCGTACCATCCAGTCATGCCGGACGCCGCCTCCGCGAACGCCTCGCCGTCCTCGCCGCCGAAAAAAACTCCGCCGTCCTGCCCGGACGCATCGTTACGCCCTCCTTTCTCTTTCAACCCACCCCGGACGATCCCCGCCCCGTGGCCGACGCTATTGACTCCGCCATCCTCTGGCAGGAGGTTCTTTCCTGCCTCGCCCCGAACGACGCGCCCACGCTCTTCCGCTCGACCCTCCCTGCGGGCGACCGCCGCGCCTGCGCCGCCATCGCCCGCCAGCTCATCGAACTGCGCTCCCTGCTCTGCGAAGAAGGCCACACCTTCGCCTCCTTCGCCCGCGCCTACCCCGCCAACCCCGAACCCGAACGCTGGCATGACCTCGTCCGCCTCGAATCCCTCTACCTCAAAACCCTAGAACACGAAAACCTCCGCGATGAAACCACCGCCAAGCTCGCCGCCGCGCCTGCGCCTGATGCCCTCCGCGAATTTGAATCGGTCCATCTCCTCTTCTGCCCCGACCCGCCGCGCCTCGCGCTCCGCGCCCTGGAAAAACTGCCCGACACCATCCCCCTGCATATCGCCATCCTCGCCCCCGAATCCGAAGCCGCGCGCTTTGATGATTGGGGACGCCCCACCCCCGACGCCTGGGCCGACGGACTCATCGATCTCCGCGACGCCCAAATCCGCCGCTTCACATCCCCGCAGGAAGAAATCCGTTTCATCGCCGATCAGCTCGCGCCTCTCCCGCCCGAACAGCGCCCCGTCTACGCCATCGGTATACCCGACGGCTCCCTCGCTCCGAACCTGCACGACGAATTGGCCGGACGCAACATGGCCGCCTTCGACCCCGCCGGTTGCGGCGCCGCCCAAATCGCCCTGATCGAAACCGTCCTGCTCCTCGGTCGCCTCTTCATCGACCCCGCCTGGCCCCCCTTCGCCGCCTTCGT
>CAZISY010000119.1:0-7928 GCA_964542025.1 uncultured Verrucomicrobiota bacterium
GGGATCGTGAATAATAACCGCCTCCGAAATCGCGTTAAGGATCTCCCGGTAACGCGCCTCGTCATTCGGCATACCCCCCGCCCCGACGGCTCCGCCTCTACGTTCACTCCGCTCGCCCATGAGTCACCCTCCCCGGCAAACACCCGGATGTCACTGCACCCTCGAAACGGGCCCATTCTCCACCTTTTTCCAATCGTTGGAAACTCCTTTGTGCTTTTTTCCAATCGTTGGAAAAATCGCCGCTCCGTTTTCCAATCGTTGGAAACTTTTCCCCCCTTTTTTCCAATCATTGGAAAACCCGGTTGCGACTGCGCGCGCCCCTCCATACTTTTAATTTTAGGGGACTCTTTTCTCTGGCTTCACGGCGTCCTGACTTCTAGTCTTCTTGATGTGCAGAAAGTCCAAAACGATGAGGATCGGGAAAAAAGGCGGATGTCGCCCGTGGAGGATACGGATAGCATGGACAGCATGATTCAGCACCTGACCGATTCAGCCAACCAGATCATACGCGGAAACTATGACGCCGCGAAACGCCTCTTCGCGCTGACGAACCATCCATCGGCGCCGCGAAATATTCAGGTCCTCGCCGAAACGCTTGGATTAATGAGTGTAAAAATAGAAGCACGCGAAATGGCGTTGGAGCAGAAGCTGGAGCACATTGATCGACAGAATCAGGAACTCAAAGAGGCGGCCCATCTTCGTGCCGAGAGCGGTTTTATGCTCTGCTCCACCGTACTTTTCTTTTTTGCCTATTCACTCACCGTGAAGATCGGCTTCGCGATGAATTGGATCGACGACCATTCAGGACTGCCGGTTACCATCGGGCTGATGCTGGTGATGCTGGCCGGCATGGGCCTTTATCTCCGGAAATATCATCGCCCGCTATCCACCTGGGGCCTGACCCTGAAGGGCGGCTGGCGCTCCCTGAGCATGACGCTGCCGGCTTGTTTGCCCCTGATCCTGCTACTCATAGGAGTGAAAGCCTGGCTGGTCCGGCAAGCTTGGTCTCCGTGGTACGGACAACTTGTATTCCAGCGGAACTGGTCATTACTCCCACTGATTCCTTATTTGCTTAGCGTCATTGTGCAGGAAATAATCGCACGCGGATTCATTCAAAACACAGCGGAACGCGTGTTGGACGGAAAGTACAGCAGCCTCATGGCGATTCTCCTCGCCTCCGCGCTGTTTTCCGTGGCGCACCTGCATTATGCGTTGCCGACCGTGATCGGCACCTTTTTGGCCGGACTCTTTTTGGGATGGATGTACTCCGTTCAGCGAACACTCGTCGGCGTAATCACGGCCCACTTCCTGTTATCCGTTGCCGCCTGGGAATGGCTGGGCTTAATCGGCTGACAGCAGGGCATCGCCCTCCCGGCGTTGCCCTTTTCATCCTGCTCTCACCATCTTAACGGCGTGTTGCCGCCCCCCTCCCGGCAATACATGTAACTGGACGATCACTGACCCCGCCAACCTTTTTCCGCTTCGTGGGGATGGCGCTTTGCTGAAGTTCGCCGCGTGTTATTTTGTCGACACAGCTCGCTGTGCTCGCTTGCGTAACGGTTTTTTTGTTTTTATTCGGGTCAACATCCACTTGTGCAGCGCCGTTGCCTTTTCTGTCGAGGGTGTACCGGAAATGATGCCTTCAAGACTGATGTCCTCATCCAGGCTGGGCCAATGGATGCCTTCCCCTTTTCCAATCAACCGCCATGCCAGTCGTTCTTCGGGCTGTCCGTAAAGCAATCGGGGATACCAGGCGAGTGGAACGGAAATCGTCCGTCCATCCGTCAAGTCCACGCTCAACGTGTCGGTCGTGGTATGAACGGCTTCTATTGCAAGCCTTGTCTTATCAGCCGAAGTATTCATGCCACTTCCTTTCTATGATTTTCGTGTTTTTTTGAACCACGGATAAAATGTCGCACATTTCAGATCGCCCGAAACCACCGCTGCTCTGAAGACGCACGGGATATATCCAAACTTTTGCGACACGATCATCTCTTTCAACATGGACATGAATTGGTTCCACGCCGTTCGATGAATAGAAAAACAATCTATACGGCCCGAATTTTCCAACATTTGGCATAGTATATATCCGCTATGAAACGTGCCTTAACCACTGCCGCAGCGTGCCTGAATTTTTCAGTCCTTTTGAGTGTGTTGTACACATACACCCCTTCCACTCTTTCCTGCAACAGCTAATTTACCGGCGCAACGACGCGATTCAACCACATCCCCGGTTCTCTGGAGGGTTTTGCTCCGTCAAAACCACGGACGCGACAGAGCGCGTCCCTCCACCGGTAAACGGCAGGAAAATGGCCGATTACTTCAATCGCATTCACGAACGGGCGCGGGCGACGGCGCGCTGCCAGCCGACCAGCAGCGCCTGCCTTTGCGCTCCGTCCATCTGCGGTTCAAAACGCCGTTCCAGCCGCCACAGATCCGCCAGCTCATCCCGGTTTTTCCAGAAGCCCGTGGCCAACCCAGCCAGGCACGCCGCCCCGCGCGCGGTCGTTTCCGTGATTTCCGGACGCAGTACCGGCACGTCCAGCACGTCCGCCTGAAACTGCATAAGAAAATTATTCGCGCTGGCCCCGCCGTCCACACGAACCTCTTTCAACGGCGCGCCCGCCTCATCCGCCATCAGTTTCAGCACGTCGGACGATTGATAGGCAATCGATTCCAGCGCGGCGCGTACCAGATGATCGCGATTGGTTCCGCGCGTGAGGCCGGTCATCACACCCCGCGCATACATATCCCAGTACGGCGCGCCGAGTCCGGTGAAGGCCGGCACCAGATAGACCCCACCGGTATCCGCCACCTTGTTCGCAAAATATTCCGTGTCCGCCGCGTCCCGAATCAGCCCCAGCTCATCGCGCAGCCACTGTACCACCGCGCCCGCCGCAAAGACCGATCCCTCGATGGCATACTCCGCAACGCCATCCACTTCCCACGCCATGGTGGTCAACAGGCCGTTCTCCGAAAAGACGGGTTTCGTCCCGGTGTGCTGCAATAGAAACGCGCCGGTGCCGTAGGTATTCTTGGCCATACCGCTCGCGAAACACGCCTGCCCGAACAGCGCCGCCTGCTGATCGCCCGCGATGCCGGCCACGGGTACTTCATGCCCGCCCAAATGCGCCAAACCGTATACTTCGCTGGACGAACGCACCTCCGGAAGCAGTGCCCGCGGTATATGCAGCCGCTCCAGCAGCAGGTCGTCCCAGTCACGCCGGCGAATATCAAACAGCAGGGTGCGCGAGGCGTTGCTCACGTCCGTCGCATGCGCGCGCCCGCCGGTCAATTTCCACAGCAGCCAGGTATCCATCGTGCCGAACAGCAGTTCGCCGCGCTCCGCACGCGCCTGGGCGCCCTCCACATGATCCAGAATCCACCGTATCTTCGTGGCGGAAAAATACGCATCTATCACCAGCCCCGTTACCGCATGCACATGCCCGCTCAAGCCATCGCGCTTGAGCACATCGCACAACGCCGATGTCTGGCGCGACTGCCAGACGATCGCGTTGTAGATCGGCACGCCGGTGGCCTTCTCCCAAATCACCGTCGTCTCGCGCTGATTGGTGATGCCGATGCCCGCCAGTTCCGCCGGACGCACCCCCGCCCGCTCAATGACCTCCGTCATCACGCCGCTTTGCGTCGCCCAGATTTCCATGGGGTCCTGCTCAACCCACCCCGGCGCAGGATAAATCTGCCGAAACTCTTTCTGGGCCGACGCCGCGATCCGCCCCTCCGCATCAAACAGAATCGCCCTCGAACTTGTCGTCCCCTGATCCAGCGCTATGACATATCGTTTTTTCATACCGTACTCACAGATTGTGCAGGGTGATTGGCAGGTGTCTGGCGAAAAATGAAAAATCCCTGTCCTCGGTAAAAATGGAACACGCATAGCGCAGGGCAACGGCGCAGATGAGAAAATCCGTGTTGGATCCCTGAATCCCATGAGAACGGCAGCGATTGTACATCTGAGCCGCCTCGACGTAATCATCCGTGATGATGGGCAGATCGGGAAAGGCATCCAGATTCTTTTTTAACGCATCGAACTGCCTGGGGTCCTGAATACCCGAAAGCAATTCCTGGCGAATCGGGCCGATTATGTCCACGCGGTGATCCGTCACCAGAGAACGCAATTCCGAAACCCACCGGTGATTCGATGCTGTTTCACGCCGTAGCGCCAGCGACCAGACACAGGTATCCACCAACACCCTCATTTTCTGGCCCTCTGTTTTTTGTAATTGTAATCCGGCGAATAATCGATGGTCCCAAACAGTGCCACGATATGATCCTGCTCCTTATGATGAATATAATCATGAAGAGCCGACATCACCGCCTCCCGCTTTGTGCGATGCCTGCCCAGCTTTACGGCTTTTGCAATCAACTCGTCATCCAATTGAAGATTAGTAGCCACGGCGCACCTCCACACATTGATATACACATGCTGATGTGTATTGTCTACCCGGTGTTTTATCGCATAATCACTCAAACGGGAATCGGTACTGATGCAGCCCCTGTTCATCGCGCATGGTGATCAGCTCCTTCTGCAGCGCGGGCACGATGGGCGCGCCCTTTTCACGGCGCTCCAGCATGGTCAGATACTCCTTTTCCCCGTGCGTATAAATCCGATCATGACCGGGCGCTTTGCGGGAAGCCCGCAGCGCACGCAGAATGTCCCCGGTCGTTTTTTTGAAGGCATCCGGCTCTGTGAACGCCTCAATGTTCATCGCGATGAAAAAGTGACCGAGCCTGTACGGACAGCGGTTCCCCTGCTCATCCACGCCGTTCAGCATCCCCAGGTACGCCCCCTGCTGCAAGGCCGCGCTCAAAATTTCCACCACAGCCGCAAACCCGTACCCCTTGTGTCCGCCGGTTTCTTCGGTGAGTCCGCCGATCGGCGCCAGCGCCGCTTCCCCGCGCGTCAGGTCCGTCAAAATACGTCCGGGATCGGTCAGCGTTTCTCCGCGACTGTCAATCACCAGCCCCGGCGGACACGCCTTCCCTTCGCGCGCGTACTGCTCAATTTTCCCGCGCTGGATAATGGACGTGGCGTAGTCATTGGTGAAGGGGAACGGCTCATCCGAAGGCATGGCAAAAACCAGCGGATTGGTGCCCAGCATATTTTCCACACCAAACGTCGGCGCCATCGATGGCCGCGCATTCGTGCCGGTCACCCCGATCATACCCGCTGCGCAGGCCATCATCGGATAATACGCCGCAAAACCGTAATGCGTGGAATTTCGTACCGCCACCATGCCCAGCCCATAGTCCCGCGCCTTTTCAATCGCCATCTCCATGGCCCGCTTTGCAATCACCACGCCCATACCGTGATGCCCATCCAGCACCGCTGTGGCTTTCAAATCACGCACGACCTCCAGCCGCGTCACCGGCTCCTGAACATGCTGACTGACAATGCGGTCATAATAGATCGTCTTCAGCCGTCCCACGCCATGTGAATCAATACCGCGCCGGTCCGCGCTGATCAGCACATCTGCGCAAATCCGCGCCTCCTCATCCGGGACTCCGATGCTCCGAAATACATCCGTCGTGAACGACTCCAGCAGCGAAAAAGGCACCCACGTTGTTTCCTCCGGCATACGTCACGCTCCTTTTCGCGGATTATGCGGCGAATACGGCCATTCTGCAACCCGCGAAACCGTAAATCCCGAAAGGCCGCTACGGCGCATCATCCGTCAGTGCTTCATAATCCGCACAATGACTCTTTCGCCCGCACTTCGCACATTCAGCGCCCATCCAAATCTGATCGAACTGGGCCATGATCATCTCCACCCACTCCGGACGCGTCGTAATGAATCCCGCTTCAAAATTCCGCCGGAAATCACTCTTCGCCCCCAACCCCGCACCGGTCAGATTCGCACTGCCGCTGTACGCCAGCCTGCCATCCACAATCACGCTCTTGAAATGAACCCGCGGACACAAAATCCGCTCCATCCCGCTGATCAAATTCGGATAGCGGTCAAAATCCCGGCGGAACATCGGACCGGGCTCCTTCGCGTGCAGCAGCCGTACCGCCACCCCCCGCTCCACCAGCTCCGAGAGAACCCCCAGAAAAGGAATCATTCGCTTCCCGCGATGCACATGCAAATCCTTCAAATCGGACGTGGCCAGCCATAAAAATTCCCGCGCGGACGGCACGGCCTCCTGAACCACCTGCTCATAGATTTGCCGATCGGTAATGAACTGCATATCTTTCATGGGCGCGAGCCTATCATCCCCTCCGCCGCTTGTACAGCCCCCGCCCAAACCCGCCTCCACCGCAAACTGCACCCCGCTTTTCCCTTTACCTCAAACAGCCCCCTCCCTACTATCCGCCGCGTGCATTTGACACCATTCAGGATACCAATGTGAGCAGCCAACCGCATAAACACGCAGAAACCGCCAATGGCATTTGGCAGGCCGTCATGCTCTTCCTTTGTTTCTATGTCCTGATCGTTCTGCTTTTTGAAACCGCTTTCCGTCTGCCCGCTGAAACCATCCGCATACTCAATCTGGCTGACAATGCCGTCTGCCTCTTTTTCTTCGGTGATTTTACCTGCAATCTCATCCGCGCAAAAAGCAAATGGGGCTATATGAAATGGGGGTGGATCGATCTGGTTTCCAGCATCCCCAATCTGGCCTGTTTTCAATGGGGAGGCGTCTTCCGCGCCATCCGTATTTTCCGCGTGCTTCGCGCCATCCGCTCGCTGCGCCACATCTTCAAAGTACTCTTCGCCAACCGCGCCAAGGGAACCTTCGCCACCATCCTGATGATGACTGCCGCACTCGTCATCTTTTCATCCGGCGTGATGCTGAACTGCGAAACCGCCCCCAACTCCAACATCCGCACCGCCTCCGATGCCCTCTGGTGGTCGTTCGAAACCATCACCACCGTGGGCTATGGCGACCACTATCCCGTTACCCCGGCGGGACGCGTTATGGGCGTCATCCTGATGACGGCCGGCGTGGGACTCTTTTGCTCCTTCACCGCCTATATCGCCATGCAGTTTCTGCAGCAGGGCGAAAAAGCCAAAGAAAAACGGGAGAAGGCCATTCTTCAGGAACTTCGCGAAATCAAAGAACGCCTCGACCGCATCGAACAACGCAAGGATTAACATGCCCGACGCCGTAAAACCCCTGCTTTGGATCTGGAGAAACCTGCAACTCTGTCTCCCGCCCGACTGGGAAATGCTTCAGTTCTCCCGGGAAGAAGCTCAGGGACGCTGCGCCTTCGCCGATGCCCGCCAGTTCCGCCTCGAATTAAGCTGGGCCGTCGTCCCCAAACCGCCCGACCTCCCCCGCCTGATGTCGGACTACACCAGCAAACTCGAAAAAAACAAAACCCTTTTTGAATCCGCCCCCGCCAAAATAGCCGGATGGCACGGCGTGATCGGACAGCAGAAGGAACATCCCATGTCCCGTTTCGGTTTTTACCACGAAGCGGGCCGTCTCCTCACCGAACTGGTCTTCCTCTGGCCGAATGAACGCGACAAAGTCCTCGAAAGCACCATCCTGCATTCCTGCCGACTCCTGACCCCCGGACCGAATGAACCCATCCGCTGGCGCGCGTTCGGCATGGATCTGCTCGTACCGTCCGATTACCGCATGACGGATTGCCATATCCAGCCCGCCTGCGCACAAATCACGTTCGCTCCCGCAAAGAAGCGGCGTCCCGACCAACTCCGCGTCCAGCGGCTCGGTATGGTTAAAAGCTGGCTGGATGTTCCTTTGGATCAATGGATGCAGCGGCAGGCCCCGCCCTGCCTGGTTCGCCGTCAAACCCAAACCCTCCCGCATGAAGGTATCGAACGCACGACCATGACCGGGCTCTTCAAACCCAGGGGCATCCTCCACCGCAACGGCAACTACCGCGCCGCCTGCTGGATCGACCCCTCCGACGAACGCCTCTACTTCATCGAATCCATCAC
>CAZISY010000120.1:0-2641 GCA_964542025.1 uncultured Verrucomicrobiota bacterium
TGGCGGGATGGTATGAATCGTTCCGGGAAAGTCTGCCGCCGTTGCCGGGATCCGAACCCTATACGATCAATGCCCGGAATCCGCTGCTGGCCTGTGATCTGAGCCGGTTCCCATCGGCCTTTTTGTATGACCTGCCCGCCCGCGAGGAAAACGGGGTGGCGGTGTATGACCTCACCATCGCTCAGGATCGGAATACACGGGATATTGTGTTTCTGGATGCGAAGGGACGCCTGATCTATGTGGTGAAACCCTCCGAGTCGCTGGCCGACAGTCTGGCTCGTCGTGCGCCGTATCTGGATTCCATGCTGGCTACGGAGGATGCCGCACTGACGAAGGAATCCGTGGCCACCGTTCAGTCCGTACTGGACCTGTACGACCCGGCACGCGTGCAGGTGGAGGTTACGCTCATCGACACCGATGAGGTCGCCGCGTATGAAAAGACTTCGCCCAGGGTCTCCCGTGCGGCTGCCGTTTCCCTGGATGAACCTGCCGTGATGGCGATGCGGAGCATGGCGACACCCGCCGACCTGCATATCAGCGGCATTTCGCGCTCCTCCACAGGCATGTGCCTCTCCATTTTTGCTCCGACGGACTTCACAAACCGGGTGGACGTGTTTTCCTCCGATGATTTGATGCAGAGCAATTGGCTCATCAGCGCGGAATATGTCTCCTGCAATTCCGGGTCTACGGTGGATTGGACCGACACCGGCTATACGGCGGACAACATGCTGTTTTACCGTCTCGGCAATGCCGACTTCGATGGCGACGGGGATGGCCTTTCCGATGCCCGCGAAATCTTTATCCACCGCACCGACAGGTTCAACGCTGATACGGACGGTGACTATTTAAACGATGGCGATGAAATCACTGCGGGGTCCGACCCGCTGAATCGCTACTCCCTGCCCGCCCGTCAAATGATCACCCAATCCGGCACACAACTGGTGGATGAGCACGGTAACGCGGTGGTGCTCAAAAGCCTGAGCATCGGCGGTTGGCTGGCGTATGAACACTGGATGCTGGGCTGTCTGCCCACCGGCTGGGTCGTCACGAATTACATCGGCAAAGTCTACGACGCCGATAAAGTGCCCGAAGCCACGTTAAATGAACTGCTCCAAAAACGCTTTGATCATTCCGTGGCGCTGCTGGCCTCGCAAACCAACGGCAGTTTCGGCGTCGGTGGAACCTCGATTAACGGCGGCTTTGCCGCTATTGGCTGGTTCAGCCATAACGACTGGATATGCTTCAGCAATGTAAATTTCGGCACCGGGGTAGACCGCGTTTCCGTGGCGGCGGCGGTAACCAATACGGATGCCTTTGGGGGACAATGGCTCGATATGTATGTCGACAACCACACGCAGGCTAATAACAAAATCGGCAGTGTGAAAATCGGTTCATCCGGTTCCTGGTGGTGTGCGGCGCAATATGAAGGCTTCATCACCAACATACCAACCGGCGTACATACGGTGTATGTGAAAGGCCGTTCCACCAACGGGGATGTCTGCAACTTTGTCGGTTTGCGTTTCTACCGTCATGCCAATACCGATGCCCTGCTGAGCACCTTCCGCAACGCCTACTTCACCACCAACGACCTCGATGAGATTCAGTCACTGGGCTATAATTGCATTCGCCTGCCGTTCCTCCACACCCTGCTGGAAGATGATGCCAACCCCACCAATTATCTGCCAGGCGGCTGGGCGCAGTTGGATTGGGTGCTGGCCGAATGCGCCCGGCGTGGACTCTACTGCATTTTGGACCTGCACGGGGTGGTCGGCGGACAAAGCTTCGCGGACCACACCGGCATTCCGGGAGAACTCAATAACCGCTTCTGGGACAGCGAATATTTTCAGCGGCGCACGGAAGCGCTCTGGGTCGCCATCGCCCAGCGCTACGCCACCAACACCACCGTGGCGGGCTATGAACTCTTCAACGAGCCCGATCCGTGGATCAATACGAATCAAACGCATGTGTTTGCTTATACCAACCAGATTCTCCCTGCGTTGAGCCGGATATACACCGCCATCCGCTCCAACGACACGCAGCACATCGTTTTTCTCACCAGTAACTTCATGTACACCAACATGTGGGGCGACATCGAAGCCGCCTGCCCGCTGCCCACCAACTACTGGACCAACGTTTGCTACACCTTCCATCACTACGACCATACCGGCGTGTGGAACACGAATGATATCGGGTTCACGTTTGAAGACCAAAAAAGCGTGGTGGATGAACTGGTGCGGTTTTACGCCCGCTTCATGAAAAGACGCAATGTGCCGGTCTATATTGGTGAATTCAATCCGGGCGACCCGCAGAACTACGACGTTTTTCTGCGTCAGTTCAATGCCAACGGCATTGGTTGGGGACACTGGAACTTCCGAAGTTGGGGTTGGAGCGACAGCTCGCGCCCTGAACGCCGCTGGGACGGTTGGGGTCTGGAACACCGCACCAATCCCACCAACATGCGCCCCAATCTGGTGGAAGATTCCTACGACGACCTCCAGGCCAAATTTGCCACCTACAACCACGAATACTACACCCCCCACGAAGCCCTCCAGTCCGTTGTCCAGAACCTGAACACCCGCGCCCTCAAGGAAAACGTCTACTCCGAGTTCTATCTCAATACGTTCAGTGCGGTAAATGACGG
>CAZISY010000120.1:2741-7767 GCA_964542025.1 uncultured Verrucomicrobiota bacterium
TGCATGTCAGCCAAGCGTCCTACGAACTGAAATATAACAACATCACGATGTGCAGCGGGGCACATACCGTTAATCCTTCTTCGTGGGCTAACGGTGCGGTGGCCGTGGTGGAAGCGGAACAATTAACCGGCGCGTATGTGAACCATGTCGAACTGGACAATTTCCGCGCGGAACGCCCGGACAGGCAACCGTCCGTGAGCTACGCCTCCTCGTTCGAAGATTTGCCCAATGAAATGATGCTGCGGGATGCGCCGGATACCCTTGCCGTCCGGCGCTACTGGTCGAACGCCCGTGATACCGAGTCGTATTTTACCAACGGCACAGCCGTGCTGATTCCAGAGGAGGTTCATAAGGGGTTTACGTGGTTGAATCCGAATGTGGATTTTCAAAACCCGGTCCATGTTTCCGCTCCGCAGAACGATGCGGTGATTGAATTCTCCGTTCATGTCGCAGATCTGGGCGATGGAATTCTGAAAATCGCCTGGCTACCAGAGAATGTCCCTTATGAATTATACAGCAGTTATGCGGGGGTGGGGCTTTATGCGGAGATAAAATATGAAAGTGATCACCAAACGCTGGGATTCGATGCCATTAGGCAATGGGGAACCGGCGATCAAAGCCGGGATTGGGTGGGGTGGGCTCATTATATTACATATGTCCCGGATCGGGCTGTATCTTTCCAGGTCTCCACCAATGCATGCCGGATTTATTATGGAACGAATCTGCTGGTGAATACGCCTCACAACATGAATATCGCCACCTCCTTTCCAAATGGTCTGTTTCCGCATGTCGAGTTTTCCAATACGGACAACACCGACAGTGAGACGATTCAGATTCAACAGATCAACATTGGGCCTCTTGATGCCTTTTGCTCTCCGGAGGTGGAATAATGAAAACGATTTCCGTCCTGTTTGCAGTGGCGTTGCTTCTTATCGGAACAGGCAGTCGAGGCGACGTGCTGCTTGACATGGTCACCATTGGCGATCCCGGGAATCCAGCGGACCCACGCCCATGGGGTCCGCCCTATGATCCGTTTTATCTTGGCTCTGTGAGCTACACCTATCAAATCAGCAAATACGAAGTGACGGTTTCGCAGTACGCGGAGTTTTTAAATGCGGCGGCGAAGAGTGATCCGTATGGGCTCTATTCAGATTCCATGGGGGGAGATGGGCCAACCGTGGGCGGTGGTTTCATCAATCGTTCAGGAACCTCAGGCAGCTACAGTTACAGTGTGGTGGACGGAAAAGAAAATCAACCTGTGCGCTGCGTGGATTACTGGTCCAGTCTGGCCTTCTGCAACTGGCTGGAGAATGGGCAGGGAAGCGGCAGTTCGGAAACAGGCTCCTACAATCTGGCCACGGGGACCATCTGGCTCCAACGTGAAGAAGGCGCGCACTGGGTGATTCCGACCGAGGATGAATGGTACAAAGCCGCCTATTACGACCCCGACACGGAAACCTACTATGACTATCCCAACAGCAGCAGTGATGTCCCCGCCGAACCCACGGATGAAACCACGCCGCGCGAAATGAATTTCGGTGATGATCCTTGGTGGGGTGGCGTCGGATTGGTCTACACCTCCGCCGGGGAAACCACAGGACAAAGTCCGTATGGCGTCTACGATCTGGGCGGCAACGTGGAGGAGTGGACAGAAACATTGTCATACGGTGGCGGAGAATTTCGCATTATTCGCGGAGGGAGCTATGGAGATGACGAAGAATATCTTCGCGCTCTTTCCAATTATGCGCTGGATCCTGATTATGGCTCAGGGAGCAACGGATTCCGCGTGGCGTACCTGACTGCCGTCCCCGAACCCGCCACCATCGGACTAACCCTGCTGGGGTTTATTTCTGTGTGGGCCTGGCGTCGGCGAGGGAGGCGATGAAACCTTTTCCAATGATTGATTCCACCGAGACCATACTTTTTGAAAACTCCGGCTCGCAGGGACGCTCGCCCTCCACTTCGAGCGTTTTCAGTATTCAAGTTGGAGGGCGAGCGTCCCCGCGAGCCGTCTTTGGCATTTTGTCGTCGGCACCCGTGATTTTCCACCCGATTTTCCAGCCGTTGGAAACCCTTCTTCACGTACCGCCTGCGCTGCGAGCCGGCGGTTCCGAACAGTCCATAATCTGTGAAAATCGGTGTAATCCTCCTTCGTCCAGTATGCGGCACTACGGCGTGACACGTCTGTGGACAACGTTTACGTTGGAACGCCTTGATGCCGTGAATCACCCTGTCACATAACCGGACACTTTCTGCAGGCTCCTCCCCTTCAGTCCCACGTCGGAAAGGTCACGCAGCGCATTGGTCCGGCGGTGCTCCAGAATACGCTTCACATAGGTCGGCCCAAGCCCCGGCACGCGCAGCAATTCTTCGCGGCACGCCGTGCGCAGAGACACCGGAAAACATTCCGGATGCAGATTGGCCCAGTGCTGCTTCGGATCAATGTCCAGCCGGAGCCGACCGCCTTCATCAAAGGGAATATCCTCATAACTCCACCTATACTTCCGCATCAGAAAATCCACCTGATACAAACGATGCTCACGGGTCAGCAGATCCGTCGTGCCGGCGGCGGAGGGCTGTTCGGCGGGCAGCGCCGGATCCCCCAGCCCGCGCTGATAGGCGCTGAAATAAATACGGTCCAGTTTCCACTTCTCGTACAACCGCGCACTGGCATCCACCAGCTCGCGATCCGTTTCCACAGACGCACCCACCACGAACTGCGTGGTATGCTTCACGCGGTGCAGCGGCGATCCCTTTTCCGTCAGTTGGCTGATCAGCTTAATCGGATGCACAATGTCGCGCAGATAATCCTTGGACCCCGAGAGATGCCGAAACGCCTCCTGCGTGGGCGCTTCCAGATTCAGCGAAACCGCACTGGCCAGCGACAACGCTTCCATAATGGCCGCGTCCGATGCGCCGGGAATGATTTTCAGATGAATGTATCCCCGATACTGATACTGATTCCTCAGAATGCGCGCGGAGGCAATCAATTGCTCCATGGTGTGATCCGGCGTACCGATCACCCCGGATGTCAAAAAAAGGCCGAGCAGTTTTTTCCGGCGCGTGTACTCCATAAAAAGGCGCGCCACTTCCTGCGGCGACAGCGAACAGCGCGGGATATCCTGATTCTGCCGCAGCGGACAATACCGGCAATCATTCGTGCAGACATTGCTCATCAGCGTCTTGAGCATGATGCCCTTCCCGCCCTGCGGCAGCGTGACCGGATACACCCACATCCCGTTCTGCCCGCGGTGACGCCGCTCCTCGTCATTGGTTCCGCAGGCACAGGCCAAATCGTACCGGGCCTCCTCACTCAATATTTTCAGCTTGCTGTCTGTATCCATGACATTACTCGCGAATTCATGACATGCCTCCACGCAAGGGCACCCGACTCCGTCGGCGCCGTACGCGGGTCAGCGGTTTTTGGAAGCGGGCGGCACTCGGAATTTTGCATACGCCAGTGCGAGCCCGCCGGCAACCAGCAGCACGATGCCCAGCCCGATCAGGTGTTCGGCCTTCAAAATCACCGTGTCGTCGTAGCGCTCCTGGTCGGAGGACTCCTGAACGCCCTCCCAGTGCCCGGCCGGCCCCGGCGTTCCGTGTTCCGCCACATTGGCACGTTCCTGGGCGCTCGCGATCATGCCCTGATCCTCCCGGAGGCTCTCCGAGAAACCCAGCGCCAGCACAATGGCGACGCACCCGGCAACCAGTAAAAGAATTCCCGTGATTTTCCAGTTCATGACGTGTTTTTGGGCAACTGGCACCCCGGATAGGGATCGAACCTACGACCTCCGGATTAGGAATCCAGCGCTCTGTCCTACTGAGCTACCGGGGCAACCAATGACGCGTCGGGTATTTAGTACAACTCGCCCCGAAAGGCAAGCCCCGAACCTGCCGCGCCAATCCGGGGTGGTTTTATGAGGTGTTCGAACATTGGACCCCGCCAAACCGCCTGAAATGACGCGTTCCCCCCTGTTTCAGCCACACGTTCCCCGAAGGCGCCCGGGCAAAACCCACGTCAACTCGAATTTCAGGTCGTTTTTATTCTTGATTTCGGGAATCGCGGGACCGATACTCAGCCGTCATTGATCACACGTTAAGCAACAGCAGCAGGCGGAGGGGGTATGAGCGTCATAAGGGAAGACCGTTCTGATTGGGTCATTGTGGATGTGGACAGCCTGGGAAAGCACACCGAAAAGGCGCCTGAACTGCATGCAGCACACGGAACCCGCGCCGAATGCGGGATGATTCTGGACCTCGGCGCCGTCGATTACGTTGATTCCAGCGGACTGGGCTTTCTATTCTCCCTGAAAAAAGAGCTGCAGGACCAGGCCAAACGCCTCATTCTCGTCAACCTTCAAAAACCCGTGAAAGCCGCCCTGCAGATGGTACACATGGAGCGCGCCTTCCCCACCTATGCCGATGTCGATTCGGCTCTGCGGCAACTCCGGAGTCACCATGCCTGAACCGCAGGCCGCACCGGAACCCGCATCCGCACCAGCGCGCGGATCGTCGCCCTTTTTTCCCATCGCGCCGGAGCGTCTGCTGCTGGAAACCGAACACGCCCTCGCCTTCCTCGACGCCTTTCCCGTATCCCCCGGCCACACGCTCGTCATTCCGCGAAAGGTCACGACCTGCCTGTTTGACCTGAACGCCGCCGAACAAACCGCCGTCTGGGAAACCGTCGGACGCGTCCGCCTTCTCCTTCAAAACCGTTTTCATCCTGACGCATTCAACATCGGCCTCAACGATGGTCCCGCCGCCGGACAAACCATCCCGCACGCCCACATTCACCTCATTCCCCGCTACCGCGGCGACTGCCCCGATCCGCGCGGCGGCATCCGCCTCCTCTTCCCCGAAAAAGCCGCCTACTGGAACCAGCGCTGAACGCAAAAACACCTTTTTCCAACGATTGGAAAACCCGCCGCCAAAACTTCCAACGATTGGAAAAATCCCTCGTAAAAGTTCCAGCGATTGGAGCCACCGACAAAAGTCCAAAGACGGCTCGCGGGGACGCTCGCCCTCC
>CAZISY010000121.1:0-7598 GCA_964542025.1 uncultured Verrucomicrobiota bacterium
ATGTCGGTTGGATTGTAGCCCCAACTGTTGTTGCCGGGGAATTCGGCAATCGGCATCAACTCAACCACATTGACGCCCATGGCCTGGAGGTGGTCCAGCTTGCTGATGGCCATACCGAAGTTTCCGTAAGGAGAAAGGGTAAAACCGGGATTGTAGGTCAGCACATGCATCGCATAAACGACCATGTCTTTACGCTCCGGCGGTATGAATGTTTCTATATCCCACTGATAGGCGTCAGGATCAAAAACGACACTTTCACCGGATGAATTGACGACTTTCAGCGAGCGGGGATCTTTTCTCCAGAGCGTATTATTGATCACATATTTGTATTGGGCTCCGACATCAACCGGTGAAACATCGGTCGACCAATAGCCGTCGCTTTCTTTGACCAATGGATTGCTGGTCATGTTCCAACCGTTGAATGAGCCGGCCACCGCGACGTTGGTCGCATTGGGAGCCCAGACCCGGAAGGTAACGCCATGGACGCCCCCTGATACATACGGGATGGCTCCAACACCCGGACGCGAGGATTGAGCAAGTGAAGGGCTTGTATTGATTAAAAAAAACCCGGCACAGCAAATGATCATGCAGGCCAGGCTTTTATTCATTCGCCGGTTGCCCGGACGTCTCTAATGTAATCCGTTATACTCATATCTTTCGCCTTTCATACAGAGAGACCGGGGGATCATGGCTGGCACTTCTGCGGAACAGCTTCTATATGTGAACGAACCCCCAATCATCGAACAGGTTAACCGCTTTACATCTTACTATGTATACTGATTTTGGAATCCCGTGAAGGAGAAATACATTATTTATGTGTATTTATTATAGCGCTTTACTTTCGAGGATGGGGAGCCTGCCCTTTAGAAATGACAATAAGTCATGGGGATTTCTACACCGCAGAACATGTCCGCCTGCCTCCACAGAAGGCGGGGCGGGGCGGTTCGTATTTCTCAGCGCGCGCGGCGGGGATTTTTCGGCCTTTCAGCATCCCGCATCCGCGATCCGGTATTGCCGTCCGTCCCAGCGGCCCAGTTTCGCCCGCAGCGATTCCCCATCCCATTCAAACACCCAAAACGCTTCCCGCCCTCGATACGTCAGGCTCCCCGCGCAATACACCGGCGCCGAAAATTCAGAAACTGTTTCGCACCGTGCCCGATGCACATGTCCATGCAGCACGGCCTTTATTGCGGGAAATTCTCCCAGCATACACCGAACCGCCGCACGCCCCTCGAGTCCGTGCCGTGCCGAATCCCGGTCATCCAGATTGTAATGCGTGGCCACGATCACGGCGCGCCCCCGCAGCGCATCGTGCGCCAGCAGCGAACGCACCGCCGCCATCTGCCGATCATCCACGCGCCCCGAAGAACACCACAGGCACGGATTTGGCTTCACACTGTTCATAGCCACCACGGCCAGTCCGCCGCCCAGCAATCGGGCGTACGGCATCTCCGCCGCCCCACCCTCCGGACGGATCAGTTCCCCCTTCGACGGCGCCGGAAAAAAACGGTCATACTGCCGCGCATGAACACCCGGCAGATATACATCATGATTCCCCGGCATCATCACCCATCCCGGATGATCCAGCAAAAATTCCATACGCGCACGGGCCGCCGCCAGTTCGCCCGACATGCCGGACGACGTGACATCCCCGGTGCAGATGATCCCATCGAAGCGCCCCGCCTCGATCACGTCCCGAAACGCCTCCCACTTTGCCGGCGCATCCCGGAAACGTCCCCGCCGCCGCACCGCATAATTCAGGGTTGCCACGAAACGCTTCGGATGGAGGCGTTCCCGCCACATCGCCCCCGCATACGTCATTGGAAAATGCACATCGCTGAAATGTAAAATCCGCATCATGGTTCACCGCTCCGCCCTGTTCATCGGGCAGGCGGCACCTTACCGCGTTTTCCAATCATTGGAAAATGCTTTCCCGGTTTTTCCAATCGTTGGAAGTTTTGGCGGCTGTTTATCCAATCGTTGGAAATGCGGGGCGGATTTTGTTTTGGAGGAAGTGCGGGATGGTGAGGGTGGGCCGGTCGGGGGTTTGCCGGGGCGTTTGGAAGTGCAGTGCGGGATCGGGCGCGGGAAGCGTACTGACGGTTTTTTCCGCTACATGAATTCTGTCATCCAGCGCGACGAGCATGGTTTTCCAGTCCTGCACTTCCAGCCGGCGCGTGGCGCCGGGCGCGAGGGAAACAGGCACTTCGCGAATGGTGCGCTGCGTGTCCGCCAGGCGGACGAGAAAAATCACGGGGGCATTCAGGTGGACGGCGGTGAGTGTCATCATGCCCGATGCTTCCCTGGTGATCTTCATTTGTTCCATGGCCCCCGCGGTAAGCGTCAGGGACACACGGTGCAGCGCTTTCGGGAAGCGCGGCTCCACGCTGATGCGGCGCTGCGTCATATCCACGCGAAGCCCCAGATAATCCTGATAGAAATTGCGCACAAATTCGGCGACTGACCAGGCCTGCGAGTAGGTACCGCTGAGTACGAGGCGCCCTTCAGCATTTTTGAAGGGCTCGACGAGTTCCGACAGTGAGCCGGGCATGCCTTCATGCAGGATTTGTCCGGCCAGATTTTTTGTGAGTTCAAAGGCCAGGTCGCTTTGTCCGGTCTTCACCATACCGCCGATGGTCGGGCCCGCATTCCATTGCCAGCAGAGTCCGTTGTGATAGGCGGCGTCAAAGTAATAGATTTGATTGTGATGATGGGGATGAAAGAGCGGATCGTTCTGCGAGAGTGAGGCCACGCCGTGCGGATAGGTCAGCTCCGACACCACCTGCCGCACCACACCGGCCTGCATGGGTGAATCAATCAGCTCACTGAACAGCGGAACGGTCAGCGCGAAGAGTTGGTTTGGGCGAATCTGGTGATCGGGGGAGCCGTCCGTATTGAGATGGTCGTAGAGGGCCTGATGATCCGCATCGGTGAAATAGCGGCGAAAATTGCTCTTCACCTGATCTGCGCGGGACTGCCAGTCGTCCGCTTCGGCGCCGCTCCTGAGCAGGCGGGCCAGCCAGGCGCCGGCTTCGAGCTGGGTATGCCACAGGGCCTGAATATCCACGGCGCGATTTCCGCGCGGCGACCAGGCTTCTTTGCCCTCCAGCCTGGCGTCCATCCAGGTGTCGGCATCGTCATGCGTCATGAAACCGAATTCATCCGTGAAATACTTCAGCGCGCCGTCAATGGCGCGGCGCACCACGGGCAGCATCTCGGCGGCGAAGGCCTTGTCGCCGGTCCACAGGACATACTCGGCGATTTCCCGAATGAGCCAGGGGGTACCGTCGGTGGTGTTGTAAATAATGTCCGTTGGGGAACAAACGCGGTTCGGGATGCGCCCATAGAGCGGGTTCCCCGGATCAAGGATTTGATAGGCGGCGAACCCGCGAATAATATCCGCCGCGTCCGCGAACTGACCGGTGACGATGGATGTGCCCGGCAGCGAAATGAAGGTATCGCGCCCCCAGCCCTGATGAAACCACGGCAGGCCCGCCCAGATCCCTTTTTTAAATTCCGTGACCACCAGCTCGTTGGCGGAAATTTTCGCCCAGGCCAGCGCCTGATCCAATTCGGGGTCATTCGTTTCCACCTGCGATTGCTGAAGCAGTTTTGCGACACCCTGCGCGCGGTCCTGAACCGTGCGGTCCGGATCTTCCGAAAGCACCGTCACACGGGCCTCCAGGGCCTTGCGGTTTGTTCCGAAGAGAATGATCAGCGAGCATTCGGGCACGGGTTTTGAAACGGCCTGGTGCATACAGGCCCCGGGTTCGGAGGAAGGACGCGACGACGTGGCGTACATCGTCCATTTCGAGGAAACATCCATCCGCAGCGCGGCGATTCGGTCAACCGGCTCCTGCGCCACCTGCAAAATACGGCCATCCTGCACCGGCCTCTCATCGGCGATGATTCCGTGAAACAGTGGAATCACGGACCAAACCACGGGGCGTTCCGCCTTCATGGTCACGATCAATCCATGCTCGCCCGGCAGCACCGTCCATGCAACTGTTATCCCATCCGCCCACGACTGCACCGCCTGATGCGGCCAAAGCTCCACGCACTGCGCCTGCGCCGGATCCAACAGTGCGGTATCGGCAAAAAGAAAAAGATCCTTCAGGTAGCGCCGGCCGCCGATCAGATACCCTTCCCCCTGACTTCGCGCAAAAGTCCGCCCGTCCCAGAATCCGCCCACTCGATCCGTAAAGGCATAGACGCGCGCCTCTTCGCTCCGACAGCGTATCACATATTTTTCAAGCAAAGCCCGTACATCAGCCGCCATGGTATCCTCCCCGGTAAGCCCTCATTCATTGAGGGTATAACGCTTTACACTTTGTGTACGGCATAGTGCCCCACCCCCTTTGAGAAGGCAAGCCGAAGTTCTGTTTGTCTTACGCAATTCCAGTCGACGGGGCGGGACGGCGAGGTCTTTCGGATTCAGGTTGGATACATTCTGGAATCGTCGGGCTATTCGGTTGACATTGCATTCAAAAGCCAGATAATGCCCCCGTTTTTTCGGAATCCTCATTCCGAACAGGCGCCGGCTTAGCTCAGTTGGCAGAGCAGCTGATTTGTAATCAGCAGGTCCCCGGTTCGAGCCCGGGAGCCGGCTCCACCTCCCTCCCGTCCCATTTCCCGACGGCTTTTTTCCTTTTCCGCCGCCGATTCAACCTGTTAGGTTACGCCGTTCGTTTTCAAAACACAGGAGAAGATCATCATGGCATCCCAGGCATTTCAACAGTTGCAGGACGACATCAAAACCGCAATGAAAGCACACGAGCAGGACCGTTTGACGGCTCTGCGCACGCTGCTGGCTCAAATTAAAGATGTCACCATCAACGCCGGCCGCGAGCCCGAAGATTCCGATGTGGCCACCGCCGTCGCCAAGGCCATCAAACAGCGCCAGGATTCCATCAGCCAGTTCACAAGCGGCGGACGCCCCGACCTCGCGCAAAAAGAAGCGTTCGAAATCGAGGTTTTCAAAAAATACCAGCCGCAGCAAATGGAGCCGTCTGAGATTGAAGCCCTGGTCCGCCGCTGCATGCAGGAGACCGGGGCCGCCGGCAAGAAGGACATGGGCGGCCTTATGAAGGTACTCATGCCCCTGGTCAAGGGGCGCGCTGATGGAAAACTGGTCAATCAGATCGTCAACACCCTGCTCGGGGCCTGACATGAAAAGCACGACTTCATCCGTTCTTCGGCAATCGGCGGAAATGCACCGCCGGGCGGAAGAAATTATCCGCACGCTGAATTTGGTCGGCCTCTGGGAAGACGCCGGCGGGAAGGCTAACCTGGTCGGCTCTTTCCGAATGAACCTGATGGCCTCCCGGCGTGATATTGATCTGCATGTCTACACCGAACCGTTTGTCATTGCCGACAGTTTCGCGGTCATGGGGCGTCTCGCCGAAAAGCGGGGCATTCGCACCATTTCCTACACCAACCTCATCGACGCGCCCGACCGATGCCTGGAATGGCACGCGGCCTATGAGGACGCACAGGGCGAAACCTGGCATCTGGACATCATTCACATTCTGAACGACTCCCAATACGCCGGCTACTTCGAGCGCGTGGCCGACCGGATCACTTCCCGCCTCACCGAAGAGACCCGCGAGGCAATCGTACGCATCAAAATCGC
Source organism: uncultured Verrucomicrobiota bacterium (assembly GCA_964542025.1). Taxonomy (GTDB): domain Bacteria; phylum Verrucomicrobiota; class Kiritimatiellia; order RZYC01; family RZYC01; genus JAQVYB01. The sequence goes on from CAZISY010000121.1 coordinate 5,633, forward strand.
CTTACCGACGGAACTGCACGTCATGGGCGTCGAAGTCTATCGCGCCGTACTCGAAGACGGCATTCGGAATGCCGACGCATTCCTTGCCTGGCGCGGGCACCATCCCGTGGACGGCATTCTGGACTGGATGCCCTGATCGCCTGTTTTTCGCGTGCAAATACGCGGGGAAAATAATCCGCCGATCCGGGCTTAATCCTTTGACAATCGCCGACGGATTGGTTGATTATCCCGTGTACAGTGCGGTGGCCGCGCAGGGGGAGTATAAGCGGCCGCGCGATGAATCCTGAAACGAAACGGACGACTGGAGAGCCGCCATGAAAGATAATGAAAAACTGATCGAAGAATTAAGTGGCAAAGCCATTGCCAACAGCCAGGTGGACTCCACGCTTTATGCGAAATATGACGTTAAACGGGGACTGCGCGACCTGAATGGAAAAGGCGTTTTGGCGGGCCTCACGCAGGTTGGCGAAGTGCAGGGATACACCGAAACCGGTGATAAAACCGTGCCCGGCCCCGGACGCCTGATCTATCGGGGCATCGACATTGCCGAAATTGTTCAGGGGTTCATGAAGGAAGGGCGCAGCGGCTTTGAGGAAACCTGCTACCTCCTGCTCTTCGGAGAACAACCCGCGAAAGCAGAACTGGCGCAGTTTGGGGAATTGCTTTCAGACTCCCGGGCCCTCTCGCACCACTTTGTGCATGATTCGATTCTCACGCTGTCGAGCCGGGACATCATGAACGCCATGGCCCAAAGCGTACTGGCGATGTATGTGCTGGATAAGAAGGCCGACGCCATCGACATTCCGAACGTACTTCGTCAAAGCCTGCAGCTCATCGCCACGTTCCCCCTGCTCGCAGCCTACTGCTACCGCGCGCATGTTTACCGCTACGGCAAACAGAGCCTGATCATTCACGCGCCGCGCCCGGAACTTTCCACCGCCGCCAATTTCCTGCACATGCTCCGCAGCGACAGCCATTACACCCCGCTCGAGGCACAGCTGCTGGACCTCGCCCTGGTGCTCCATGCCGAACACGGCGGCGGCAACAACTCCACCTTCACCACTCATGTCGTCACCTCCAGCGGAACCGACACGTATTCCGCCATCACCGCGGCGCTCGGTTCTCTGAAAGGCCCGAGGCACGGAGGCGCCAATATCAAAGTGGTTCAGATGTTTGAAGAGCTGAAACGGGAAGTGGCTGACTGGGATAACGAGCAGCAAATCGAGGACTATCTGCGCAAACTCCTCAACAAAGAGGCGTTCGACCGCACCGGCCTGATCTACGGCGTCGGGCATGCGGTATATTCCGTCTCCGATCCGCGCACCCTGATTCTTAGGCAGTATGTGAGAGATCTCGCCAAAGAAAAGGGGCTCATGGATGAAATGCGCCTCTACGAAAAAGTGGAGAGCATTGCGCCGGCCATGATCAGCAGCAACCGGAAAATGTACAAGGGCGTCAGCGCGAACGTGGATTTCTATTCCGGATTTCTCTATCGCCTGCTGAAAATTCCGCCCGAGCTGTTCACCCCGCTTTTCGCGGTGGCCCGCATCTCGGGGTGGTGCGCGCACCGCATCGAAGAACTGGCCAACGGCGGGAAAATCATTCGCCCGGCGTACAAAAGCGTCACGGAACCGCGCAGCTATACTCCGCTCGACCAACGCTGAGCGGGGCTTGACAGCGAGGCGGATTATCGCTTCGGACGCGGCTTCCCTGTTCGGTGCTTTCCGTGCGGCCGCAGTTGCTGCATTTGCCCGCGCCGCTCGGCCAACCCGCGCACCACTGGAATCGGAGCGCCGGTTTCGTAATCCAGCCCGCTGTAGTACATTGCGGCGGCGGGCGTCATCGGAAGCGGGATGTAGTCCTGCACCTGCTGAAGGTTCCAGTTTTCCTTTTTCACAAAATCCTCCACGGCCCGCATCTCCTCTTCGGTGCAGCCGGGAAAATTGGAAATAAAATACGGCACCAG
>CAZISY010000122.1:0-5660 GCA_964542025.1 uncultured Verrucomicrobiota bacterium
CTCGGATTCAGCGGGACCATGCCGGTCACCGGCGATTTTGACGGCGATGCGTATTGCGATTACGGCATCTACTATGCGCCCTACGGCGGCTGGACGATTGACCGGAGCTCGGCGGGAACCATCACCAATTCCTTTGGTTATTCCGGCACCGTGCCGATCACCGGCGACTTCGATGGCGACAACTTCTGCGACTTCGGCTGCTACGATGCGTCGTCCGGTGGATGGTTTATCTATAAGAGCCATGACGGCTTCTGGACCACACGCTTCGGCTACAGCGGCACGGTCCCCGTCACCGGCGACTTCGACGGGGACGGTATTTGCGATTTCGGATGCTACTTCGCGCCCGGCGGTAACTGGTACCTCTACAAGAGCCGCGACGGCTTCTGGGCGAATAACTTCGGCTATGCCGGTACGATCCCCGTCACCGGGGATTTTGATGGCGATGGCGTTTGCGATTTCGGCTGCTACGACGCGTCATCCGGCGGCTGGTTCCTCTATAAGAGCCGCGAAGGCTTCTGGACCACCCGCTTCGGCTATGGAGGCACGCTCCCCATCACCGGCGATTATGACGGCGATGGCGTGTGCGACTTCGGCTGCTATTACCCGCCCGGCGGAAACTGGTACATCTACAAGAGCCACGACGGCTTCTGGACAACCACGTTCGGCTACACCGGAACCGTTCCGCTGCGATAATGAATCATAAAACGCGATCCGCCCGACAGGAGGATGGGTCATGAACAGAATCACTGCCGCGTACATGTTGGCCGCATGGCTCGCCGTGTGGGATGGTGCTTCAATCCACGCGGCCTGGTATGACATGGGTTCGCCGGTGCTGACCGACATCTGGGTCAACCCGTCGTCGGGAGATGATGCCCGCAGTGGAGCCACATCCGCGCAGGCGCTGCGTACCCTGGCCGAAGCCTGGAACCGCATACCGTCGGGTTCCGCGCTGAGCGGCACCGGCTACCGCATCGCGCTGATGCCGGGCGATTATCCGGCGGACGGCATTCCCGGCTGGATGGCGGCGCGGTACGGTACGGCGCAGTGTCCGGTGGTGATAGAAGCCGTCGGCGGGCCCGGCACCGCCCGCCTCCACGGCTATCTCGATATCAGCGATTGCCGGTATCTGTATCTCGTCCGCCTGGATGTCGTCACCGATTCCGGCTACGGTGGGGGCGGCAACGTGATTCATCTGGCCTCGTGCAGTCATGTGCTGCTCCGGGGATGTACGCTGAACGGATGGGACGGCGCGACGCGGCAGCCCCAGGAAACGCTGAAGGTGAATCAGTCGCAGTATCTCTATGTGGAACAGTGCGAAATACGCAGCGCGCAATGGTATCCGCTGGATTTTGTGGCGGTGCAATACGGGCATGTGGTGAGCAACCGCATTCATGATGCGGGGGAATGGTGCGCCGTGATCAAAGGCGGCAGTGCATCGCTGCTGCTGGATGGCAACCGCCTTTACAACGGACGCACCGGCGGCTTCGTGGCCGGAAACGGCACCGGGTTCAATTATATGACATCGCCCTGGATTCATTATGAGGCCGCCGACATCAAATTCGTCAACAACATCATTGATCACACCGGGACCGTCGGCATGGGCGTCAACGGCGGTTATAACGTGCTGCTCGCCTTCAACACCCTCTACCGCGCCGGCACCAACGATCATCTGCTGGAAGTGCTGCACGGCGCGCACGGTTGCAACGAAAACCCCGACACCTGCGCTGCCTATCAGGCGGCCGGCGGCTGGGGCAACTCCGGGAGCGAAGAGTGGTATGTTCCCTCGCGAAACGTCTATGTGTACAACAACCTGTTTTTCAACCCCGACAACACCACCCACGGCTGGCAGCACCTGCGCGTCGATGGCGCCGTCACCCCGCTCGCCGATCAGAATATGCATTTGCGCGGCAACATCATTTGGAACGGCGATCCCTCGCACCCGCTCGGCATTGAAGATCCCTCCTCCGGATGCCAACCGGATAATCCCACCTGCAACGAAATCCTGATCCGGGCCGACAACCTCATCAACACCCTCTACCCGCAATTGACCGATCCTGAAAACGGCGACTTCCGGCCCGTCATGGGCGCCGATCTGTTCAGCTTTTCCCCCTGGATCATCCCGTCATTCCCCGGCGGCGACCGGCCTCAGCCGCCCCTCGCGCCGGAGGGCGATTTGATCAACACCATCCTGTATGACAGGTCCGGCCGCCCGCGCGACGCCGGTACCGCCGTCGGCGCCCAGGCGTACCCGCCAACCCCTCCTCCCGGAAGTCATACGCGGCTGGATTTCGATGGCGATGCCATATCGGACATCGGCTGCTACTACGCCCCCGGCGGCAACTGGTACATGTATAAAAGCAGCGCCGGATTTTTCACCGATCGCCTGGGCTATGAAGGGACCTATCCCGTGTGCGGCGATTTCGACGGCGACGGCGTGTGCGACTACGGCACCTATTATCCCCCCGACGGCGGATGGATCATCCTCCGCTCCACGCTGACTACCCTGAGTACCCATTTCGGCTATGCCGGCACCGTGCCGATCACCGGCGACTTCGATGGCGATGGCATCGACGACTTCGGCTGTTACGACGCCCCCCTGGGCGGATGGTCCGTTTATAAAAGCCGCGAAGGCTTCTGGTCCACCCGCTTCGGTTACGCGGGCACCGTCCCCGTCACCGGCGATTTCGATGGCGATGGCGTGGATGATTTCGGCTGCTACGATGCGCCGACAGGCGGCTGGTACATCTACAAAAGCCATGACGGCTTTTGGGTCAATCACTTCGGCTACACCGGCACCGTCCCGCTGAAATAAAAGTTCCAACCGTTGGCGCCACCGACAAAAGTCCAGAGACGGCTCGCGGGGACGCTCGCCCTCCAACCTGAAACACAAAAACGCCCGGAATTTTCGATCTGGAGGGCGAGCGTCCCCGCGAGCCGTTGTCCACAAAAGGACTTTTGTCGGTGGCATCAACCGTTGGAAAAAACGAGGCCCCATTTTCCAATCGTTGGAACTTTTCCCCCGGGCGTTCATTCACCGCCCGCTTCATTGCGAGTGCGCAGAGGCCCCGAAGAGCGTCGCGCCGCTCGCCCGCCGAATCAACGCCGTGGCTATTGAGCGTTCAAATTCGCAGGCTGATCCTGTCCCTGTTCCTCTCTGAATAATCCGATGGCGGTGGATCGGGGCGATAGTGTCTGTTGACATCGCTTCGCCCGAAAACTATATTCACCGCCTTGTTTGTGCGCATTTTTACGGTAAATCAGGGATCAATCAGGAGAGGTTTTTCATGCCGACATATGAATACGAATGCCAGAAATGCGGGCATCATTTTGATCAGTTTCAGAGTATCACCGCCGAACCCCTGAAAAAATGCCCGAAGTGCAGGGGCAAGGTAAAGCGTCTGTTGGGGACCGGCGCGGGTATTATTTTCAAAGGATCCGGTTTCTACGCCACGGATTACCGCAGTGAGGGCTATAAGAGCGCCCAGAAGGCTGAACACACCGGCGCGTCCGAAACCAAAAAGGAATCCAAACCCGCCGAAACCGCGGCGCCTGCTTCAGAACCGAAAAAGAAATCCGCAAAAACAAAGGAAAAGGCATGAGAGACCGTAAAGAGTTTCACGATATCGTACGTCGGATCGATGGATGCGATTTCGCCGAATACACGCAGATCATCGGCGATTATGATTTTACCCGCTTCATTTTGAAAATTGCGGACGTACAATCCGAGATCGCCGGAAAAACCCTTTTTCAACTCACCGTGCCGCAGCATGTGGCCGCCTTTCCGAAAGAACTGTTCAGTACGCCGATCCGCCGAACGGCGCTGGAAGATCTGCTCATTCGCGAGGTGGCTTCCAAAATTCAGGAGTTGGCGGAATTTGGTGATCAGGGCGTGGCCGTGCGCCGCCTGCATCTTGCCATGCCGGCCCCGCAGATTCTTCCGCGCTCCGCGTTGTCCGTTTCCGGGGACTCCATTGAACTGCGCATTCAGGTCAGCCTGCCGGCCCGGAACGGATGTGTGGATGGTTCGGGCGTAAGCGATATATTTTTCAGCAGTCTGCCCGAGCTGATCGACAGCTCGCTGATTTACTGCAACCTCGATGAGGAAACCCTCTTCCAATCCGTTTCGCTGATGGAGGAAGCCGATCAGATTCGCCAGCTCCTGCCCACGCAGGGATTGGTCGGCATCGTGGCCGATGGGACCCGCCTGGACTCCCTGACAGAGGATGAGGACGTGGTCTTCCAGGCCGATCCGTCCATTCAGGTTCATTTGGACATCCCCGAGTACGGCGCGGTTACCGGTCTCGCGATTCCGACCGGCATTACCCTGATTCTCGGATCCGACAAGCAGGGCCGCCGCGAACTGATCCAGGCCATCGCCGACGGTATTTACAACCATGTGGCCGGCGACGGACGCGACCGCTGCGTCACCGTCCCCGACGCCGTCTATATTTCTACGGCCCCCGGCCGTACCGTGCAGCGCGTGGATTTGACGCCGTTCCTTCGCGGACTGGACGCAGAAACCGCAGCCGCCTATTCGACGGAAGATGCCGATACGTTTGTTTCGCAGGCGGCGTCCTTCATGGAAGCGCTCAATGCGGGCGCCCGCGCGCTGATTATGGATGAAGCCGATTCCGGCCCCGGATTTCTGACGTTTGACAGCCGTATCACCGGGCTGATCCCCGACCTGAACGAGGAGTACATTCCGCTGGCTCAGCGCGCGCGTGAAATTGTGGATACGCTGGGCGTTTCGCTGGTGATCGGCGGCGCGTACGGTGTGGCGGATTTGATTCCGGTGGCCGATACGGTGCTGCTCATTCGCGGCGGGCGTGTCACGAATATCACACAGCAGGCCCGCGCGGCGGTTCCTGCGTCCGTGAAACCGGCGGCTCCGCTGGATCTGACCAATGTGGTGGAAAAATTCCGCTGGATTGTGCCGAGCAGTATTGATCCCAGCATCGGCATTTATGACGCCCGCACCAGCGGCATGGAATTGGACATGATCTGCTTCGGACGGTACGTGATTGACATGGTGGATGTCCACCAGCTGGCCGATGAATGCCAGACGGAAACCATCGGCCTGATCATGGAGTACGCGAAGTACCGCTATCTCGATCAGCCGCGTCCGCTCCGCGAATTGCTGGACCTGATTGATCGCGACCTCAGCACGGAGGGCCTGGAGTGCCTCACGCGCGAACAGCGGTGCGATCTGGCCCGTCCGCGCCGCTACGAGATTGCCGCCGCGTTCAATCGGCTGAGCACGCTGCGCATCATGAATTCGCCCGAATAATTTCTATGAAACTGGTGGTTCAGCGGGTGCGGAGCGCCTGGGTGCAGGTGGATGGCCATGAGGTGGCCCGCATTGCCCGCGGCGTCTTGGTTCTTGTCGGCGTCGGGCGCGGTGATACTTCGGCCGACGCCGATTTTCTGGCCGGCAAGACGTCGCGACTGCGCATTTTCGAGGATGCCAACGGGCAGATGAATCTGGGACTGGATGCCGTGAACGGGGAAGCGCTCGTGGTCAGTCAGTTCACCTTGTACGGCGATTGCCGGAAGGGAAACCGGCCCAGCTACATCGAAGCCGCCGAACCCGACGAAGCCCGTGCGCTTTATGAACGCTATGCCGCCTCCCTGGCCGAACTGGGTCACCGCGTGCAGACAGG
>CAZISY010000122.1:5760-7558 GCA_964542025.1 uncultured Verrucomicrobiota bacterium
CTGCATCTGGCCACGCTGGCCTCCTCCATTCTGACGCCGGGCGCCCTGCTGCCGGAGGATGTAACGCGCCTGCGGGAAAGCCTGGTGATCCGGCCGGAGATGATCAGCGTGGCCGCCCAGGAAGATGTTCCGTATGCGTATCAGCTCGGTGACATGATCGAGGGCCGCTCGGCGTTTTGGATGCCGGCTCTGGTGGAGGCGATTGCCGCCCGCATTCAGGAAGCCTCGATCGGGCGCGCCCCCGCCTTGCAGGAAACAGCGCGCAAATATTTGATTTACCTGAATGCCGTACCGCAGCAACGCGCCGGGTTTTGGAGCCGCCTGTGGCATGGCGACGTGTCGGACGCGAAATTGCGGGCGCTGTTGAAGGAGGCCGATCATTCGCTGCTTATGCTGGAAGCGCGAGTGCAGGCTGGACAGGCCGACGCCGATTCCATTACTTATGAAGAGCCGCCGCGCGAGATGCGGCAGGGAAAGGATGAACCATGAAAAAGAAAATCAGCTCGACCGCCCGCAAAACCACGGTGGGCGTCGTGGATCGGGATGTGCTGGATTACACGGCCGGTGACGATATCCGTTTGGATGCGGCGCTGGTCGAGGCCGATTGCCTCGGCAGTGCGGCCCATGCTGTCATGCTGTCGCGCATCCCCGTGAAGCCGCGCCTTTTTTCAAAGGATGAATGCCGCGCCGTGCAGGGCGGCTTGCGCGAAATTGTCGAACAGTCGCGCCGCGGCGCCTTTCCCATTACGCTGGAAGATCAGGATGTTCATTTGGCTATCGAACGTTTCCTGACGAAAAAACTGGGTGTGCTCGGCAAGCGGATTCACACCGGACGCAGCCGCAACGATCAGGTCGCCACGGCCCTGCGGCTCTACAGTAAACGTCAGCTCATGGATGCGGCGCAGGAGGCGGCGGAGCTGGCGCAGTCGCTCCTGGCATTCGCGGCGCGTCACCGGGATGTTCCAATGGTTGGAAGAACGCATCTGCAACCGGCCATGCCCAGTTCCGTCGGACTTTGGGCGGCAGCCTTTGCGGAAGGCGTGCTGGAGGATATTGTGCTGCTGATCAATGCCTACGAGCTGAACGACCAATGCCCGCTCGGGGCGGCGGCCAGCTACGGAGTGCCGCTGCCGCTGGATCGTGAATTGACGTCCGACCTGCTCGGTTTCGGGAGGCCCTGTCACACGGTACTGTACGCCGTGATGGCGCGCGGCAAAATGGAATCGGTCATTCTTTCCGCGCTGGCGCAGGTCATGCTGACGCTCTCGCGCCTGGCCGAGGATTTGATTCTTTTTTCGATGCCGGAATTCAACTACTTCAAGCTGCCGGCGGAATACACCACGGGCAGCAGCATCATGCCTCAGAAGCGAAATCCCGATGTGCTTGAACTCGTGCGCGCCAAAACCGCGCGGGTGCTGGCGGATATGAACGGGGTGTGCGGTATCATGAAAAGCATGGCCTCCGGCTACAATCGGGATTTGCAGGAAACCAAAGAGCCGCTGATGAAGGGGTTTGATACGACCCGCGCCACGCTGCGCATCATGCGCCGTCTCGTGGATGCGCTGGGCATCAACGAAGACGCGCTGCTTCGGGGATTCGGCCCGGAAGTGTACGCGACCGACTGGGCATTGAGTCTGGTGGCCGAGGGGATGCCGTTCCGCGATGCGTACGACCATGTGAAGGAAAATCTGCACACGCTGGAGAGCCTGGATCCCCGCGAAGTGATTTTGAAAAAGCAGAGTCTCGGCGCGACGGGTCGGCTTGAACTGGCGGCGCTGGATGACCGGGCCCGTGAATC
>CAZISY010000123.1:0-7053 GCA_964542025.1 uncultured Verrucomicrobiota bacterium
GCTCGTAGCGCGGCCGTACTTGGTTTTGGGCGAATTTGGGCCGTATTTGGTCCGTTTTCGGGCGATTTATGGGCATTTTGGTGGTTTTTCGGGCCATGACGGGGCGTTCGGAGCGCATCCTGGTACTTTTTTGCTCTCGGCGAATCACGCGCGGTTCTTATTTAGAGAGCCCAATCGGGGGTGGGTGGGCGGTGGCGGGGGTGGGAACAGATTGCCGTTTAAGGGATAAGATTCACTTATCTCTTAATTATAAGCGGGGGATGTCCGAAATTTTGAGTGCCGCAATGGGTGAACATTGCTGGAGAACGGAGGTGTCGGATGTACGGATTGGGTCGCAGCTGAGTCAGCATGGCGATACCGTACGGAAGGACGAGTAAGTTACCCGTGGCCAAGGAGGTCTGCGGGTAAACAAAAAAGGAACATTCAAGGAGGAATGAGAAATGCAGGTCTATAATAACATTTCCGCCTTCTCGGTATGGAAGAATTACAATGCAAACGTTACGAGTTTGCGTAGTTCCATGTCGAAACTGTCATCGGGGTTGCGAATTACCGATGCCGGGGACGATCCGTCCGGTTTGGCGATGAGCGAGCGGTTGAGAACGCAGTACCGAAATACGTCTGCGGCCACGAGCAACGTGGAAAATAAAATCAATTATCTGCAAACGGCGGATGCCTGGCTGCAGAAAATTCAGGACATGATGGGTCGTATGGGCGAATTGGCGGTGATGGCCAATGACGGCACCAAGAGCCAGGTGGACCGGGATAATCTGCAGAAGGAATTCGAGCAGATGCAGAAGGAGATCACCCGAATTACCAGCGGCGCGACGGCGGCGGGTAAGTTCAACGGGCTGTATCTCTTTCGCGGCGGTTCCGGAGTGGCTGTGCTGGATGGGGACCAGGTGGAGAGCGGCACGGTTCGTCTGCAGGTCGGTCCGGACAGCAACATGGTGTTTGCGGAACAGGAAATCAATCTGACGGCGACGAATTTCGCGATCGTCGGATCGTTCAACAACTACAGTTACGGTTCGGTCAACATGACGCTGCTGGGATCCGGCGCCGGGCCGCAGGTGGTTCGCTGGGCGAGCATAATCTGCGGGGCGAACCTGAGCATTTCCACGCAGTCGCTGGCGCAGGCGGCGGTGGATAAGATCAACATCGGCATAGACTTCGTGAGTACGAAGCGGGCGGTGATCGGTGCGGAAATGAAACGCATGGAACAGACGCTGAGCGGCTTGCGAAGCTATGAAGAAAACGTTCGCGCGACGGAAAGCCGCATTCGTGATGTGGATGTTGCCTATGAAACCACGCAGTACTCCAAGTATCAGATTCTGGTGCAGGTGGGTACGGCGATGCTGGCTCAGGCAAATTCCCTGCCGAACGCCGTGGTTCAAATGCTTGGGTAAAGCGGTGACGGAAGAAGCTCGGAACGGAACGGGCGGGGAGGGACTCGATGGAGTCTCTCCTCCGCCCGGCCGGGCGAGGAGTTCAGCGATGCAAATCTTCGATAATACCGCCGCATTTCATGTTTGGAGGGATTACACGGATAACGTGGATAAACTGCGGGATTCGATGGCCAAGCTGTCGTCGGGATTGCAAATCCGCCATGCGGGAGATGATCCGGCGGGGTTGGCGATGGGTGAGCGGTTCCGCACGCAGCTTCGTAACTCCACGGCTGCGGCTTCCAATGTGGAAAATAAAATCGACTATCTGCTGACGGCGGATGCCTGGATGCAGAAGATTCAGGATATGATGGGGCGGATGGCGGAGTTGGCGGTGTCGGCCAATGACGGGACGAAGAGCCAGACGGACCGCGATATTTTGCAAACCGAATTTCGGGCCATGCAGAAGGAGATCACCCGGATCACGACGGGCGCGACGGCAGCGGGCCGGTTTAACGGGCTGTATCTTTTCCGGGGCGGCAACGGGGTGACCACGCCGTCGGCCGAGGCTGTGCAGAGCGGGACGCTTTCGCTGCAGGTTGGTCCGGACGGCAATCAGATTTTCACGGAAGAATCGATCAATCTCACGGCTACCAATTTTGCGGTGATCGGTTCGTATACGGCGTACAGCTATGGGTCGATCAACATGACGGTGCTGGGATCCGGGGGGGGGCCGCAGTCGGTACACTGGGCCAGTCTGATTGGCGGGGCGCATTTAAGTATTTCGACGCAGACGGTGGCGCGCAATGCGGTATCCAAGATGACGATCGGGATTGATTATTTAAGTGAGCGCCGGGCGGTACTGGGCTCGGAACTGCGGCGGATGGAAATGACGCTTGACGGGCTGACGACCTATCAGGAAAACATGCGCGCTGCGGAAAGCCGGGTCATGGATGTGGATGTGGCGCTGGAGCTGACGAAGTACACCAAGTATTATGTGCAGGTTCAGCTGGACACGGCAATGCTCGCTCAGGCGAATGCGCTGCCGATCAATGTGTTCGATGCCATGTGGTGACGCGGCGTTTCGGTCGGCCGGATTACGGCAGCGGGGGGAGGAGCGTTTCGAGGAGGCCGGGCAGGGCATCCATATCCGGAATGAGCTGATCGGCGGCCGTGGAGGATTCGGGCTTTCCGACGCGGATCGTTCGGCACCCGGCGGCGCGGCCCGCGGTAATATCGGTTTCATGATCGCCAATCATCCACGAGCGGGACAAATCCAGATTCATTTCTTCGGCGGCGCGCAGGAGGAGGCCGGGCATGGGTTTTCGGCAGGTGCATTGTCCGCGGTCATGCGGGCAGACGTAGACGCCGTCGAGCGAGAGGCCCTGTTGAGCCAGGAGGGCGTGCATGTGGCGATGAATGGCGTCGAGGGTGCGGGGGTGAACAACTCCGAGAGCAATTCCGCGCTGATTGGTGATGATCACCGCCTTGCAGCCCCTGCTGCGCACCACCTGCAATGCGCGCGGAAACGCCGGCAGGAGGTGGAAATCCTCCACGCGTTCCACATAGCCGGGACCGGGCGACTGATTGACGATGCCGTCGCGATCAAAAAATATGCAGGGTGTCCGTTCCATGAGGCTATTCCTTGTTCCCGGGCGTTCGCATGGGTAAATCAATAGGCGCCATCGCCGCGCCAGACGGCTGAAAACGTTTTGGCCAGGATGACCACATCCAGCCATACCGACCAGTTGCGCACATAATAGGTGTCCATTTTTTCCATGCCTCGGGTGCCGGCGTTGCTGCGTCCGGACACCTGCCAGAGACCGGTGACGCCGGGCCGCACGGTTTCGCGCAGGGAGCGGACGGACGGCGGAATTTCGGAGTGGTGATATTGGGGCAGTGGGCGCGGGCCGACCAGCGCCATCTCGCCGCGGAGAACGTTGAAGAGTTGGGGCAGTTCATCCAGCGAGGTTCGGCGGAGGTAGCGTCCGATGGGTGTGATGCGGGGATCTTTTTTCAGCTTGCGGGCCTGAAGCCATTCTTCGCGTGCGGCCGGATTTTTTTGTATGTATTCCTCCAGCACCCGTTCCGCGTTGACGACCATTGTGCGGAATTTCAGAATTCGGAAGGGTTTTCCGTGCCGTCCGATGCGTTCCTGCATGTAGAAGGGGGAATGGCGGTCGTGAAGCCAAATCAGCAGGGTCAGCAGCAGAGTGAGGGGCAGCCAGAGGGGCGAAAGCAGCAGAACGAGGGCGATTTCTTCGGCGCCTTTGGCGAGGCGCGCCACGGGATTGAGCAGGTTGCGCACGAGTTCGAGCCCGAGGACTCCATCAAAATCGCGGGCGGTTACCCAGACGGAGGGCAGGTCGAGCAGTTCCGGCAGAATGATCAGGCGGCGGTAGGTGGCCAGCGGACCATCCATCAGGCGGCGGAGTTCTCCCTGCGGGAAACTGGAGGTACCGAGCAGGGCGAACGGGGCTTCGCGGGTGTACTGGGTAAGGCCGCCGAGGTGTGGAATGTCCCAATCCTGCACATGGGTGTTTTCCTCCTCGAAGAATCCGCAGGGCATGTAGCCGAGAGCCGGTTCCATGCGCATCATGTCCACGGCATGCGCCACGGTTTCGTCGGTTCCGTAGATAACCGTGGGGACGCCCCATCGGCGGTATCCGATTAATATGGCGGTGATCCAGGAACGCACCAGCGGAACGAGTGGGACGCAGATCAGGTAGGCGGTCACGAATTTGATACGGCTGGTGACATCAGTGGATTTGCTCAGGAACATGAAGGCCGCCGCCATACCGAAAAGAGCCAGCAGGAGCAGTTGCGACCGGCGGAGTTTTTCCACGGCGCCGATTCCCCAGCAGGGGGCGAGGCGCAGCAGGATCGCGCCGGCCCACCAGATGGGTATGATGAAAAAACCGCGCGAGGGCGGAATATGTTCCGCCTTAATGTAGTAACGGATCAGGCTGGCGGCCATGAGGGCGAACGAGATAACCAGGGTGTCGCCCGCGAGCAGGCAAAGCGTATTCAGCAGCCATCGTCGGTTGTAGGAAAAGGGCGCTGTGTTTTGGCAGGCGGATTGCATGTCGGATTCAGTCGGCCCGACCCTGCTGGGCCGGCGTTTTCTGGGCTTCCGTCGCTTTCATGGCGTCTTCGATGCCGGGTCCGCGGTAATCGGCGGGCCAGGTGGCCGGATCGTTCGGGTTAATGCCGCGCGCGGCTTCTTCGGGAGTGGCTTCATAGCCTTCCAGTTTAGGGGCAACGGGCGGGTTGGCTTCTGCGTCCAGCATTTTAGCGGCTTCTTCCGGGTGCTCGGCTAAATAATCTTCAATGGCGGGGCCTTTGTAGCCCTTGGGCCAGGTGGTGTGATCGTTGGGATCAATGCCCTGTGCGGCTTCCTCTTCGGTGGGTTCCACGTTGGCGGCCTTCATCATTTCGGGGGTAATGCCGGGGCGTTCCGAGGCGGCGCGTTCTTCCGGGGACATTTTGGCGAGGAAGCGTTCAATGGCAGGGCCTTTGTAGCCCTTGGGCCAGGTGGAAGAATCATTGGGATTGATGCCCCGTGCAATTTCATCCTGCGTGGGCTCGAACTGTTCCACGGGGATGTTGCGCAGGTCGGGGTTGGTGAACACGGCCGGCACATTGGTGTTGCCGATGAGTGGTGAAACGGGCGCCGCAGTCAGGGTGCGGGGATCGCCGGATTGTTTCAATTCATACGTTTTGCCCTGCTTTTCGAGGGTAACGATTCCGGTGTTGAGGTTGATCGACTTCACGGTGTAGCCGCGGAAAATGTTGCCCTGCTGCACGGTGGCTTCGCCGCCGCCCGCAACATCCACGAGCCCGGCCATAGCGGTGCCGCCCATATCCATCAGCGCGGAAAGGCGAACGGGCAATTCATTGGTGTCCGCCGTGCGCGGTTGCTGTCCGGTGGCTTCGCGTTGCGCCTGGGATTGCAGTTCGGCGGGCAATTCCGGGCGTTCGGGAAACGCATCAGAAGGTTCCGCCGGGGCGGCCGTGACCGTTTTTTCTGCGGCAGGCGGGGTGGGCTGAGCGGATGAGTCGCGTGCGGGCTCCTGGGATTTTTCCCGGCAGGCGGTCATTCCGGTCAGTATGGCGGCCATCGCCGCGATCATCGTAATTCTCATAATGGTCATGGTGATCATCTCCTTGGTGACGTGCGTTAAAAATAAGGTCCGCCGGATGGAAAATCAACCCTCCATTTTTTTGGAGGATTCGCGCCAGTGGTAGCTGTGCATGCTCAGACGCCGAAGGAGCCACCGGGGCATGGAATCGGCAAAGTGCCCGGCGATGGTGCCGAGTGTTTTGGCAAGCGTGTAACAGAAATAATACGGGAGCCAAAACGGATGATGCGTGATCATAAAAACAGCTTCGCGAAGGAGGTAGCTCAGTCCCATGGAGGCGCTTTTTCCCATATCATGCGAAGTAAAAAGTTGGGTCAGGGAGTAGACGCTGTCGAAATAACGGCGAAAGACCGTTACGAGTGAATAATTATGCGAGTGCTGCACCACGGAGTCCGGCTGGTAGGCAATGGCCCAGCCTTCCAACAGGACATCGCGGGCGAATTGCTGATCCTCGCTCATGATCAGCTCTTCATCGAACGGGTGCTTCAGCAGCAGCTCGCGGCGAATGGCCCCGCTGACATTGGAGAAGAAAACATCCTGCTGAAAAGCCAGTTCCCGCTGGTCCGGGCGGGCGCGCTGAATGCCGGATTTTTCGGGGAAATGGGTGTTCAGGAAGAAGCGTTCCATGGGGGAGGCGTCGGGATAGGGAATCTGGCGCGAAAAGACGGCGGCCACCTGCGTGTCATCCAGCGCATGCAGCAGAGCGCTCATCCAGTGTTCATTGGCGGGCAGGGCATCTTGCGTGAGGAGGACGACCACATCGCCGGAGGCTTCGCGTACGCCGACGTTTCGGCCGCGCCCGTGGGAAAAATTGGCGATGGGGACGACGCGCACCCGATCGAAGGATTTCGCTTTTTCCACGGTGCGGTCGGTGGACATGGAATCCACCAGAATGATTTCATCCGGCGGGGCGGGCTGCTGACTCAGGATGGCGGGAATGAGGCGATCCAGGTAACGTTCGGCGTTGAGTACGGGGATGACGACGGAAACGCGCGCGTGAGGTGCGGGCCGGGACGGCCCCTGCGTGAAAGAGGTCTCGTTGTTCATGATTGGGCCGAATGTCCGCTGCGCCAGGCTTCCACGATTTCGCGAAGGGTATCGGCGAGTGATTTGGTGATGTCCCAGGCCGGGTAGTGCGCCTTCATTTTGCGCAAATCGCTGTAATAGCAGATGTGATCGCCGATCCGGTTTTCCTCCACGTAGGTGTAGCGCTGCTTTTTGCCGGTGAAGGAGGCTGTCAGCTCGAAGGCTTCCAGGATGGAACAGGCGTTATTTTTGCCGCCCCCGAGATTGTAGACCTCGGCGCAGCGGGGGGCCCGGGCAAATTCGAACATAAAGCGGGCGACGTCCTCTGCGTGGATGTTGTCGCGCACCTGTTTTCCCTTGTAGCCGAAGACGCGGTACTCCTTTTCTTCGACGTTGCATTTCACGAGATAGCTCAGGAATCCGTGCAGCTCCACGCCGGAGTGATTGGGGCCGGTCAGGCAGCCGCCGCGCAGGCAGCAGGTCGGCATATTGAAGTAGCGGCCGTA
>CAZISY010000124.1:0-6952 GCA_964542025.1 uncultured Verrucomicrobiota bacterium
ATAAACCGCATTGACTCGAGCAGCCACAACTACTCTCCGCACGCTTTGCGAGGATCGCCAGAGTGACACACCCTGTCACTCCGCGAGTGGTATACTGCCCTCCGCTTGAATCAGATTCCATGTTGTGGAGATTCCTCGATGAATGATGTCACTAAACTAAACTTTCCAACCAGTGGTCGTAAGACCGGGGCCCTCTTTGAGGATGGAATTCTTTATTGTACCCGCTTCCCTGATTTTGACGCTCAATACATGCCCGATTGGGATACCGGTGTCCCCTATTCACTGGATGAGGAGGAGTTCAGGTTGCGTAACCCACTGATGTTCCCGCAATACTACGATGATTCACCGGAGGAGGAATTCGGGAAAGATTTCACAATGGCTTTGGTACCATGGCCCAATCCGCAGGCCTGGTTTACAGATGAGCGTACTTGTCCATGGAAAGTGGCTAAAACCCGTCCTGATATTCTATTTCAGCGATGGATTACACCGGCTTCGAACGAGGACGGGCAGAACCACAAAAAGAACAGGCATGGGGGTTCTCTCCCAAATGGGCAACTCATGATGCAATCAATCATGAAAGAAGTCGATAATTCCTATCGTTTTATTGCTAGGATCAATGAATCTGATGTCCGGGAGATGAATCGGTATTTTGATATGATACCTCCAGATATACGCAACGCCCTTTGCGGCTATCCTTACTTGCGCTGGAATCTGCTCCGTCTGTTCGCCGCAAGTCCTGCTGTAATTGATCTTCATCATAGCAATCCCTCGCTGCTCCTTGCGCTGGCATCCCGTGTCGATGCGGCACTGCCGGAACTGGGAATACTGCTTAAAAAGAAGCAGCGAAACATTCTCGAATGGCTCGGTTGGAAGTCCTCAGAAAACAGTTGCACGATTCTAAAGAAAATCCATCCCGGTTGTTGGGGAAACCACCTATATCCTCGTTCGTTAAGAATATGCACCTACGACGCGGACGCACTCAAATGCCTCTCCCATGTGCAGCACATCAATCGAAACGTGCTTGAACTACTCACGCAAACCGAGTCGGTCATTCGAAAAATGCTCTCTATACGCTTAATCACGGATGTCAGCGAGCTGGGTGATGAGTACCGGATTCGCGAACAATCCCCTTACGAATTATTATTGGAAACCATTGATATGGCGAGAGACGTTCGCTGGCATCGAATTCCTCAAACATTCACCTCGTGGGAACGATTATGCGCTATTCATGACGATCTCTCCCGACGGTTGAACAGAAACCAAAGCCCCGACAAGACTCGTGCGATATCCTCTGTCTTTCCAGAGCCTCCCTTTTTCGGAACAGAGTCCATCAAGCCCATCACCACCTATGATGCACTTCAACAGGAAGGATACTTTATGAAAAACTGTGTGGCGGGGTATGCCGGTTTAATCACGGAGGGCCTGAGCTATATATACCGTGCGTTTAATCCTATTCGCGCGACTCTTTCGATCCACTATGCGAATAAACAGGAATCGGGGGAGCGACCGCTGAACAGTCAATCCAGGCAGACCCTTCATGCAGAGAGCCCTTATCAATGGTATCCCGACGAAGCGCGGGGATATTGCAACAGCGAGATTTCGGGCGAAGTAAAAGAAAAACTTTTTGATGCGCTTTTCACGTCATTGCCGGGTGTACGCGCTCATGCGACACCCGAAATAGAACCGCTCGCTGAACAGGATGTGCGCCAACTCCCGTTGATGACCCCGAAACAATACAACCTGTTCCGTGAATGCCATGCCGCGTTCAATTCGTAACCCCGCAACCCCAACAACCCACAACAGCGAGAAATCCAATGACTGTTCTTTTTGATACGCAAGTAACCTGCGCCGTATGCAAAGAAGTGAACCACTTTCTGGCCGTGGCCTCCACCCATGCGTATGGAGCGCCTGACCTGGATGGCCGAAGCCCTGAGATGCACCGATCCACCATATCGATTTGGGTGCAGCGATGTCACTGTTGCGGCTATTGCGCGGAGGACATTGGCGAATGCACAAAAACCGCACGCGCCTATCTCCGATCCCGTGAATATCAGGAACAACTCTGGGATGAAACCTCGCCGGCACTGGTAACCCATTTCCTGTGTCAGGCCATCCTGCTTCGCGTGGAAGGACAGTATGCCCGGTCCGCCGCCTCGCTGGTCGCCGCCGCCTGGGTTTGCGATGACATTCCCATGCCGGGCCTGGCATTCGTCTGCCGGAAACGGGCCGCCGACATGCTTCAAAACGCGGAATCTCACGGCCAATATATTGATCAGGAGGAGAAACAAAACGACCTATTCCTCCTCATTGACCTGCTGCGCCGCTCCGGCCAGTTTGAACAAGCCCGGCAGATCATCGAAGCCAGAGGCCATGAAGTCTCCTGCCCCGATGAGCAAGCGTTGCTTCATTTTCAACAGGCGCTTATCGA
Organism: uncultured Verrucomicrobiota bacterium; assembly: GCA_964542025.1. Taxonomy (GTDB): domain Bacteria; phylum Verrucomicrobiota; class Kiritimatiellia; order RZYC01; family RZYC01; genus JAQVYB01. Next base: position 2,429 of record CAZISY010000124.1, read on the forward strand.
AACCCGCGACAGCACCTGCCACAGAATGTCAGAACTCCCATCCGACGATGACGAAGAGTGGGGTGCCGATTATGAAGACGACCCGACTGATGATGGAATCTGGTGCGAATATCACAAGGTGCTTAAAACCATCTTCAAAGAAATGACCACACTCCCGCAAGGAATCACCTATTTTGACTATGAAATGCAGCCCCGAAATAAGAACGCAGAAGACACCCTTGATCAACGACAATAAAGAAAGACTCACCCGCTCCACGAAAAGAGAAAAACCATGACTGACAAACACGCAACATCCCACACCAACTCGAATGAGGTAGAATCCCGCGCATTCATGAATCCCAATCCATCACGCAGACGACCCCCGGTGGTTCGCCTGTTATTCCTCATGACCTGCCTTTTGTCGATGCGCACGATCCATGCCCGGGAGAATTCCGATGGTTCAAACAGCGCGATGACCAACCGAGGTGAAACCGACGGAGTAAATAACGATGCGTTGATCTATGCGAAAGCACGTATGTTCTGGAACGCCGTTCAACAAGGCGACAAAAAAACGGTGGCGTCGTGCATCACCTATCCCATCAGGCTGCTCATGGATGGGAAAGAAGGGATGGAAGCAATTGATGATGCCGCAACGTTCATCGAAAAATACGACGTCCTGTTTACCCCGCCCTATGTAAAAGTCATCTCGGAAGCATCGCCGCGCAGCATGACCGTTAAGCCAAACGGCGTTGTCCTCGGACATAACGACGTCTGGTTTGGCCCGGATGGCAAAGTCATCGCACTGAACAACCTGCCCGCCGATTTTCCCGTGCAGGAGTCCGCCATGCCCGCACCTGCCTTCGTGGTTTCCAACCAAACCGCTGGAGCATGCAACACACAAAACGAGTTGAAATGGTCGTTTACGCGTCCGGATTTTATTCATCCCTTACTGGTCCAACGATTCCTTCCCGACCTGGCCGAAGGGAATCACGAATACGTGCTGGACCTGCTGCAAAATCTCGAATGGAGGCCCGAGGAACTTGAAGGGTGGCCGGAATATTATGATGATGTGCAAATGGGCTGGGGTCCCGGCGGATATCCCATCGTGCGCTGGTGCCCGCAATACGATTATGATGACCCCAAATGGGAGAAGGATGACCCCAAGTTGAAAATGGATGAGGATATGGACATCCGGACTTGGCTCAACCAATCATTCGGTTATCGTTGTCTCGGAATCTCACCGTCGGGCATCTGCATCCTCTATTGTTGTGACTCCGGCGGTGGGTCCGGCATATTCAAGTACATCGTTTTGCTGACCCTCGAAACCTACGATTACTTCTCGTGGCGGAATGAATCCGATATATGGCTTTCCTCAGGCGAAACTCCAGAGGTTGAAGCGTATTCTGGTGAAGAGCAATACATTCACAACCAACGCGTACTCATCAAGTATATCGCATCCATCTCATTAGGTGATCGGTATAACGGATTCATTCGCTATGACGGGAGAAACCTGCTTGTCGGCCCCGACATCAGCCCCTGGTCCTTTGGCACCGATATATGGCGTCGGTACGTCATACAATGAATGCGGTTGGAAAGGACGGGCTGATCATGAATGGCAATTCCTTGGGATATGTTCGGATCAGAGGGTGCCTTATTAAAAAGCAGGAATTATTGCTCGCCCTTGACGGGATGGACCAGCCGGCCACGCTGGACTACGCCTCGCTCGACCGTGACCAACGGTCGGAATGGACGTCGGTTAATCTCTCCCGATTGCTAGACAATGCCATTAAGGGATTGGGAGATGTGGAACGATGTGTACGAAACAGCGAGGGATGGCGTTCGTTTTGGAATGACTGCGGCTATGGCACGATTTCTTCCGTGCATTACGCCTTAAGCGCATATGAAATGGCCCCGGAACAATTGCTGCATCCATCTACGCAACCGATTCTCTCTATGCGTCGGAGCGAGCTTGAACAGGTCACAACCACTTGGGTGTTTGATGATTCTGAACTCCTCGGGGTAACAGTTCCCGCCACGATGTTGTTGGATTTTTTACTTTCTCTGCACATGGATGGCCGACGCCTCCTCGTCCCGGATGAATCCAGCCCCCTTGCGCTTCCGTCACCGGAGGAGCTACTTCTTTTTTTCAAAGCGATGGAAGCCGATCCTTCGGGATGGACCGGCAACAAACAACTCGTGAAGGTCTGGTCCGGTTTGGGGTGGCGATCAGTGTCCCAATGGCATCTAAAACCCGGAATTCTACCGATTCGCCTGTTACAAAACAGGGAAGGACAAATGGCGGCACTCTTCATGGATCGCGGAGTTTATCGCCCCATTCCCGACCCGGCCATTCACGTTGTTCGACACGTCTATGGTCCCATCGAGCAGGAGGACCACGCACAGACGGCGATCATGGTAACCACCCGATTCAGCATGGAAGCCCTCCACGGGGAATGTTATGTGCATCAGGGGCCGGTCGCCTTGTCCGATTTGGAGAGTATCCAACGTTCAACCAACATCCTCGGTCTCGCATAGAGCCACGAACCTCCAACCTACGGAAAAACACGCATCCCGTGTTTCAGTAATGCCGACATTTGGTCGTCTTTCTGCCGGCATTTTTATTCAGCACAAAGAACACAAGGAACTCACAGAATTCAGGCAGGCAGGAATGCCTAACAAAACAAGGATTAGTTCCGATTCGGAGCGATAGCGAAGTGATCGGGGCTAGTCCTTGTTTTGTTGGAGCCTGTATTCATAAATGTATTCGCTAGGTCAAAAGAACATATTATTGGCCTGTTATCATCCATACGGTGCATAAAGAGCATTCATGGCACCCATATTAAGTCCATTTCATAGTGCAGTGACGAATCGTATCCAGCGGCAAACGCGGCGCGACGCAAGGTGTCCTGCAAGGTCATGTAGCGAGGTCTCTGCAGCTTTAGCTTCCAGTCTAGCAAAACTGGCCCAATGTTCGTAACGTCGCGGGGTGCCAGATTATTGTTATATATGTAGTCTAGAACGACATTGTCTATCGGAACATGTGCCATTTGTAGAAGTCTGCCAATGCCCGGATTCTTCGCAGCATACGCAGGATTGTAACCGGAATAGTATAGTGCAATCTGATACTTTAACCATATATTGTGTATCTTTTGTATCCTGCCAAAAAGAAGTAAGCAGCCTGGGTCGATAACTTCTACTAATGAGTGGAATGAAGCAAACGACTCCAATGTGACTATTTCAAATTGGTGATACCCGAATAGGTTGTTGTTAATGACTATGGCTCGCCAGCACCTCAAACGCTCGTCGATGAGTCCCTTGAGTGGACCTGGGAGTGCGAGTCTGGACCCTTTCGGATTTCCCTGTCCTTGTGAGGCCACAATAGCCCCATCGAGCCATGTGTCCTCTTTGCAAATGTCGAAGGGGCGGCGCCGTTCCTGATTGCGAAGTGCGTTAATGAACGCCTGGGAGCATTCTTCAATAGTTCTCATAATTTCCTCATAGCTTCAACAGTACAAATCGGATTGGACTTGATCCTCATAGAGTTCTCAAGCTCTTCTTTTAGCATGTCTTTGACGAACATAGAACTTCCGCGAAGGGATTAACCAACAACACGCCGATTTCGTTATTATGTTTGGTAATTTTTCAATCGTGGCAAGAAACAAAACAAGATCAGACATCCTGTTATGTTGAGATCAACATCAGACGTCCTGATCTCGCGGGAGGTTATGGCCTATCCGATCATATCAAGGGATTGTTCAGAATCGCCCAGAGTTGCCCTTGTCCGTCAAAGGCACAATCCACTCGCAGGTTGGTCAAGTTGCCGCTCAGGCCGCAGGGAGAATGCAGCGGTTCATTGGCGCAATAAATATCCACAAGCAACTCCTCGGAGGTTTGCGCAGGGACAGCGACGCTGTACTCCCGGGCGACGGCGACGTTTTGAACCCCGGTTCCCATCTCTGAATTTTCAATGAACTGCCCTTTGTGGATGATAAACTCCTGCACCGTATCGGTGTGGTTGGTATACGAAATCGCTGCTTTCCAACGATCGCCGCCTGCACCAATGAGTAGTTTGCTAATGGAAATCTCAGCCCAGCGATTCACCACATTGTGTTCATCCAGGATGGGCTCAATATGAAGCGCCCTAGCATTCCAGAAGGTGACGATATTATTCTCCCACTCATTATCGGGAATCAGACTGCGGTTCAAATCAGCCAACACCACGCTTCCGCTGTTCCGAGCGTCTGCGAAGAATTTTTCAGCCCACTGTTGATATCGGGTATCCGTCAGTTTCTGTTCCCGAACCCCCATGACAAAACAATCGCTGCCGCGCTCTTTGGGAAACAACACTTTCCGGGGCAGTTGAAACCGGTATTTCTTAGGGGTCCCCGCCAGACAATCGAATTCCACCGACGGCATACACCCATCTGTAAGCTCAATCGGATTAGACGGGTCATATTCCTTGGGAAATGGGTTCCGATCTCTCATTATCGCCCGCGCCAGGTCGCCTAATCGGACGGATTCTCCATTCCAGCAGGTTTCTTCTTG
>CAZISY010000125.1:0-6767 GCA_964542025.1 uncultured Verrucomicrobiota bacterium
CAGATTTCGCAGCCAGTCGGATTTCCAGCGAATGGGATAGCGCATAAAAAGATGGAATCCAGGAAATCAGGATGTGACACAATACTCCAAGAAAACAACGCCCCAAATTGTGAAGCGATTTAAACTAAAGCGGGCAGAATAACCGGCGGGCCACAGGTTTGCCTGCCGGTCGGAATGAATCACAGCGCGTTGATTGGGTTGCGGGACACCCGCTTTAGAAGTGGAGCGGGAGATGGGGATCGAACCCACGACGTTCAGCTTGGGAAGCGGAAAGGCATGTTCATAAAGGCCCGTAATATCGCTATAATATCGGTGTTTGGTTGGAATGTTTGGTTAAATGTTTGGTTTTTGCTCTTGCCCCTGTTCCCGGTGTTTCGTATTGTTGCTTCATGTTAAGAATCGAAAGGGGACAGCATGGCGTTGGAGTTTCGGAGCACCTCGAAGTGGTGGTATGGGCGCTATAACAAGAATGGAAAACGGTTCTGTGTGAATCTGGGGGTTGCCGTGGCCGGAACGCCTCCTGCATCGTTGAGAGAGGAGGGGGATACCGCCTTCGAACGTTCCCGAGCCACCGCCCAGGCAAAGCTGGATCGCTTGGCTTCGGATGCACAAAAATCGGTGGCGGCGGAAGCGATGGTTCAAACTCTGTATGAAATCAAGTACGGGGCCACGATTGAATCGGTTCCGGTGGCTGATTTGATTTCGTTCTGGGATAAGATGCCGAAAAAGAAGAAGTCACAGCATCCCCGCTATGTGTCGGCGGTGCATGCCACGATTCAGCGTTTCATGTCCTTTATTCGTGATCGGCATCCGAAGGTGGAGGATGCCGGGCAGGTCACCCGGGCGATTGCGTTGGAGTTCATGAAGTTGGAGGATGAGCGGGGATTGGCGGCGAAGTCGTGGAATGATTCGCTGAAACGGTTGCGGAGTGTTTTCAAGTTTTTGCAGGAGGAGCAGGGGCTTCCGAAGAATCCTTTTGACGGCATCAAGGCCCGGTCTGAAACGCATGTTCACCGAAAGCCGTTGAGTAAGGAAGAGGCAGGGCGTTTGCTGGAGGCGGCGCAGCAGGATGATTTTGTCCGTCCGCTGATTGTGTGCGGGCTTTGCACGGCCATGAGGCGAGGGGATTGCTGCCTTTTGACATGGGATGCCGTGAAGTTGGATGATCCTCATCCCTCCATCACCGTGAAGACCAGCAAAACGGGCGAGGTGGTTTGCATTCCGGTTGCGCCGTTGCTTTTGAATGAGTTGCAGGCGGCCCGCAAGAAGTGGGATAAGAAGAGCGCCTATGTGTGGCCGGAACAGGCGGAAATGCAGCTTAACAATCAGCAGGGGGTATCGTGGCGGATTGGACAGGTATTCAAGGCGGCCGGTTTTTCGGATGATGAGTGCCGTTCGGAACGCACGACGGGTGTTCGCAGGGCGAGCGTGAGGGATTTTCACAGTCTGCGCACGACGTGGATCACCGAGGCCCTTTCCAACGGGGTTCCGATTGAGACGGTGAAGCTGATCAGCGGCCACCGCACCACGGATGTGGTGACGGAACACTATTTCCATCCGAATCAGGAGAAAGTCCGTTCTACCCTGCAACAGGCTATGCCGGATCTGTTTCAGCAAAAGGAAAAGAACAGCCCATCTCCCAAGGCGGATCTACTGACCATCACAAAACTGGTAAAAGGCATGAACAGCAAGAATTGGCGCGAGCGCAAGAAGGCTATACTGGAGCAGTTGGCAGACTTGGCTTAATGGTGTATAAACAGCATTTTGGTGCGTGATGAACGAGGTTTGTGGATATGAACAAACGGGACAATATAGAGGGAAAGGGCGGGGAAATCCTATTCTATAAAACGGAAGACGGGCGGACGTCGCTCGAAGTGCGCTTGGAGAAGGATACCATTTGGTTATCCCAGAAACAGATGGCGGAGCTTTTTGACAGGGATTCCGATACGGTGGGGCTGCACATTCGCAATATTTATGAGGAAGAGGAACTCCAAAAAACAGTAACAACCGAGGATTTCTCGGTTGTTCAGTTGGAAGGCAAACGCAAGGTAAAGCGAAGCATAAGTTTCTTCAATCTGGATGTCGTTATTTCCGTTGGATATCGGGTTAAGTCAAAGCGGGGCACGGAGTTCCGCATCTGGGCCACGCAGGTTTTGCGTGAGCACATTCTCAAGGGCTATACCCTTAACGAAAGACGGTTACAGGCTGAAGTGAAGCGACTGCATGAATTGGAAGATGCGGTTAATCTGATGGGGCGTGTTTTGTCGGAAAAGAATGTATCCGGCGAAGAGGCTCAGGGCTTACTGAAGGTCATCACCGATTATTCACTGGCGCTGCAACTCCTGGATCAGTACGACCACCAACAGCTGCGATTGCACGGGACCACGGAAACATGCCGGTTCAAGCTTACCTGTGATGCCGCGATGGGGGCCATTACTGAAATGAAAGAATCCATGGGGACATGGGCCGGCGGTTTGTTCGGGCTTGAAAAAGACAAAGGGCTTGAAAGTGCCATTGGTGCCATCTATCAAACCTTCGCCGGTCGGGACCTCTATCCAAGCATTGAGGAAAAAGCGGCACATCTGCTTTATTTTGTGGTGAAGAATCACGCTTTTGTGGATGGCAACAAACGCATTGCGGCCTTTCTTTTCATCTGGTATCTGGATGCCAATAGACTTCTTTATCGCAGCGACGGAGGCAAGCGTTTGGCGGACAATGCCTTGGTTGCTCTCACTCTGTTAATCGCCGAAAGCAAACCATCCGAAAAGGACACTATTTGCAAGGTGATTGTGAACCTGATCAACCGGGATAATCGCTAATGAACCCCATTAAGATGGTGGGGCAGATTTGTCCGCAGCCTAAATAGCTCTGCATTCTGGACTGAGTCGATCCGGTATCCCAATGCCGCATAACCTTTGCACCGTCTGTCAAACATGCGTTTTAAAACGGCGACCTGTTCATCTACAAAATCATAAATAATGACGTCTCTTTTATCTGCATGCAGTCTGTGTAGTCGTCCGGCATATTGGGAAATGGTTCCTCGCCATGATATCGGCATTGCCAGAAGCAGGGTGTCCAGCCGAGTGTCATCAAATCCTTCTCCAAGATATTTCCCTGTTGCCAGAATTAAGCGCGATTCCAAATCCGAGTCTTTCAATTGTGTCCACACTTGTCTTCTTTCTCTTACCCCCATTCCACCATGTAGAATTATGAGATTATCCACCTTATCGGCAAGATGGTGGTGAAACCATTCAAGATGCGAGCGCCGTTCAGTAAGTAAAACCGGAGAACGGCCTGTTTTCAATGTATCCAGTGCCTGTTGAACAATCAGTTGATTTCTGGTTTCATTATCACATATTTGCCGAAATACATCATGAATAGGAATATGATCGTCATCATCATTTGTTTCATTTCGCGAGAGTGAAAAGTCCGTATTAATAAGCTTAACGATATGTTCAAATGGTCGTCCCTGTGCTTCGATTTTGTCATTCGCTCGATATCGAATTCGTCCGCATTGCATGAGAACAATCGGGTGTTGCCCATCTTTGCGAACAACGGTTGCTGTTAAACCCAGAACATATTTGGCTTTGCAACGCCGAGAAATTAACTCGAAGCTTCCGGCTGAAATATGATGGCATTCATCAATTATCAAATGTCCGTAGCGTTCAATTACATCATCGACGTCGCCTTTTCGATACAGACTCTGCATTAGGGAAACATCTATAATTCCGGTTGGTTTTCGCTTACCCCCATGTATGACTCCGATATCTTTTCGATCAATGTTCAAAAAAGAACAAAGTCTTTCGATCCATTGCTCCAGCAATTGCTTCCGATGAACAAGAATGAGCGTATTGGTTTGGCGTTTGGCTATCAATTTAATGGCTAGAACAGTTTTCCCAAAGGCGGTTGAGGCAGAGAGCACTCCTGTTTCATATTTAATCAGGCTTTCGTATGCTTGTTGCTGGTTGTTGCGCAGTGTTCCTTGGAATGTATAGGGGATGGATATTCCCTTGTTCCGTTTATCTTCAAAGATTGCTTTGATGTGCCAACCATCAAGTAACTGCTGTAGATCGTCTACACACCCTCTGGGCAGGCCAACATATTTACCAGAATCTGATGCGCATCCGATGATTCGGGGTTTCCCATATACCGGTAGTTTCATGGCCTGCGCACGGTAGAACTCGGGATTTTGAAAGGCTGCCAGTCGAATAACCTCGTTGAGTAATGATGAGGGCAGATCAGATTTTGGCACATAGATTTCGTCGCTCAATACTATATTGATTATATTTGGAACGTTCTCCAAAGAAGGATGCCACCTTTTGTTTTGACGCGATGCTGGAAGCGTCCATGGATCATCCGTCGATTCGTCAAGACTCACGGGATGGACTCCAAGAATTCGACCAGAATTTTTGGCCATTTCGGCTAAAGCTGTAATCTGGCTCGCTTTTATTGGTTTAAGTGACGATAGATAGGCCCATTGATCCTTAAAAACACGAAATTGTTCATCTACAAATAAACTGTTCCCTTTTTCTGCTGGTATCCTTTGTAAAGGAAGTGCAATCAGGTTTCCAAAGCCGCCTTTGGGAAGCGTATCTTGGTTGGGAAATAGTCGATCATAGGAATCAAGTCCAATCTCCGGGCGTTGTTCCATTGTGTCGGTCAAAAGAAATGAGCCCATTTGGCGGGCTGTGTAAGCGGAGATTTCTTCTTCAAAGAACAGCCAAACATGTCCGCCATTTCCGGACCGCGATCGCTCTAAGGCCGGTTGTAATCCATATTTCCGACATGTTGCTATAAAGGCGCGCGCATCATTATGCCAACCGTCTTTGTCAAAATCAGCCGCCAAAAATCCACATTTTTCGTTTGGAAGCAGCGCATATCCCCCAATGGTGATTTTCCCGGCAAGATGCTCTTGAACTACAAATGATTTCAAGGAGGCATAACAACGATGTCGGCAGGCTGAGCACTTAATCGCCGGCTTCTGACAAAGTGGACGGCGCCATGTATTTATACAGACCGGCTGATAACCGCTTTTTTTGGTCTTTTTGCTCTCGAATCGTTCAGCAAAGACATCCGTTCGAACCTTGAACAAACGTAAATAGAGATCAATTTGTTCTTCCAAGGTGCTTTTCTTTGTTATTTTCGCATCAGGAAATGTTGCGGGGGACCAATCAATGCGGATTTCACGATTCATGTGATCATTATGATGTTGTTTGTTCAGGATCGCCAATTCAGCAAAAATAGAATCTCGCTGAGAATCAATATCCTTTAATTGATTTTCAAGCTGTTGAATGCGTGATGCTATCTGTTCTGTAGACATGGCAATAATTTGACATGCCTGTAGGGAACAATTCAACCCTCAAAAAGCGGCACACGTTGCAACAGGCCATGCCGGGGCTGTTTTCGTCGAATTCCGGGAATGAAAATTCCTCACCGCAGGAGGAAATGCGGCAGATCATTAAAAAGATGACCCCGGCGACGCTAAAGAAAGACAAAGCCCGGTTGATGAAGTTGCTGAAGACCGTATGACGCGTATGTAAAAGAGGATTCAGCGGCAATTCCGCTTGTTTTGCCTGTAACTGACTGCTACACCATGCAATACATTGGTCATTTTTATGGGTGGAGAGTGAAGATATATGAAGAACGCCGATCAAAAAGCATCAAAGGAAGTGGTTATCTGGGGTATTCACGGGGGTAAAGAGGGCGTTGCAGATAAGCTGTTTCTGAAGCATGACGTTATCGCACTAGGCTGGGCGGAAATAGGCGATTTGGCGCAACTCGCTTCGGATCGGGACGCCTTCAAGAAACGCCTTCAAGAAGTTTGTCCGGGAAGAAAAGAGGGATACTATCCCAATGCCGGCGGGCAGCTTTTCCGGTTTGTTCACGAAGCCAAGACCGGTGATCGTGTGATTTATCCATCGAAGCGTGACCGGAGCATTTATATCGGCGAGATCACCGGACCCTATCAATACAATCCAAAGCCTGAATCTGAATTTCCGCAACATCACTCCGTGAAATGGTTGAAGGATTTTCCCCGAACCAAGTTCTCGCAGGGGGCACTCTACGAAATCGGATCGGCCATGAGCTTCTTTCAGGTTAAAAATTATGCCGATGAATTTCTCGCTGCACTATCCGGACAGGTGCCGGATACCGCGACAGTGAAACAGGACGAATCCATTTCCTATGTGGCTGCGGACATCGAACAGAACACCCGCGATTTCATCTTGAAAACACTCGCACAGGAATTGAAGGGTCACGCACTCGCCGATTTTGTCGCCCATCTTCTTGGAACCATGGGCTATCGTTCCCGCGTATCCCCGGAAGGACCGGACGGCGGCATTGATATCATCGCGCACAAAGACGAACTCGGTTTTGAACCGCCTATCATCAAGGTGCAGGTCAAGAGTGGTGATGGCAGTATTTCCCGCGAATCCGTTGCCGGGCTTCTTGGCGTCCTTGAACCCAATGATCGCGGCATGTTCGTGACACTCAGTAGTTTTTCGAAACCGGCCATTGTTGCCAATAAAAACAAGGGGAATCTCCGGCTCATTGACGGGGAAGAACTCGTCAGCCTCGTTTTACAACACTACGAACAATTCGATTCAAAATACAAGGGCATGATGCCGCTCAAGCGCGTGTACGTGCCGGAGCCCTTGGAGGAGTCAGAAGGGTAATATGGCAACCGTTGATAGACAGCAAGCCGTCCTCGATATCCTTCAGAACCTTGACAACCTTGACGGGCTGAAACGATTGTTTTGGCAGGAATT
>CAZISY010000126.1:0-4136 GCA_964542025.1 uncultured Verrucomicrobiota bacterium
CAAACGGTGACGGCGGCGGTTCTCTGTACGCGCAGCGGGCAAACCATCGATTTTCCAACGATTGGAAGACAGCACCTCACCAACAGCGTTCCGCTGGCGGCGACGGCCTCAAGCGGTTTGCCGGTGACGTTCACCGTGCTCTCCGGGCCGGGTGTGCTGGCGAACGGAACGAACCTGACGTTCACCGAGCGCGGCCGAGTGTGGATTGCCGCCGTGCAGGACGGGAATGAACACTGGGAGCCCGCTGCCGTAACACAGTCGGTGGACGCAGTGGCCTGCGGCGCCGCGCTGGATTTTGATGGCGACGGGCTGGCCGATGTGGCGGTGTACTGGCCGGCGCAGGGCATGTGGTACATTTTGCAATCGTCCAATGGCCTGCCGCGCGTGCAGGCGTGGGGATGGGCGGCGGCGGAGCCGGTGCCGGACGATTATGACGGCGATGGACTGATGGATGTGGCGGTGTATGCGGCGACGAACGGGACGTGGCATATTTTCTTGAGCGGAACGCAGACCAACGAGTCGACGTCGTGGGGGTGGAGCGACGCGGAGCCCGTGCCGGCGGACTACGATGGCGACGGGCTGTGCGACATCGCCGTCTATGCCCCGGAAAACGGAACCTGGCATATCTGGCAGAGCGGTTCGTTGACGCCGCGCGTACAGGTATGGGGCTGGACGCAGGCGCAGGCCGTACCCGGCGATTACGATGGCGACGGCTGCGCGGATGTGGCGGTGTATTCGGCCGCGAACGGCACCTGGTACATCTGGCAAAGCGCGACGCAGACCGGACGCATCCAGCCGTGGGGCTGGAACGAAGCCGAGCCCATTCCCGGCGACTATGATGGCGACGGCCTGGCGGATGTGGCGGTGTATCACGCATTGAGCGGCCTTTGGTATGCGTGGCTCAGTGCGAGCCAAACCGGCATGACCACGCACTGGGGCTGGAGCGAAGCCTTCCCGGTGCCCGCGGATTATGACGGCGACGGAATCTTCGACCGCACGGTGTACGCCCCGAAGTACGGCATGTGGTACCTCTGGCAAAGCGCCCTGCAAACCGGCAGAACCCAGCCGTGGGGCTTTGGCGAGGCGGAGCCGGTCCGGTAAGAGGCGGCGGAATGGTGTGGATTTTGGAATTCCCCTGATGTAAAGCGTTATACCCGTAACGCAGGAGGACGTTCGCTTATGAAAAAACACAGCATCCCCGATTGGGCCCGCGACGCCGTTTGGTATCAGATTTTCCCGGAACGTTTCCGCAATGGGTGCCCGGCCTCGGACCCGCAGCCGGAGGATTTCGCGGACCATCCGATTCCCGGTTGGCGCGTTACGCCGTGGGGCATGGACTGGTATCGGCAGGACGACTGGGAAAAACCGCTCGGCGGATTTTTTCAATCGGTCTTTCAACGGCGGTACGGCGGCGATCTGGTGGGCGTCCGCGAGAAGCTGGATTACCTGCAGCAACTCGGCGTGAACGCGATTTATCTCAATCCGATCTTCTTTGCCCGATCGCTGCATAAATACGATGCGACCTGCTTTCATCACATTGATCCCACCCTCGGTCCGGATCGGGCGGGCGACCTGAAGCGGCTGGCCGAGGCCCCGGAAACGGAGGATCCGGCCACCTGGATCTGGACGGCGGCGGATTTGTTCTTTGTGGACATGGTGAAGGAAATCCATCAGCGGGGCATGCACATCATTATCGATGGCGTATTCAATCACACCGGCCGCGCCTTTTTCGCCTTTCGGGATCTGCTGAAACACGGCAGCCAATCGCGCTATAAGGACTGGCATGTCGTGGAAAAATGGAATGACGACGGCACGTTCGATTACAAAGGCTGGTTCGGCGTGAAATCCCTGCCGGAATTCGGGCGCACGAAAGGCAATCTGGTTCCGCCGGTGCGCGAGTACCTTTTCAACATCACGCGACGCTGGATGGATCCGCACGGCGACGGCGATTTGTCCTTCGGCGTGGATGGCTGGCGGCTGGATGTGGCGTTTTGCGTGCCGCACGATTTCTGGAAGGACTGGCGGCGTGTGGTGAAAGGTATCAACCCGCAGGCGTACACGACCGGCGAGATCGTAAATCTGGCCACGGATTTTTTGCAGGGCGACGAGCTGGACTCCGTAATGAATTACATGTGGGTGTATCCCATGCTGAGTTATTTCATCCGGGGAAAGAACGAAATTTCCGCCGCGGAATGCCGACGCCGCCTGCAGGATCTGCTGGACGCCTATCCCCCCGAAGTCAACGGCGCTCTCCAAAACCTGCTCGATTCCCACGATACCGGGCGCATCCTCTCCACCATCGCCAATCCCGACCGCCCCAAGAAAGTCTGGGAGGATTATTTCAACCAGTTTATGCTTCGGAATCATCCCGACCTGTTCTCCCGGCAACCCGGCGCGAAGGAAAAGGAGCTGCTGAAACAAATCGTGATCATGCAGATGACCTACCTCGGTGCGCCGATGATTTATTACGGCACGGAAGTCGGCATGTGGGGACTGAATGACCCCGATGACCGCCAGCCGATGATCTGGGCGGATCGGTCGTATGAGCAGCAGGAGCAGACGCCGGACGGCGAGGCGTTTCCTGTTTCGCGCGCCCCCGACCAGCCGCTTTTCGCCTTCTACCAAAAAGCCATTGCGCTGCGTAGCGAATGCGAAGTCCTGCGCCGCGGCGGGCTGCGCTGGTGGACGCGGCATGAGGACGGAGATGTGCTGGGGTTCATCCGGTTTTTGGATGCACAGGAAGTCGCGGTGCTGTTCAACGTTCGCGAAACGCCCTGTTCCGTCACGCTTCCTTTTGCCGGGCAGGACATCTGGAATCACGCCAAGCTCACGTCGCTGCGCCAGATAATCCCGCCGCACGGCTGGCTGATCGTACGGCGCGGCTGATGCAAACCGACAGAGTGTCCCGATGTTTGCAGATTTTATCGGGTGGCGCGGATGCGATAGAAGCCGGCGGGGGTGTCGATGCCGGTGGTGAGGGCATTGGTGATGGGCGTGGGCGGGAGATTGGTGGCGAGGGTGCTCCAGGAATTACTCAGCAGGCCGGTGGCGTATTCCAGATATTGAACAGAGGCGGTCCCCCCACCCCACTGGATGCTGCTCTGGGTGCCGGTGGCGCTGAGGAGTTGAATGTAGAGGACGGAATTGCTGTCGGTCGGAATGGTGTCGGCCTGATATTCCTGCCAGGTGAGCGCCAGATCATGGTCGGTGTCGTTCATTGCGGCGGTGTCGAAGTCGTTGGTCCAGCCAAATGATGCGAGCCACCATTCGGGCGTGTTGTTGGTCGCCAGGTTGGGGGCATTGCTGACGGCGAGGGCTTTGGGAGCGTCCATAAGCAGCGAGAGCGGATTCGACGACGCGCTGCCGGGATCGACGGAGCCGGTCCAGGCCGCGAAGTGATAATACGGAATCGAGTTGAGCGCCGTGACGAGGAGCTGGGTGTTGGCGGATTGCCAGCCGGAAGACGGCGTGGCTTGTCCGGCGGGAGTGTCGAGCCAGTAATTGGTATTCCAGTTCCAGACGAGGACCGCGTTGTTGGTTTGCGTGAAGATCGCATTCGTGCCCGCGCCCGATGCGGGCAGATTGCCCGCGAGCGCCCACCCGGAACAGACAAACTGCGTTTGACCCTGAACGACAAAGCCATCCATCGTATTGGTCACCACGCTGCTTTTATCGTTGGTGATGGCCTGGACAACCGGCCCGACGGCGCTGTGCGGCGAGAGCACCCAAAGCACGACATGTTCCGGCAGGCACTGGTTGAGCCAGAGGGTATTCGTAGAGGAATAATTAACGATGAGCAGGTCGGCGGAACCATCGCCATTCACATCGCCGGACGCCACGGCCTGGCTCAGATCAAAACCCATCGGTTGCAGACTCGCGGTAAAGTTGGTGCCGTCCACATTGAACCAGACGGTGTTGTCGCCCCAGCCGACGGTGGCAATGTCCGGACGCAGATCGCCATCCAGATCGGTGGCCGCCACGCCCATGCCGTCGCTTCCCGGCGCGCTCAGCGGAAAATATTGCAGCACGCCGTTGGTCCGGTTGAGATAGACGGCGTTGGGGCCGGGCCAGGCATTGGCGGCGACGACATCGAGATAGCCGTCGCCGTTGAAGTCGGCAAGGGCCGCGCCGTGCGT
>CAZISY010000126.1:4236-6758 GCA_964542025.1 uncultured Verrucomicrobiota bacterium
CCGTTGTTGTACCAGAGGCGTCCGCCTTCCGGCCCGGTGACGAGAAGGTCCGCGTTCGTGTCGCCGTTCAGGTCGCCGGAGGTGACTCCGCAGGTGATGTCGGTGCCCAGGCGCTGCCCGCTGTCGGTGATGATCGGATAAAAGCCATTGGTGGTCATGAAGAAGATCTGGTCGGGGCCGTCGTTGCCGACCGCGGCATCCAGCGTGCCGTCGTTGTTGAAGTCATCGAGGGCGACCGCATAACTGATCGGGCTGTTGGTGGCGGGCAATGGTTCCGGCATGAAGACGCCGCAATCGGCGGCAAACACCGGATTGGCAAGCAGGGCAAACAAAACCGGCCCGGCGAGTGCGCGCCGAATCATACCCCGCAGCGTGTATGACGATTCATGCCTCATGGGGATCATTGTGTGGTGAGTCGTGTGACCAACTGTTGAACCTCGTCGCTCTTTTCGGCATATCCCCGTTCCGCGCAGGCTTGTTTCAGCGAGCGGAGGACGGCGGCGTGCCGATCCGAAAATTCCTGCTCGTCGATTTGCCCCTCGCTGCGGAGGAGCCGGGCGCGTTCGAGCTGAGCGGCGGCATAGGCATAAACCGATTGCAGGTCGGCGGGTATGGCCGGTCCGTAGAATTTTTCCTGGATGCGGCGCTGCTCATCGTCGGACAGACTGAAAAGAGGGACTCGGAGTTTTTCGCCGGAGGGGCGCTCGAACACCGCGGTTTGTCCGTCGATCTCCAGGGCCGTCGCCTCGAAGGAATGCCCGGCGGTATTGGTCCAGGTGTCGGCGTGCGCGCACGCCGTCAGCATGAACGCGGCGGTTCCGAATATGGCGAGTCGCCGGATCACTTCACAAGCTCCAGTTGAAACATCATGACGTTCGTTTGCGCCTGAACATAAAAATACTGGTAGTCGGTGGCGGGGGCGGTGTAGGTCAGCATCGACGTTCCGCCCTTGGTGGTTTGAAAATTCGTCGGCTTCCAGGCAAAGGGTTCACCGTTTGCCGGGGAAGGCGCGGCATTCAGAAGATAGGTGGTGCCCTTGACGGTTAAGAACCGCAGCGCGAGCAGTCCGTCCGTGGTCTTCATCCACTGATAGACCTGAAAGACATCGCCCGCCAATTCCGGCGCGGTGCCCGCGTAAAATTCATTAAGGTTGGACTCGCCGTCGCCATCGAAGTCATCACCGGGAAGCACTTCTTCCACGGTGGTGTAGCGCCCTTCCGATTTGTCGATGATCAGCATTGTTTCCCACTGGTCGGACATGCCGTCGTGATCGGTGTCCTCCCCTATATTCAGGTCCAGTCGCACGGCATTACCCGATTCCCCCACAGGCGGAATCGATGAAGTGTTCATCAGCGGCTGAAGAACTCCATTCAGGTAGACGCTGATGTTCACCGTCTCGCCGGTGCGTGCGGCATACGTCGCATAGCGTGTGCCCGCCGGATTATCGATCGGCACTTCCAGAATGTAATTGATACCGTATCCCAGCTGTTCGTTCGCCGTATACTGATCGCATTCATTCGTCCCCACGCGAATGACCAGTTCCGCATTCTTATCCGAGGTGACCGGCCAGCCGTATTCATCCGAGAGCATTCCGTAGTAGCGGAAGGACGGCAAGGGAGGAGACGCAAGAAGGGAAAATGAAAAATGAAAAATGAAAAAAGAAGGATGCCGCGAGGGGGGTGAAAACGGGTTTTTCCAACGATTGGAAAAATGACCCCGAAAGTTTCCAATGATTGGAAAAACGACTCATAAAAGTTCCAATGATTGGAAAAACGACTAAAAAAGTTTCCAATGATTGGAAAACTGCCGCGGGCGTTGTTTGACGTCTTCATTTTTTCATTTTTCCATTCTTCATTTTTCATTCTTCATTTTTCATTTAATCAGTTTCCAGAGTACGAATACGTTTCGAAGAGCAGCTTGATGTCCTTGATGCCGTTGCCGTCGCCGTCCTTGCCGTTGATGAACATGTCCAGCGCGAGCGAGCGGAGGCCGTTCATGGAACCGGCTGGGATGATCAGGTACCATTGCGTATTCCAGACGGAGCGTCCGATCAGGCGGCTGCTGTAATTGATGCGCGAGCTGCTCCAGGTGCCTGTGTCATCATAGGCGCCGAGGGCGGCGTAGCGGCGCAGCGCGGCCAGCGGACCGGGCAGCGAATCGTACAGCGGAATCCAGTCGGTCTGGTTGATGTCGGTGTCGCCGATTTCATAAGGAACGGGGATGGCCTGATCCAGCACCTGCCAGGAGCGCAGGGTGTTGCCGGTCAGATCGGACGGCGAGCGCATGATGTCGACACCGACCGGAATCAGGTAGGCCTGCGGCGTGTTGGCGAGCCCGGAGGGGTAGGCGACGTTGGTGGCGTAGTTGTTGAACCAGACGCCGATACTGCGAATCTTGGTGGCGAAGTCCGACGAATCGAACGCATGGTCACCACCTGCCAGTACGCGCCCGAAGAAGTTGAATCCGAAATCCACCGAGGTGCTGAACGGGATCACCAAGGCAGGCTCCGTGGCTTCGAGGCC
>CAZISY010000127.1:0-6736 GCA_964542025.1 uncultured Verrucomicrobiota bacterium
GGCTCTCCAATGACCCCATCGGCATATCCGGCGGCCTCAACCAATACGTCTTCTGCGCAAATAACCCAGTCAACTTCGCGGATCCGCTTGGACTCTGCGAAGATGACGACGATGAATTTAATGACTTCAAGAATACTGTTTTTGGAGTTGCGGGCATTATTTCTATCGGGAGTTTTGCCGTTGCCGGTCCAGATCCATCAGACTTGGTTATCCAACCCGTAGATTGGGGTGTTGCGGCTATTATTGTTGGAGGCGGTTATGTGGCTTATGAAGTCAAAAATTTAATTATGTGCGTTCAAGGAAAAGGTGAACGAGGACATGCTGCACGTCCAGATGGAACGCCAAACCCATACAAACATACGCGTCCGCACCCAACGAAACCTGATAAAATACTTCAGAAAGACCCACATACGGGGAAATGGATTGAGAAGCCAAAACCATGGGATTATCCGAAATGAAAAATTGTACAAAAGACATGTTCATTGGTGTTTGGAGATGTAGCACCGATGATAGTACCGCAAGATTTGTCGTTCGAAAAACTAAGTCAGGAACCTTGAAAGTCTCTGGCTATGATTCATCTGATGATGAGAAATTTGTAATAAGCAATATTCGCTTCTATCGAGGAACCTTGCGATTTGAAAGCAAGATGCGCTCGACGGGTCAATGTGCAGAGCATGTTTTTATTTACGTTTCAGAACGGTGCATTACTCATAAACTGACTGTTTTTGAAACATGGATATCCAACGAAATCTGCGAAGCGGCGGGGTCGGCCCAAAAAATGACAGTGCATGACGGTGAACGTTCTGGAGGGGCGGCGTCAAAGGGCGCGGCATCAGTCCTGTAAAATGATGATCGATGCGTTTCTGCTCACCAAATCGCCGTTTCCTCCGCTCATCTCGCTGCGTTAAAATGACCATGAATGGCACCAACACCTTTTTCATCCACGACGGACTGCATCTCATTGCCGAGGCCGACGAATATCTTTTACTGACAAAGAAATAGTCCTATGGCGCGGGAATAGATAACATCCTGTCCATGACGACGGTGAACGACGAACAACCCAACACGTACTTCTACCTCAAGGATCATCAAAACTCGGTGATCGCCCTGGCCGACGAGGATGGACAGATCGTCGAAACCTACACCTATGATGCCTGGGGCCGCACCCGTGTATTCGATGCCGAAGGCAACGAACTCACCGCCTCCGCCTTCGGCAACCGCTTCGCCTGGCAGGGCCGCGAAATCGACTGGTCCACCGGCCTCTACTACTTTCGCGCACGCTACTACGACCCCATCACCGGACGCTGGCTCTCCAATGACCCCGTCGGCATCTCCGGCGGCCTGAATCAGTATGTGTTCTGCAACAATAACCCCGTCAACTTCACCGACCCGTGGGGACATCGGTTTTGTAGTGCCCGCCCAGTTTATATCAATGGATTTCCTCCTTATCCAGGTGTCGCGAGTGGAGCACTTGGAGCGGCGTCATCATTTGGTGAGGCTGTAGGCGGAATCGGCGGCATTGTTGGTGTGTGGCCATCAGAGCAGCTAAATGGACTCGATGCTTTTTACGAGATGGCGGCTGAAATGCAGTATGCGAACGAACATTATGCCCCAGGAACCCGGTACAACATCGTTATTGATGGGCGAGTAAACCCAACAACGGGCGCAGTTTTAACAAGGCCTGGAACGCGAATTATCGATATGCGTGTTCCCACATCACCAAATCATCCCAATGGGAGGAATCCAAGAAATCCTGGGACGGACGGAGAAAGCGATGATAAACCATGAGGCCTATATATTCATTGCAGGAAAGAGGAGGCAATAAGCGCATCGCTGATTGTGTAACAGGCTCCATTTTGCTGCTTATTGCATTCATGGTCATACCATACGCAATCGTTGGTTATATCTATGGCTTAAAGGAGGGGCATAAGTTTGTGACAACCGGCGGGGCTATCATTGGAGGTGAAGTCGCTAAAGGGCAGATAGCCTTTTTGGTAATTCTTTTATCAATCGGACTTCTTTTACTGTTTGGTGGAATACGAAAGTTATGGCATGGAATACATATTGCATAATGCTATCACAAAGAAATATGCCTACGGTGCGGGAATAGATAACATCCCTGATAGCGTAAAAGATCTTTCGCACATTTGAAATAGAGGTCCTCCCGCTGTTTCAACACAGCATGGCAGGATTCATTCGCCGCCCGCAACCTGGGTTCACTGGACGCTTATTTCGAATCTGCTGTGGCGTATCAGATCCGGCTTTTTCCGGAAGGTCGCAGGCAGGGCTGATGAGCCGGAGAATTTCATGGCGCAGGCGCGGGGTTTCGTGATAGACGGGGACGTGAACACGAACGAATGGATGCGGGCATGAAAAAAGACATAGGCTGGACGGAACGGATGGAAGACGGCGTGAAACGGGAGACGCGGATCACGTTTCTTCCCGGCGACCGGATTAAGTGGCAGTTCAAGCGGTCGGATCAGGAGCGATGGGATTACGATACGCCTCCGACGAAGGCGGATTGGGATACGCTGCTGGAAAAAGCGGAAGGCTTTTACAATCGACGTCGGGCTACGCTGAAGCATTTGGAATGCGTGCGCCTGCTGGCCCGGCAGGCAGATGCTTCATGACCCGCGAAGCGACGGCTGCGCGCTGTCCGCTGTGTGACTCGGCGGGTTGTGCGCTTTTTTTTCAGGATGCCGTGCGTGCGTATCTGCATTGTTCCGTCTGTGATTTTGTTTTTGTGACATCGGAAGATCGGCTGACGGAGGAGCAGGAAAAAGCCCGCTACGATTTTCATCAGAACCGGCCCGATGATCCGAACTACCGAAAATTTCTTTCCGGCGTTTTTGTTCCGATGGTTGAACGCCTGACGCGCGGTGCTGCGGGGTTGGATTTTGGATGCGGTTCGGGGCCGGCGCTGGCGGCGATGTTTGAAGAGGCCGGGTTCCCGATGGATGTGTATGATCCGCACTATGCGCTTCACCCGGAGGTGTTCGCCCGCCGGTACGATTTTATCACTGCCACCGAAGTGGCGGAACACCTGCGCCATCCCGGCGCGGAAATAGCCCGACTGTTCCACATGTTGAATCCGGGCGGCTTTATCGGCCTGATGACGAGCCTGCGGCCCGGTCCGAACGACTTTGCGGCCTGGCACTATCGGAATGATCCCACGCACATCGGATTTTATTCCCGCGCCTCGTTCGACTGGCTGGCCGAAACGCACCGGGCCGAAATCGTCTATTTCGCCGGGAATGTGTGTATATTTGCCGCAGGCTGAAACGCGGCGTTTTGTTTTATGGTTAATAGATAACCCCGAAAGGAGTGCGATGAATCGAATCGTGTTGCTGATATCCTTGTGGTGTGCGGTGGTTGCCGGGGCGGCGCAATCGGAGGTCGCGGATTTCACGGGGGCATGGAGTACCACCTATGGAACCGTCACCTTCCGGCAATCGGACGGGCGGGTCAGCGGTGATTATTTAATGGAAGGCGAGCGCTGCCTGGTGCAGGGAACTGTGCAGGGCCGCCGGTTGACGTTTACGTATCGGGAACCCTACGCGGAGGGCGAGGGATATTTTGATCTGGCGGAAGATGGAAATGCCTTTGAAGGAAACTGGAAAGCGAAGGGCGCATCTCCGTGGAGCCGCTGGACCGGGAAGCGTTCGGACGGTGGGACGGATGCTCCCGTTTCGTTTGAGGGCGTGTGGAACAGTTCGTATGGTCCGCTTCGGTTGAGGCAGAATGGGAGCGTCGTCAAAGGTTTTTACCGTATGGGCAGCGGCATTCCGGCGGAAGTGTCGGGCGACGTGAAGGGGCGCGCATTGATTCTGTCGTATGATGAAAACGGTGTGAAGGGGCACGCCCGGTTTGAGCTGGATCCGGACGGCGCATCCTTTTCAGGAACCTGGGAAGATGAGAAGGGAATGAGCGGAGAGTGGACCGGTGTGCGCATGGAGGAAAATCCGGGGCGTGTGTGGCTGATCGTTCTGGAGGCGCGCTGGGAGGCGTCGCTGAGCGAAAAAGAATATGCCTACGGGAACATGCTGGCTTCTTATTTTGCGCGGCTGGAAAATGTGGAGTGCAGGCACCGGTATTTTGACGATGCGGAAAGCCTGATGCGCGCCTGTTCGGAAATTCCTTTTCTGGCCGGCCCGGTGGTTGTGGCTCTGGCCTCGCACGGATCAGAGGAGGGGATCGTCGTCGGAACCAGAACCATCGCGGCCGCCGACCTGGCGAAATGCTTTCGGCACGCTGATAATATGATCCTGCTTCATTTTTCCAGCTGCCTGGTACTGGCCGGACCGCTGGGTAATGAACTGCTTCAAAGTCTGCCTTCGGACGTGACGTTTCCAATATCCGGATACACCACGGCGGTGGACTGGGGTGGAAGCGCCATTGCCGAATTTCTATATCTGGACCTTATTCTGTCTCGCGGGGAAGAGCCCGCCGAGGCGGCCAAACAACTGGTGGCGCTGATGCCGGTGGCAGGAGATAAGGCCCCGGCCAATGCGCCGTTCGATCCGCTGGGGTTCAAATTTATGCCGGCACAAAAAATGCGGAAGTAAGCGGGTCATGCCTTGAGGCGCCGTAAGTCCGCGGCGTACTGCGGAAAAAGAAACCTCCACAGGCTCCTGATTGGACTTTGCCGCAGGCTTTCGTTATTCTGTCCCGGTCATGAAAGCAAACCCGCATAAACGAGCGAAAAAAACGGCTGGTGCATTGGAATGGGCCGGGCGGTTGGTGAGTCTGCCTGTTGCCCCGATGGGTACTGTCTGGCTGGATGGGTTTTGGCGCACCGGGGAGCGGCGTCACAGCACGCTGATGGTTTTTGTTCACGGAATGCACAGCAATTTTCACCGGTCGCGTCTGAAAAAAGAATTGATGACTCAATGTACGGCGCATGGATGCGACGTGCTTTCCTTCAATAATAGCGGAGCGGACGGCGCGGTGGTCGACGAGCGTTTTGAGGATTGTCTGGCGGATCTGGATGCCGCGATTCAGTTCGGACGAACCCGGGGTTACCGGCGCTTCATATTGCTGGGGCACAGCACCGGTTGCCAGAAAATCACCTACTATCAGGCGCGGCGCGCGGACCCGCAGGTGAAGGGGCTGGTGCTGCTTGCTCCGGGCGATGACTATGCGATTGCCCGCCATGACGCCGGTCGCTCTTTTGCGCGCCATGTGGACCGGGCGCGCCGGTTGGTGAGCGAAGGGCGCGGAGATGTGCTGATGCCGCCGGAGTGCCTGGGGTTCACGGCACGGCGTTATCTCAGCATTGCCGATCCGCGCAGCACCGAGGCGAAAATATTCAACTACGAAGGACGGCTTTCGCACTTCCGGCGCGTGACCTGTCCGGTTCTGCTGCTGTTCGGAAGTGCAGAGGAGTATGCCTGCCTGCCCGTGGAGACCATGCACGAAATTCTGCGGCGGACGACGCGGTCAACGCGCTTTGAGGACGCCATCATTCCCGGAGCCGATCACGGATTTCACGGGTGCGAGAATGAGACGGTGCGGCGGATCGTGGTGTGGGCCGAAGCTCTTTCAACCCATTCGGGAAAGGCGTGAAACGATGAGCGAAAAAAGGGTCGTGACATTCGGGACGTTTGATTTGTTTCACATCGGGCATCTGCACATTCTTGAGCGAGCGCGTGCGCTGGGCGGGGTGTTGGTGGTCGGGGTGTCGTCGGATGAATTGAATTTCAGCAAGAAGGGGCGTTATCCGGTGTATCCCACGGCGCACCGGCTGGAAATCGTGCGGGCGCTGCGTTGCGTGGACGAGGTGTTCACCGAGGAAAGCCTGGAGCTGAAACGCGACTATCTGCTGCAGCACCGGGCCGACGTGCTGGTGATGGGCGACGACTGGGCCGGGCGCTTCGATGAATTTCGGGACATTTGCGAAGTGGTCTATCTGCCGCGTACCCCGGTTATTTCCAGCTCGGAAATCAAAGTGGTTTGTCAGTACGGGCGGGATGATATGAAGACCCGCTGGGACACGCTGTGAGCGATGTGTGAATGCCGGCAACGCTTAAACGACTTCTCTGATCCCGGTGATTTTGAAGATGAGCAACCGTTGGATGTTTTTTCTTAGGAAGGAGAACAGGAATCTTCTCATCATGAAGGGAACCCGATTTGCAATAGCCGCTATTTCCTGCTCGATAGCCGCCTTCGATTCCCCGGCGCCAACATAGTCACAGTAGACCCGGTACCCCATAACCGTTTTACTGTTGTTCCTGAGCGATAGGATGTCCTGAAACAAGTTGGATCTTGTGCAGGCCGAGAATGCGGCCCGGGGATTGGCAAGCAGATTGCTCCATGTTTGAGGGAGAAATCCCTGCAGCATATGCACAGTATTCTCATCCACGATGCGAATGGATCCGGCAGGCGCGACGTTCGGATTCCCGTGGCCGTCACAGGTCGCAATGCTCGCATACTGCCCTTTCAACAGGTTGATGGTGTTGAAGGTCTTTTGAGCGTGTTCATAAGTGCGTCTATCCCATATCATCGTCAATCTCCTGTGGGCAAGTAACCCCGGTACACGGCATGAAGCGGCGCAAAAGGTATACACTGGACAGAGGTTTCACAATCATCATTCATTAACAATCCCGCATCGAGCGCGTTTTCTGTTTTCCAACGATTGGCGCCACCGACAAAAGTCCAAAGACGGCTCGCGGGGACGCGATTTTCTGCAAAGGTTTCTTCACGGCTCCTGATTGGACTTTGCTGATGGCGAGCGTTA
>CAZISY010000128.1:0-6658 GCA_964542025.1 uncultured Verrucomicrobiota bacterium
TCCAGATACCCATCAGGAATTACTCGAACAAAATGCCCGATTGTCCATTTTCCCGGCCTGATTGGCAGACGGGAAAGCAGCGGATCTGTCAATGCAAACCCATCGACCAGAAGCTTCGTAGGTCCTGCATAATAGCCTATAATCCCCATTGCGCCCTCCACGGCAACATGATCGTCGAGTGGATATTCTGTTCCGAAGCATTTTGTGCTTTTACCAAGGTGCTCCACACTATAGGCAAGCCCTCTTTCAACCCATGGGTGGTTGGGCATTTTGTGATGCCGATCAGCATTTACCAATGAGTTATGCATCCAATAACATCCCTTTTCGTCTGCGACTCCATTGCCCTCAAGCCCTTTATACGCCTTGTAGTCGTGTCTGATAAATACGGGGGCATTTGGATTACTTAATCCCAGCATTGCTATCACAATCGCAAGAGATACCAGCATCGCCTTATCCAGTCTTGTGCGTGCTATAAGCACACACCCGGATATAAAGGGAAGGGAAAGAAAGCGCGTCCCCATGAAATCGCCGCCGATCTTGAAGATGTAAACCAGATAAAGGAAGATGCCCAGTGCGCAACACTTCCACATCCTCTCGCCCCGAATACCAACATAAAGAGCCACAAGAATCAAAAATATCGTTACTGGATCAACAGTAACCGCGTTGACAAAATATAGAAAACCCTGATGGAGATACTCACACGCAGGGATGCCTGTGCTTAATTTTGCATATGCGGTATTCGGAAAAGGAAACCCGTAGTAAATCAAGGAAAACACCTCCCACGCCACCAGGGGGGTGAAACCCAAAAACGTTTTTGCCAGAATTGATTTCCAGCGCTTCGCATTCCTGTAAAGTGTGCCGAATAAATGGCACAGAAAGGGAGGAGTTACAAGCACGGCGGCATCCAGCCTGTTCAGCGCGAGTAGGGAGACCAGAAGTGACAACGGAAAAACAGATCGTTCATCGGGTGCATGGCGTAACACGCGGAGAAAGAAAACTGTCAGAAGGAGATATGAGAGAGGATTTTCGAGGCCCGAAGAGGCAAAGTCAACAAATCCCAAAGACAGGCATACCGACAAGGTAATCACACCAGTCATGAGTGAACTACCGGCCTTGCGAAGTAAAATAATGCATGCCGCTAACGAAAAGGCATAAGAAATAAAAATCGTGGTGTAGTAAGGCTCTCGTGTTATCGCATACACCGCAGACAGCACAAACATCCAAAGAGGATGTGTATAGGCTTGCACCCGTTCAGTGATATTCCATCTCACGCCAAAGCCGTTCACAAAGTTGTCAACAGTTCGCAATGTGATGAAAGCATCATCGCACATCCACGCATTGCGAAGAAGCACGAGGCCTAAAATAAGGCATAAGACCATTTTAATCTCGGAAAGCCTCTTGTTCTGTATATTTTTGTCGATTGAATCCATGTTTACCCTTACGACCATTTCGCAATGAAACCCGTGTTATGCACATAGAAAATAAGAATCCATACCATTGTGTTCGTTACCCGCGCACCAGACAGCTTTCTTTCGTAGTCAACCACCTTACAGAATCCCGATCAATGCGACCGATAGGATACAAGGACATTGAGGAGAATAACACATGCCAGCATGAGCGACAAATCAATCATGTAATTGTACAGATACAAATGCTTAACGATCTCGAACATGCCCCCGGTAATAATGACCCCCACAAACTGAGCAATGGCCATGAGCAGAAGCGTCCCTGCCACCAGGGAGGCGTTGCGATTCAATCCGATGCAATAGGAATATACAATCAGTATGAAAATGAAAAGATACAGTACGGCCAGTCCCGGCAGAGAAGCGGGGTAAACATGGAGTTTGATTTTGCTTAAGAAATTCAAATCCTTAAATAACAAGCTCTTTTTCTCGCCGTAGCCCTTCTGAATATTGCCGAGATAATCGGGCATGACTTCAATGGATCTGGCGGCCCCATCCTGCAATGCTTTTTTGATAGCCTCTGGGTGATGGAAATAATATGAGAGCACACCCTTATAATTCAATTGACTAAACGCCAGCCGCACGAGATGGGCTTTTTCCTGCGGGACATTCCGGCAATGAGTACCAATCAGCGGCTCCGTGTTTTTATCAATCCCGAGATAATTAATCATAATAGCATCGCGGTCCGCAATGTTTTCCATGGTCGGCAAAATATAGTAGAAGACATTATTATAAAGGTTCATTTTTGAGAGACTGAATGGATGTTCAAGCTCTTTCAGATACCCCGCTGAAACGGCAGTCAGGATAATGGCAATTGCAATCTGAATAAACCGCATGATTGCTTTCCCGGCATGATCAATAATGTGTTTTTTCAAGGGATAATATTTCAGCCACCAGAAGATAATCAAGAAAGGCACGGAACTGGCATTTTGTGGTTTGCTCGTAATAAACAAAACGGAAAAGACGACAAATGCGATGGTATCAAACACGAAAGACCGACACTGATTCCGGCAAGGCATAAGCATCACTGATAGTGTCAGCGAAAAAAAGATGAATGAAGATGGCTCTGAATAAAAAGAGTTCAGATACGAATAATAACCAACATCTATGAATACGAGAGAAAGCATGAGGAGGCCTGCCCATGCAGAGATTATAGGGAAGTGGGTAAGCCTGAGTACCATGACCAAAAATGCCAGACAGTAGAAAAAGAAATGCACTCCCCCAAGCATCCTGATGTCAAATGTGTCAGCATCCACAAAAAGATCGTGACACAATCGGGCTATTCGCAAAAAAATGATTTCAGAACTGTAATAGTGCTGAGGATTATAAGGTTTTCCCAGTCGATATCTCAGTGCAACGAAATCTTGTGCATTCGGATCGTATGTTTCCACGCCGGTTTCATTGATGAAGTAGGTTCCAATTTGTGTTGACAACCTATAGAAATCACCGTTATTCGCAAGTCCTGTTATTGGTTGAACAAATAGGCGAAGCCCGATGGGTATAAAGATGATGCAACTCGCAATTAAAAATATGACTCTAATTTTCACTGTTGTTCAACCTCTCACGGAATGATCCAACACGAACCGAGCAAATCCAATATCGGCGAACTCCCCTTGATTTAAGGTGTATACCGCGACCTTCTGATAGGTGTTGCATTGCACATGGTGCATCCAAGGGGCCCTCCTTGTTGAATCATTAGCGTTCTCTTCTTCGTTCATACTTCCTCCGTAACGTGGCACATCATGTGCGTAAACAAGAGGGTATCGCAACATTGCGTTCACCCCCCCCCTGCATCACACACACTATCTTCCCCCAACTCGTATGATGCGCCATAGCGATTGACGTCTGGCAAACAGGCCTTTTCAGTGGGATCAAACATTCTCCATTCCGGTTTTTTGGAATCGATAATGCAAGATATGCGGTTTGTTTTCATCAGCGTCAGTGCAATGCTCAGGGAAGGCAATGACGGTGTGTGCAGGTAGTCACCACGCTTCCAATTCTTGTTATCCTCCGCATAGGTAATGCCACGGTGCGTGCCTAACATGTCGAGAACCTCCTGACAGTACGCCCTCCACTCCAACGTCAATGATAACTGAGCCATGCTATTCCAAAGGAAAAGCGCCAGAATCGGAGCCACCGCATGTCGCCAATGGACAACTCGAACATTCCGGCACACCAACATCAGCCCCGACATAATCAAAGGCATATATAAATTAGCAATCCTGGCCGGATAATGAGTGGACGGGATCGAAAACCCGGTGATAAATATCGTGGCCAGTCCGCACCCTAAACCCGCCATCAAGGCCAACGCGCTGAACAGGGCACAGGAACAGAATCGGACAAACAAAGAGAGCACAAAAAGCGCAACCGCACAGGTGGAAATCACAAACGTGGCATGACGCATCAGGATGCAAATACTGATCAGAAAACCGCTCCTGGTGGCTGGATTCACCGGATGGATAACATAATAGCCTGCTAAAATGGCGGCCAACAGGATGAGGAACAGCACCATCAGTAAAACACCCCGCACCGGCTTTGTGCGCGGTGCTGGCCGGAATATCAGAACCCAAACGCAATACGCCGCCAGGAAAAGGCCGAAAAAGAGAAATGTTTCATACAGACGAAGCGATGCAACGGCCGACACCAAGAGGCATATCTTTGTGCTAACCCTGCCGTCTCCTGAATGAATGCAGAACAACCCGGTAAACAGTATCCAAAACGCGGCCGTTGCAAGATGACTTTCAGAGATAATAAACAAAGAGCCGTTCAGCGACACATAGAGATATGAAACCAGCGGAAAAATGAAAAACGCTATGTAGCGCGTTCTACGCAACAGCAGATATGGAACAATTAATGACAGATTCCAACCCATAAAAAGGGCAAACCCGTACAGTTGCGACAGCCCAAAGACATCATGCCAATGGAAATAACGAATGGCAATGACCAGAGGGGACTGGGTGATTAAAAAGGCGAAACGGCGCGGCCAATTCCAGTCATCTACCAATGGATTGGCAATCTTCTGCACAAAATAGATGGCGCCATCCGAATAGAGATGACGATTCATGAGCATCGCAAAAACCGACAGGGCAATCTGGGTGACAACAACCATCAGCGCCAGACGATCCATCCACCGGTAATCTTTGATATAGCTGAAGCCTGAACCCTGTTCCTGTTGTGCTGTTTCCATATTCATTGCCGTCAGAGATTAATTTTCATCTGAATCTTGCCCATCAATCACCCGATGCCACGCCTGGAGGCAACCGATATCCACGATAAGTTCATATACGGTTCCCCGTGGCAAAATATAAAACAACAACGGCCCCTTGATACGCCTGATGGGAGCGTCCCCTTCACGACAACGGTAAATCCCTGCCATCCGGCAGTAATAAACCGGAAACTCGACCGTACCGGTTACCACACAATTTGTAACTAAATCAGAGGGGGATGACGCAATTACCCATTCCGGTGGATATTCTTCATAATATGCGGCCACAGAATCACGGGCTTCCGAAGATAAAAACGCCAGATGCATGGGCAGGACCGGATAGTGTGTCGAATTTGGCACCAGCAAATTCAAGGAAAAGTCATTAGAAAGGACCATAATCGCTTCATTGGTTTGCACCAATCCGTCTCGCATAATATCCGACATGGTTTCGAACGGTGTTTTTACCCGATCCAGTAATCGTTTTTTTACAGCAACGGCGTTAACAAACCAATCCGATGGCAAATACCACCCACCAACGAGCATGGCGCAAAGAATGACATAATTTTTTCTGCGCCCCCTCCGAAAGATTCCGCCCAGCTCATTGAGGCCAATCACTAAAGGCAACAGTGACGGAACAAGAACATAGACCCATATCGCACCCTCAATCGTAATTCGAATATACTCCGCACCAAGCAGTATCAACGCTTGCCATGCGGCGCGGTCCTTCTTGCGACACGCGGCGTACAGCAGACCAACGACCCCGAGTATAAACAATCCCTGTAACCGGGCCGTCCGGTAGAGGTCATAGCCGGACCTTAATCTGTGCTCCGCAAAACCGTGCCGATAGATAAAGGGCCAAAGAATGGATTGATCAATAAACTTGCGGAAATCATCAAAAATCCAAATCCAAGACAGAAACAGAAAAAAGACAAAAAAAAGACCGGCGCTGTGCCATAACAGTGAAGCTCGATAATCCCCCGGCTCTTTATTTTTCGCCAAAGCATCCAAAACGCCTAACACAACGGTAATTCCAAGAAGCAAGGCGGGATAAATAACAAGGGAGGTTTTAATAAAAAAACCACATCCCATGGCGCAACCTGCGCAAAAAAACCATAGAGGTTTACGTTGCACGGCATTTACATAGAAAATGATTGCAAAAAACAACGCGCTGAAATCCTCCGGCCTTGCACCCCCCCCCCAAACATTGATTCCACAGGCAAGACAGAACCAAAACAATCCCCCGGCCAATGCACGTAGAGGACCATGCCCAATGTGAATAAGAAGCGCATAAATCAGGACGGCCGTTAAAAGAAAAAACAAACACTGTGCCAGAGCCGCCGCTGCGACGGTTCCTCCCAACAGATAGACAAACGGCATCAGAATTACATTAAGTCCTAATCCCTTGGAATCGTGAAAGGCCGCGAATCTGGTGTGCTCTTCCAATAATGTTTCTGTTCCCAGCAGATACACCGACATATCGGGTGATAGGTGCTGCACAAAAATACGGAGCATCTGGTCAACGGAGCCTGCGATTAAAAGCACAATAATCGGTATAAAAATGATATCGCTCTTGCTTGTCAGTTTGCGCATCACAACCCCTCAGCCATGTGACCATATGGATAACAAATTCGAGTAACTATCCATAATATGCCTGGGACGATGTCAAAATATCCAAAAAGTCCGAGAGCGGCACGCGGCCCATCACCAGAGGAATACCCACCCGCCGCTGAATCCGTTCGCTGATCACATCCCTTCGCCCAAGCATCCATTATGTAACGCGCACAGTATACGCACAAAAAAGAAGGGACCGCAACATTGTGTTGGCGCGCGATTTCGCCTATATAGAGACCAGCTTATGAATCCATTCGCTCAAAATGCCTGGAACCGTACTCCGTTCTGGCCGGACCAAAAGTGTCATGGAGCGTTATGCTTGTAAAAAACTGGTATCAGAACATGGAAACCCGCCTTCTGCTGGAACGGCATATCGCCG
>CAZISY010000129.1:0-6583 GCA_964542025.1 uncultured Verrucomicrobiota bacterium
TACGCCCGCGCCGACCTGCCCGATGCCCGGCAGGCGATGCGCCACGCCGGTATCAATGAAGGGCAGAATATTCTTCTCAATCACCTTTATCACATCAATGCCTGTCGGCGTCCCCCGGAAATTCAAATACGGAATTTGATACACGTTATTTTCCGCCACGGTGATTTCGTACATTTGTTTTGTATAACGGATCGCGTCCGACGCATTGCCGCCCACGAACTGCACAATGGCGGGCGAAGCCGCGATGGCGAAGCCGCCGAGTCCATTGGTCTCCGTGATGGAGCTGTCGCCGATATCCGGGTTGGCGTCCGCCTTCGTAAAGCCCGGGAAGAAAAGCGCGTCCGGCACATCGGCGGGCCCGGTGAACCACTGGTTGCCCGTACCGGCCAGCTGGATGCCGAAATCCGTTCCGTTCCGCGCCATAGCCACCACGACGCTGCTTTTGGGAATATCCCGCGCCGCATCCAGCGTGACCTTGCACGCCGGCATGGAGAGGTTGAGGAAAAAGTGATCGTTGTTCTGAATAAACTCCAGCGAGGAGGCGGCCGACTCTGCATCCGGAGCCGTCCGCACCACCGCAGGTGCGAGCGTTCGGTAGAGCAGCGATGTGCCCGCGCGATTGCGGTTATGCACTTCATCGCCCATGTGCAGAGCCTGGGCAATCAGGTTTTTCAGGTTGATCGGTCCAGTTTTCTGCAGCGCTTTTTTCAGCACCGGATAGAGGACTTTTTCCATCCACTTGAGGCGCTGAATGACCTCATCGCTGAAAGCCCCGTAGCGCAACACTTTGCCAAGCCCTTCATTCATCGTGCAAAAAGCCCGATTGCCGAACGTTTCATTGCGCAGGATGAAAACCGGCATCGAGGGCGAAACCAGGCCGGCCATGGGGCCCACCGCGCCATGTTCGTGACAGGGCGAAAACGTAATTTTTCCGGAGGCCGCGAGTTTTTCAGCCTCCTGCTGATTGGCGGCGCGTCGCTCGTAAATCAGCGCACCGATAATGGCGCCGCGCATCGGACCGCACATACGCTCCCAGGTGATGGGCGGACCGGAGTGCAGAAGCGTATCGTTCGTCATGCCGGGAATCACATCGCGCGCCGTGCCCATATCCACCAGCATGGGTACACCGCGCAGAATATTTTCCACGGCCTTCGCGTTGGCGGTATCAATGTCCGCTCGACGTTCCTTCAGGCGCTGTGCGGATTCCGGGCTCACGAGAATCGGCGGCTTCCAATCCACCTGCACCGCCGGCGTCTGTACCGTGTCGAGCGCCTCCTTGAAGGCCTTCAGGCCGATATTGATTACGTTCAGATCTTTCTGAAATAAGTCGAGGACAGTCATATTACGCTCCCAATCGTTGGATGATGCTTCCCGCCAATTTGCAGGCCGCCGCGTTGGACGGCATAACCAAAGCGCCCGCCTCCTCCAGCGCGACAACGACGGCACGGCGGTTTTGCGGATCCTGATCCGTTCCGGTGACCGAACAAATCACGCGCGTTTTGGACGCCGCTTCGCGGATCACATTTCGAATCTCTTCCACCGGATTAAGGTTGGATCCGTATCCCAGCACAAGATCCAGCAGAAGAACCGCCGTCTCCGGGTCGGCGGCCTCGGTGCGGATACGCTGATTCCGCAGCGTGAAATCAATCATCGGATGCGGCCGCCCGACGGTGAACTCATCCTCTCCCAGGTCGATCACCGTGTTCGCCTCGCTCTGCAGCACGTCTTTCAATTTGATCGCGCTGCCCGCCGGGGCATTGGCGTACAGCGGCATGATTTTATTCTTCCAAAGGATCTGCGCCTCCGAACAAAACGTTCCGCCGCTGAAAAGTCCGCGAACGTACCGCTGCCCCCGGCGACATTGCCCCGCCTCGCGCACAGCCAGTGCCTCGATCTCGGCATCGCGCGACTTCAGGCGCTGCATGACCGATTCGGGTTCCGCGCCCCGAGCCACTGCCACCGCTCGCAGAGCGGCCTCTTCCAGCGAACCGATCCCCGTATTCGCCCCCAGAAAGCACGAAATGACCGGCTTCTTCACCTTCGAGGTGAACTGTTGAATTTCAGCCAGCACCGACTCATGCGGAGGTTTGGATACCAATACAATTACCCGGGTTTGTTCATCGGCGGCCAGGGCGCGAAGGGCGTCCAAAAACATAATGCCGCCGATGTCCTTCTTTACATCGCGTCCGCCCGTGCCGATCGCCTGGGAAATGCCCTCCCCCTCATTGGAAATCAAACAGGTCACCTCCTGCAGGCCGGTTCCCGAGGCCGCGACGACACCGATGGACCCGCGCCGCACCACATTGGCAAAAGCCAGCGGGACGCCGTTGATTATGGCGGTTCCGCAATCCGGCCCCATGACCAGCAATCCTTTTTCGTGGGCATACTGTTTGAGCTTCAGCTCGTCCTCCATCGACACGTTATCAGAAAAAAGCATGACATGCAGCCCGTGTTCAAGCGCCTTCATGGCTTCGCGCGCGGCGTACCGTCCTGCCACCGAAATCAGCGCCATATTGGCGGACGGCATCTGATTGATGGCCCCCTCCAGGCTCCAGGGATTTGTCTGTGCGCCGCCGGTATCCGTTTTTTTCAATGACCGGCTCAGCAAATCGTCCGCTTCATTCAGGAGCGCGACGGCTACGGATTCCGATTCCGCTGTAACGGCAATCAGCAAATCGCTGTCGGTCGTTCCTTCGAAAAGTTTCTGCCACAATCCCGAGCGCTGCAGAATACCGGTGTTTTCTTTTGTTCCCATCACCACGGCGGCATCTTTCACGCCGGGCCTGGCGGAAAGCGTCTTCCCCACATTCATCAGGGACACCGAATCGTAATACGCGCCCTTTTTTATTTTTCCACAGGTAAACACGGTTCACCTCTTTTCTTGTTTACTTCAAAATCCGCCATCAGCGACATGCATAATCCGGTCAGCCAATCGGCGCCCGAAGTGGCTCCCAGGCGTATGACTTTTTCCGCCGCACCGGTCAGGGTTTCGGCTGATCCGCCGACCAGCGCATGCACCATCTGCAAGTGCGGTTCACAAAACGAGCCGTCTGCGGCGCATTGAATCAACGCCTCCGAAATCAGATTGTCACTGCGGGCCATTTCGCGGATCATGGCGATTTCGGGATCCATCGGTTCGTTCAGCAATTGCCGGCGCAGGTGCCGGGCAGCCAGGAGTCCGGCGATGAAGTCATCGCCCGAGGGAGTCAATCCGGTGCCGCAGCCGCTCATGCCGCGCACTCCTTCTTTCAGGCGTCCGGCAAAAATCAGATGAGCCGATTCCGCCATCCGCTGTGCCAGCTCCTGTTCGAAGCCCGGGCGTAACGCATCGCGGCGGCGTTCATCGAGCAAAAAGACCAGACTTGTTTCCGGCCCGCGGCTGATCAACAGCGAGAGGAGCAGGTTGAGATTCGGATAAAAGCGTTCGGGATCCCAGCTGGTAATATGGAAGGAAGAAGAAAATCGGGCCGGCAGCGGGTAGATTGCTCCTGCAATGCCAAGGGTTTGTTCATCCACACGGAGCTGGTCCGCCTGCGGGAGTTCACCGCGAAAGACCAGATTCAGCGGGCCGGAACCGATGGATTCATCCACCACCGAGATCAGGCGCCGATTCTGAACAAAGTTGATCACGCGGCTGAACCGCGAATGCAGCGCATAATCGCCGCAACGGATCCGGTCCCCTGCGCTGATCAACATCGGCATACCTCCGTTTCATGAATCGACCGCATGAATACTGAATGTCTACCCGAATACCGTTTGACAGTATAGGCGAAGCCCCCTGAAAGACAAGGGTGTGCATGCGGGAATATTCCGGAAGCAGATTTCGGAGGTGTTTTTCTATTAGAGCGTGACGCGCACTTGCTGTGCGGCATTCTTTGCTTTAGCGAGCGCCTGCACAATGGTTTCGCCGCGGGCCAGGGCCACGCCCATCCGGCGTTCCCCCTGCACCTCGGGTTTTCCGAAAAGACGAATCTGCGTGTCAGGCCCTTTCAGCGCCTCACAGAGATTTCCGAATGCGACGTGGTCGGAGTGTCCTTCCACCAGGATAACGGCGGATGCCGAGGGCCCGTGCTGTCGGATGGTTGGAATGGGCAGGCCAAGAATTGCCCGGGTGTGAAGCGCAAATTCGGAGAGATCCTGCGAAATCATGGTCACCATGCCTGTATCGTGCGGGCGCGGCGAGAGCTCGCTGAAGTAAACGGCGTCGCCTTTCACGAAAAATTCCACGCCGAAGATCCCGTACCCGCCGAGGGCATCGGTCACTTGTGCAGCCATGCGCTGTGCGTCGGCCAGTGTTTTCTGCGGCATGGGCTGCGGCTGCCACGATTCGCGGTAATCGCCCCGCTCCTGCCGGTGGCCGATCGGTTCGCAGAATGACGTCCCCTCGCGGTGCCGAATCGTGAGCAGGGTGATTTCGTAATCGAACGGAACAAAGCCCTCCACGATGACGCGATCAGCTCCGCCGCGCGCGCCTTCACGCGCATATTTCCAGGCTTTTTCGATATCGCCTTCAGACCGGATCACGCTTTGTCCCTTCCCCGAGGAACTCATGGTCGGTTTGACCACGCAGGGCAGGCCGATTTCGGCGACGGCTTTTTTGAAATCATCCGGCGTTGCCGCAAAACGGTACGGCGAGGTGAGCAGGCCGAGTTGTTCAGCGGCGAGGCGGCGGATCCCTTCGCGGTCCATGGTGAGTTGCGTGGCGCGGGCACAGGGGATCACGTTGAACCCGGCCTGTTCCAATTCGACCAGCGTGGCCGTGGAGATGGCTTCCACTTCCGGCACGATGTAGTCCGGGCGTTCCTTCTCAATCACTTCGCGCAGGGCTTTTGGATCCAGCATGGAAATTACATAGCTGCGGTGTGCAACCTGCATGGCCGGCGCATGGGGATAGCGATCCACGGCGATCACTTCCACACCGAGCCGCTGAAATTCAATCACCACTTCCTTCCCCAATTCTCCCGAACCGCATAAAAGCACTTTTGTTGCGCTGGACGATAGAGGTGTACCGATTGTTGTCATATTGTTTTATCTCCAAGGGACAGAATGAAGAGGCGTATATGCCGTTTTTTGCAGGCAGGACTCAACTATAAATCCGCTAAGATTTTTATCCGAACGGCTTGTGCTGCGCATTTCGAGTTCATACACTGCACCGCCTAAAGGTTGATAATCACTTTGTTCACGGGCAACGCGGAGTTTAGATACCATGCTTCATGTTAAGCACTCCAAAGAAAACAACGTCATCAGGCTGCATCTGGATGGCCAATTGGATACGAATACAGCACCGCAATTTGAAAAGATTCTCAGTGAATTGCTTCAGGATGGAGATTTTCGTGTGGTGATGGCCTGTGACGATTTGATGTTTATCAGCAGCGCCGGCCTGCGTGTTTTTTTGACCTTTGCCAAGAAAATCAAAAAACAGAACGGGCAGATTGTGCTTTCCGGTCTTCAACCGACGGTATATGCGATTCTGAACTCATCCGGCTTTCTGAATTTTCTGACGCTGTGTTCCAGCATTGAAGAAGCAGTGGCCCGCGTTAATCAGAAAGACTGATGCACAACACCGGACATAGCAAGACGGCGGCTGTTTCTTCGCGGGAGCGGGAGGCGCGCTCCGCTGTATTAGCGGGCGCCATGGATACCATTATTACTCTTTCGGCGCTGGTCGCGGCCCGATCGTCGGTTTTGCTGGCGGATTTTTTCAAGACGGGGCTGGAGCTGATCGCCGTACTGCTGGCCTGGCTGGCCATTCGGCGAATCAACCGGGGGGCCGACGCCCGTTTTGAGTACGGCATCGGCAAACTGGAGAACCTATCCAGTTTATTTGTGGGCATCTTAATGATGATTTGCCTGCTGGTCATTTCGACCAATGCTGTACACAATATTATGCACCCGTCGCATATTTCCGGGATTGGTGTTTGGATCAGCATGGCGGCGCAATTGGTGTATGCGTTGGTCAATGGGCGGCTCTTCATTACAAGCCGGCGGACGGCAAAAGCGGAATCGTCACCCATCATGGCTTCGCAGGCACGTCTCTTCATGAGCAAAGCCTTTGCCAATGTATTCATTCTGCTTTCTTTGATACTCAGCACGGTGCTGGCTGATTTTTCCTGGGCCGTTTATATCGACCCGTCCTCTTCGCTCATCATTGCGCTGTTCATTCTGCTGGCGGCGCTGGGTACGTTTTCCAGTTCCTTCAACGACCTGCTGGACCGCACGCTGGAAGAGGAATCACAGATCATCATTCTGCGTGAGCTGGCTCATCATTTTCACGAATACGATGCGTTGCATGGCATACGGTCGCGCCGCTCCGGCAGTCATGTTTTCATTGAGATTCTCCTGGAATTCGCCCCGGAAAAAACAATTGCGGAAGTGCAACCGGTGATCGACGCCATGCGCGGTAATCTGGAAAAACACATCCAGGGAAGTTGCGTCACGATTGGATTGACCACTCAGGCACTCCGGGGGTACTGAGCACGCTTCGCGTCCAATTCGGTTTGCAAGACAGCGAGTGCATTTTGGACGTGTTTTAGTAACTTATAACCTCACTCCCGACATAAAAAACGAGATTTCTACCACCCGC
>CAZISY010000130.1:0-6228 GCA_964542025.1 uncultured Verrucomicrobiota bacterium
GGCCCTTTTGCGGAGTGAAGTGTGAAGAAGGCCGACGCTCGGAGAGCGCTGGCCTACTGCCGGCCTTCTGCTTTGTGATTAACGGTGGTAGGGCTGAGGTTGCTTTTTGTTTTCCGGTGGTTTATCGGATTCCACCCAGTGAGTAATCAACGTGGCGACGGCCTTGGGGTTGGCTTCGTTGAGCTTGTGGATGCTGGGTGGGTCGTGAAGGCCCGTGTCGGCGGAGCCGGTCGAAAGCGACGGCATTTGGCGGTTCATTTCCGGATGGCGGGAGGTTTCGCGGGATGTCAGGGGTTCCGCCGGTTTTTTTGTGGAAGCGATGTTTTTAATTTTGAAATGGAATAAAGCGGCGAGCAGAGCGATGAAACCCAGTAAAATCAGGCTTTCAAGGATCATGGTTTTGCCGTGGTGTTAGTCCGCGCATTGAGAAATTCGTTGAATTCGCGCAGAGAGGCCGAGACTCCGGTAATGGCGTTTTGCTGCGTTGCCTGAAGCGTTTTGTTCTGCTCCTGCAGCTGCTGTGTCAACTGCTGCAATTCCCGGTTTTCTGAGTGGGCGTCGGCCAGCTTCTTGCGGTTCTCATCCACTTCTTTCTGAAGCTTTTCAGCGGTTTTTTTCTGCTCGGCGGTCATTTTGTTCTGTGCGGCCAGTTCGTTTTTCAGCGTCTTGTTTTCAGTGATCAGGGCTTCTAATTTTGCCGAAAAGTTTTTTTGTTCATTGTCCAGTTTTTGCTGGAGGCGAGTCAGTTCCTCCTCCCTGGCCTTAATCACTTTTTCCGCCTGGATGGCGTCCGTCAGTTGAATGATTCGGGCGTTTCCTTCTGCCAGAATCGTTTCGGCCTGTTTCAATTTGTTCTGTTGAAATTCCAGTTCCGAAATACGCGCTTCGTTCGTCTGTCTGAGTTGCGCGATGTTGGTTTCTGCGGCGGCAATTTCGTTGGTAAGCCGGGCTTCCTGATCTTGCAGGAGCGCCAGACGCTCCCGAGCGGCGGCGAGGGTTTTTTCCACCTGCTGAATGAAGCCATCGTAGCGGGCCTGCGTCGCCGCGATTTGGTTGGTTATTTCCCGGTACTCCGGCGGCAGTGTGTTTTCCTGTGCAGCCTGGTTCTTGTCCTGTGCGCTTGAAAACCAGGCCGGAGCGGAGAGCGCCGAGAGAAAAAAGAGGGATGCTGCAATCAGTTTTTTGCCGAAGAATTGAGATTGTTTCATAGAATTTCCGAAGCACGGGTTGTGAATTGAGGGCGATCATAGCGGGTGAGGATCGGAAATCAAGTCCGCGCGGGTATTTTTCACAGAAAAAGGCTTGCGTAACCGCAGGGGGGCCGGTACACATAGCGCCGTCTTTTTCAGACGTGCGTACCCGTAGCTCAATTGGATAGAGCATCTGACTACGGATCAGAAGGTTGGGAGTTCGACCCTCTCCGGGTACGCCATTCTAAATCAAATTGCCGCAACCATCCTTGTTTCTTTTTCCGGTCGGACCTATTGTTTGGAAAAAGAAAGGAAATACCGATGATCTGTCCTGCTTGCGGTCCGTTGAAGGATGTGGAGTGCTCCTATTCAAAATATGGTGCGCCGGAGTATGATCGGCCGCTGCCCGCTGCCGCCGCCGGCCTCATCGTTATGAACATTCCAGCGGAGCCGGATCCGGAAAAGCGCCATGTGAGGCGCTGTCCCGTTTGCGGAGCCTTGTATGCCTATTTGTCTTGGCATGAGTATGTTATTAATGGAACCGAAGATGAGGAAGAATTGACCCGTATGGCTCCGTCGGATGTGGAGGTTTGTTTGCGGGCCAAATCTCTTCCTTTGGAATTATTGCGCAGAGAGGTTGAGAACACGGAGGACAGCGCGTCTTCGATGGGCGGGTATCTGGATCGGGGGAATCCTTCTTCCGAGGAAGTTCGCGAGATGATGGATGCCATGCAGGCGTGCGGGAAACAAGCCCGCGAGCTGCGGGCTCAGCTAGAGCAGCAGGTCGTGGCGCTTCGAAAAGCCTGGCCGGAACTTTTAGCCTTTTGGGCCGCTGTACACATGCGGGTTTGCCGTGAATATTTGAGTAGCATTCAACCCGGGAGCGAGGATCGGGACACGGCGCGCCATGTGGCCGGGCGCATCCTGCAGGCGTGGTCCGCCCTGCCGGTGGATGGCGAAACCTTTGTGGCCGGTGACGAGGTATGGCTGCCCGGTTATTCCAAACGGGTGGATGAACTTTTGCAGATCACGACGCCTGCTTGAAATTCGCACCGTTTGGATGCGTTGGCGCCCTGCGCGCGGAGTGTTGATCAGCGCAGAGCGTTCAGCGCGGATTCGTAGTCGGGCTCCATAGTGATTTCCGGAACGAGTTGCGAGTAGCGGATGAGGCCCTTTTCATCAATGATCACCACAGCGCGCGCCAGGAGTCCCCGCAGCGGACCATCTGTAATGAGTACCCCGTATTGCTCGCCGAATGCCGGGGAGCGGAACGCCGAAACCGCCTGCACATTTTTGATGCCCTCGGCGGCGCAGAATCGGGCGGCGGCGAACGGCAGGTCCATAGAGACACAAAGCACCACCGTATTTTTCATGGTCGCCGCATCCTGATTAAAGCGGCGAACGGACATGGCGCAGGTCGGCGTGTCCAGGCTGGGAAATATATTGAGCAGGATTTTTTTGTTCTTCAAATCCGCGAGGCTGATTCCGCTCAAATCGATTTGCGTTAGGGAAAAATCCGGTGCTTTCGTACCTGTATCCGGCAAGGGCGTTTGCGTGGTGTGAATGATGCTGCCCTTCAAGGTAACGGTTGACATGATAACCTCCGGTCTGTGGTTGTTTCCGTCACGACTTATTTCCATAAGAACTGTGGAGAAGATGAACCATCGCCCGCGCAATAAACAAGAGAAAAGTTTTTCCACTTATTGATGCCACCGACAAAAGTCTTTTTGTGGACAACGGCTCGCGGGGACGCTCGCCCTCCAGGTCGAAAATTCCGGGCGTTTTTGTGTTTCAGGTTGGAGGGCGAGTGTCCCCGCGAGCCGTCTTTGGACTTTTGTCGGTGGCGGTGGGCGACACGACGGTGCTGATCGATGCCATAGACCTTGCGGGGCTCAATGCCGTCTCACAGCGATGGCGTCACGAGTGCGCGGAGCTGAGCCGGCCTTCCTGCGGCGTGACAAATAGTGCATTTATGTCACGCCGAAGGGGCAGCTATTTTATTGCGTTTTGATGGTTCGGAGGTTATTTCTGACGCCCGTGTAGATCGTTTCAACATCAGGGGATTGTTTATGCATAAGGAATGAATCGTTGGTGCGTTCCGGTGCTGTTTCTTCCGCGACTTCCCACTCCTCCCAAAGCTCCGGACAGGGGGCCCCTGTTTCCAATCATTGGAAATTATTAGGTGCACTTTTCCAATCGTTGGAATTTTTCGGAGCCGTTTTTCCAACCATTGGAAAAAGAGTGTGTGCGGCGGCGGTCGGGTGCGTGCTGAGTCTGGCCAATACGCTGTATGCCGGAGGTTTTGATGCGGATATTTATCCGGCCAGCGGTCCCTTTGCCGGCGGTAATATTATCGTCATTACCAATGGCTCGAAGGCCATCGGCAACGGTTCGGACATTACGAATGTGACGCTGGGGGCGTTGTCCGCCACCACAATCACGGGGCAGGGAACGAACTGGGTGGCCTTCACGGCGCCGCAGGCGGTAAGCACCGGGATGGTGTCGCTGACGGTGTGGTCCGCCAGTTGCGGAGACCTGCTCGCCGGCACCTATACCTACAATCCGGCGGGGGCGATTGGCGGCACGGAATACGGGCCGTCGGCGTGGACGAATGTGGGCAGCGAGATGAATAGCACGGTGGCTGCCTTGGCGCA
Source organism: uncultured Verrucomicrobiota bacterium (assembly GCA_964542025.1). Classification (GTDB taxonomy): domain Bacteria; phylum Verrucomicrobiota; class Kiritimatiellia; order RZYC01; family RZYC01; genus JAQVYB01. Next base: position 3,845 of record CAZISY010000130.1, read on the forward strand.
TGACGGGACGAATCTGTACGCGGGCGGGATCTTCACGACCGCAGGCGGCGTGTCGGCCGCCCGTGTCGCGGCGTGGAACGGAACGAGCTGGACCAATCTGGGGAGCGGGCAGCCCTACGATGTGTTGTCTTTGCTGTCCCTCGGAACGAACCTCTATAGCGGTTATGGATCGTCAACGTATCGCGTGGGCGGAGTGACCACCTGGAACGGGACAAGCTGGACCACGAATCTGTTTGGAACCACGCGACAAGCGATGGTTTATGCTTTAGCGCACGACGGCACGAATCTCTATGCCGGTGGCGATTTTAGAGTGACTGTGGGGGACGTGCCGGCAACCAACATTGCGATGTGGAACAGGACGACGTGGGGGCCCGTGGGCAGCGGAATCAATGGCAGTACTGGAGTTCGTGCCCTGACGTGTTTCGGGGGGAATTTGTATGCCGGCGGATATTTCACGAACGCGGGCGGCGTGGCGGTCAGCGGAGTGGCGAAGTGGGACGGGACGACGTGGACGAACACGTTTGCCATCACGAACAACGGCACCGAAGCCCTCGCCCTCTCGGGCTTCGGGATTTCAGATTTGAGATTTGAAGTTTCAGATTTTCCATCCAGCGTGGCGGTGGGCGGGGTGAGCAACTTTACGGTGAAATTCACGCCGGATGCAGTGGGCAGTTTCTCGGCCATCCTAACGATCACCAATAACTCACCGACGACCTCCTACATCGTGAATCTCGCGGGCTCCTGTTTCGCGGCCTCGACCAACGTCGGCCCCTTCGGCGGCGGCAACACCATCACCATCACCAACGGCTATTTCGGCACGATCACGAATGTGCTGCTGGTGGGAACGCCGGGCTCCGCACCGGCATCTCTCGGCCCCCACGGCTCCAACTGGTTCACCATCACGCTGCCTGCCGCCACCAACGCGGGCTCCGTCGACATCATCGTCCAGACCTCCGACAACGGCGACCTTCTCCTGCGGGACGCCTACACGTACAATCCGGCGGGGGCGATCGGCGGGAGTGCAAGCACGGCCATACTGGATAACACCTCGAATGGCACCGCTGAGCTGACCAATAGCTTGGGGTCTATCACCCTGAACAACTGGAACGCGAAGGTGATTTCAACGCCAGCGGGCGAGCCGACCCCGCTCACGGGAATGAAGATGAGCCTGTACAGTACGACGATCAACGAGACCAATACGTTTAACCTCGGTCTGTATGATGTCGATGCTTCCCACAATCCCGTTGGCAGCGCTTTGATCAGCACCAATGTGGAGCTGAACCTGACCACGAACGCGGCCTACAATGATATTCCCTTGAATGCCGCGCAATGGACCTTGCAGCCGGGGACGAACTACGCGCTGGTTTTCAAAGGAAGCACGGCGGGCATTACCATGTCATGGACCATCGCCGGCCCGCCCGATTACGGCAATCCGTATGTCGCCACGAATGGTTTTGTCTTCCTGGGGGGACGACGAACGACGACCGGCGGCTCTTCGTGGTCCGATAGTGCCTACAACAACGGCCTGCAGCTTTTTGCAAACCTGCGTACCAGCGGGGTTTCACCCGAACAGGGGGCATGGACCGGGGGCTACCCGGTTGCCATCACCGGCACGAATCTCGGTAATGGCGTGGACATCACGAACGTGACGCTGGCAGGCGTGAGTGCCACGATTAGCAGTCAGACGACAGAGCGGGTCTGGGTGCTGGCCGGTATTCCGACGAATGGCGGAGTCGGCGATGTGGTGGTGCAATCCGTCAGTTTCGGTGTGACGACGAAGACGAATGCGTTCACGTATCTGATGCCGGCGTTCAGCCTGTCGGGCACGGGCGCGGTGACGTACGCCGTCATCAGCGGTCCGGGCGTGATCACGAACGCCGCCTCGCTCTTCGCCAACTCCGGTTCGGGCACGATTTACGTGGCGACGGCCTGTGCGACGTATCGGTATACTCCGCCTCGCGGGGCCAGTGGTACATCTGGCTGAGCGACACGCAGACCAATTACATCCAGTCCTGGGGCTGGTCGGACGCGGAAGCCGTACCGGGCGATTACGACGGCGACGGCCTGACGGACGTGGCGGTGTACTGGCCCGAGATCGGTCAGTGGTACGCGTGGCTGAGCGCGAGCCAGAGTATGATTTCGCTGCACTGGGGCTGGAACGAAGCGTGGCCGGTGCCCGCGGATTACGATGGCGACGGTCTCTTCGACCGCACGGTATACGCGCCGCTTCGGGGTCAGTGGTACATCTGGCAGAGCGCGACCCAAACCCAGCGCGCTCAGGCGTGGGGCTGGGAAGAAGCACATCCGCTGCGATGACGGAGGACGTACGTGAGTAGGGCCGCGCTCTCCGAGCGCGGCCCTTTTTTTGCGGCGTGCAGGAAGTC
>CAZISY010000131.1:0-6166 GCA_964542025.1 uncultured Verrucomicrobiota bacterium
CGACAGTGGCGAACCTCAAAGACGTAATTGTCTGAAGGTGCTCTCCGAAAGTGAATCTGTGCAATGCCCGACACAACCAAACAGACTATTGCCCGCTGGATCGCCGCTGAAGAAGGCCAGTTCTTTGAGCGGAAGTCGGCGCTGGATCGCTCGTCTGAAAAGGTGAAGCCGCGCAAGGCGGCAGAGATCGCCCATGATATTGCTGAGACGCTTTGTGCGATGGCAAATGCGGATGGCGGTGAATTGGTGATCGGCATCGAAGACAACGGAACGCTTTCCGGCGTTCCGCACGCAGAGGACAAAATCAATTTACTGCTGGGGATTCCGAAAGACCGGAATTACGTCAATCCGCCGCTCCCTTTCCGAGCCAGCAAAGTTGCCGCTCCAAATGGAATGACGCTTCTCCATTTCGAGGCGGATTGGAGTCCGGATGTGCATCTGTTGGCTGACAGTCGTTGTTTGTTGCGCATCCGCGACCGGAATGAGCCTTTCGACAAGGATAAGGTCAAAGCGCTGAAAGAATCCAAGACACAGGGACTTTTTGAACGAACGTTCCCTGCCGGATCCCGGATGGATGATTTAGACGAAACTTTATTGGCCGCGTTTGCCGGAAAAGTTTCTGTGGAAAGTGCGCCCCGCGAGGTGCTGTCCCGCTTTCGGCTGGTTGAAGGGCGCAACGGGCATGCTGTGCCTACGCTGGCGGCACTGCTGCTGTTCGGTCGTGATCCGGCGCGCTGGCATGACCGCTGCGGCATTGATTTTGTCCGCTGGGAAGGGAAGGAGCGTAAGTCCGGCGCGGAGTTGAATATTTCCAAGCGATTCCGGGTCGAAGCACCGCTGGCGGTTCTGCCGGAAAAAGCGTTTGATTCTATCAAACCCTTTATCCGCGAACGTCAGCAGTTGCATGATCTGTTTTTTGCCGAGAAACTGGAATATCCAACCTTTGCCTGGCAGGAAGCCATCGTGAATGCGGTTGCCCATCGCGATTACAGCATCCGGGGTCTTGGAATTGATGTCTGGATGTTTGACGACCGGATGGAAATTCGCAGTCCCGGTCTGCCTCCGGCACCGGTCACATTAGATGCCTTGGCAAAGTGTCGGCACATGCACTGTTCCCGCAACCCTTTGATGGTGCGGGCGCTGACTTCGCTGGGCTATATGCGGGAACTCGGCGAGGGCGTGCCGCGTATGTTTGACGAGATGGAGCGCGCCGGTTGCTATCCACCGCGTTTCGAGGCGGTCGGCGGCGCGGTTGTGCGGCTTACTTTGCGCAATGAGCCGATCTATGATCAGGCAACGTTGGAGTGGCTCGCTCAATTTAAAGAAGTTGAATTGTCCGGCGACCAGAAGCGGATGCTGGCCTATGCCCATGCGCACGGGGATTCCTTTACCAGCCGTGAATACCAGAAGGTTGTCGAAGCGAACATTTACGGAGCCTCGAATGCGATCAAGGACATGATCCGCAAAGGGATCGTTCGTTCTGAAACAAAAGGCGGTCGGATATACAAAGTGAGGGAGCCACTCCGAACCAGTCCGGAAATGCCGGATGCTTTGTTAAGTCTTCTGCCAAGAATCCAGAAAAACGGGGGGTTACGCAGTCAGGACGTGCAACGGATTTTATGCATGAACCGCATCACTGCGGGACGGCTCCTTAAAGAATTCGTTGCAGCGGAATGGCTTGTAAGCTCCGGGAAGCGTGGGACGGGAGCGGTTTATCTGCCTGGCCGCCGTCTATTGCATCAGCCTCCCACTGCGCCGAAACCCCGAGAGAGTGATGCAATGGAGCGGGAGACTGATGCAATGAAAGGACGGGAATAGTCCGATGCCCACACACGATATCATTGATAACCGTACTGAAAAGCTGGTTGACCACCTGTCCCAGATGCTTGGGAGCAGTGAGCGTGCCCGTTTTGCGGTCGGCTACCTGTTTCTCTCCGGTTTGACCAGCGTGGCCAAACGACTGCTGAACTTGAAGGAATTGCGCTTGCTAATCGGCAACACGACGAACCGTGAGACTGTGGAAATGCTGGCCGAGGGATATCGACGCCTGGACCTAGCGGCCGAGGAGGTCGAGAAGCAGGCATATCCGAAACGCACGGAGACCGGGAAGATGTCGCAGGAAACCGCCGGAAATCTGCGGGATTCCGTCGAGTTGATGGACCAAACCGATGATGCACAGGCGTTGATTGCCGGGCTGATCCGCATGATTGAAGAAAAGCGGCTGAAAGTTCGCATCTATACCAAGGGACGGCTCCATGCCAAGGCGTATATTTGTGACTACGGAAAGGTTTTCGATCTGGTCGGAAAAGAGATCGAACGTCACGAAAAAGGCATTGCCGTGGTCGGTTCGTCCAACCTGACGCTATCCGGTCTGACCCATAACACCGAGTTAAACGTGGTCGTTCAGGGAAATCAGAATCACTCAGAACTGGTTCGCTGGTTCGATGACCTTTGGAAAGAAGCGCACGAGTTTGATGAGACACTGATGACAGAACTCAAATCGTCATGGGCGGCGGCCCAAGTGACCCCCTATGATATCTACATGAAGACGCTCTATGCCCTCGTGCGGGATCGGCTGGAGTCGGAGGATGAAACAGAATTACTCTGGGATGATGATATTTTCCGGAAGCTGGCCAGTTTCCAGAAGGTGGCCGTGCGGCAGGCTGTCCAGATGGTTCGGGATTTTGGCGGGGCGTTTGTTTCGGACGTGGTCGGCTTGGGCAAGAGCTATATTGGCGCGGCGATTGTGAAACACTTTGAACGGACCGACCACGCACGGCCACTGATCATCTGCCCAGCGCCCTTGACCGAGATGTGGGAGCGATACAACGAGGTGTATCAACTTAACGCTCGCGTCCTGTCGATGGGATTTCTGCGCGAGGACGAGGATGATGGCGTTACCGGACTGCTGAAAGATGTGAAATACAAAGACCGGGACTTTGTTCTTATCGACGAAAGCCACAATCTGCGTCATGCGGACACCCAGCGCTACAAGGTTGTGCAAACATTTCTTTCAACCGGTCGGCGTTGCTGTCTTTTAACGGCCACGCCACGAAACAAGAGTGCCTGGGACGTTTATAATCAGATCAAACTCTTTCACCAAGATGATCGCACGGATCTACCCGTCGATCCTCCGAATCTGAAAGACTACTTCAAGCTGATAGAGAAGTCTGAACGGAAACTTCCTGACTTGTTGGCCCATATCCTTGTTCGCCGGACCCGGCAACACATCCTGCGGTGGTATGGATTTGATGCCGAAACCCACGAACCGGTTGATCCGAACCATTTTCAGGACTACCTCCAAGGCACAAAGAAGGCTTACGTGTTGGTTGGAGGAAAACACCAATTCTTCCCGAAGCGCGAACTGGAAACTATCGAGTACAGCATCGAGGACACCTATCAGGGGCTTTATCAGGAGTTGCGCGGCTACCTTGGCAAGCCCCGGAAGGGCAAACCGGCAAAGGCGGTGCCTGACGGGGAACTCACCTATGCAAGATATGGCCTCTGGAATTATGTCAATGTGGAGAAACAGAAGAAAGAACCCTATACCAGCCTTCAACGGGCCGGTTCTAACCTGCGCGGGTTAATGCGCGTGTTGCTCTTCAAGCGATTTGAATCAAGCGTGTTCGCTTTCCAAGAAACGGTGAAGCGGCTCCTTAAGATTCATCAGTCCTTTCTTGCATCCCTGGACGCCGGATTTGTTCCGGCTGGCGAGGAAGCGCAAACCCTTCTTTATGACAGTGACCTTCTGGAAGAAGGGGATTTGGTGGATGCCCTCCGGGAGGTTTCGAAACGCTACAGTGCAAGCGATTTTGACCTGAACTCGCTTCGGTCTCATATTGAGCACGATATAGAGTTGCTTCATAAGATTCTGAAACTGGTCGCGCCCATCACCCCGGAGAAGGACGCTAAACTCCAGACACTGAAGAAGCGCTTGTTGGAAAAACCATTGAAGGGGGCGAAGCGGCTCATCTTTACACAGTATGCGGATACTGCGAAGTACCTTTTTGCGAATCTAAACCCGGGCGGCAAGCACCCGGACATCGAAATCATTTTCAGTGGCGACAAGAGCAAGGAAAAAGTAGTCGGACGCTTTGCTCCAAAGGCAAATTCCGAGTATCGTTTTGGGCCGGATGAAGCAGAACTAATGATGGTAATTGCCACTGACGTGCTTGCGGAAGGTTTGAACCTTCAGGATTGTGATAACATTATCAACTATGACCTGCACTGGAACCCGGTAAGACTGATTCAGCGTTTTGGGCGTATTGATCGTATCGGTTCGGATCATGATCGCATTTTCGGGTTCAACTTCCTGCCCGAAACTAAACTCGACAAGAATCTTGGCCTCAAGGAGAAGCTGCACAACCGTATTCAGGAAATTCACGACACCATTGGCGAGGATTCCGAGATTCTTGACCGTACCGAAAAACTGAACCCGGATGCTATGTACGCGATCTATGAGTCTCAGGGCGGCGTTCCTGTGCAGTTGGATTTGTGGGGCAGTGCCGATGACGAGTTCATTGATCTAAACGAGGCGGAGGAAATCCTGCGGCAGTTACGGAAAGACAATCCCGGCGAGTATGAACGAATTGCGAACCTTCGCGATGGAATAAGGACGGCCAGGCCATCCTTTCAACGCGGTCAGTTTGTCTTTTGCCAGGCAGGTCGCTTTCAGCAATTATTCTTGCTGGATGACAAGGGCGTCGTGATCTCCAGAGATATCCCCAAGGTGGTCGGCACGGTAAAATGTGCGCCAAATCTCAAGTCCGCGCCATTGCCGAATGATTACAATACAACAGTCATGGCGGTTCAGCGCATTTTTTCCGAAGAAGTGCGTCACCGGGAAGCCGAGCGCAGTTATTCTTCCAGCCTTACGCATGGACAACTCTACATTCTTCGAGAACTTCGCCTCCTGTTTGAAGCAACCACCGACGAAGACATCAAGCAAAACATCAATGTTCTGGAGAAGGTTTTTCGGGGATCACTTACCGGCGCTGCAAAACGTGAACTTAATCAGCTGCGCCGCAACTCCGTTACCGGGGAAGGGTTGCTCAAGAACCTGATCCGCATCTATGATCAGCACAACCTGAAGGACGCCTCCGCCAATCGTAACTTGGCAATATATGACAAAGCAATACCCCGTATCATTTGTAGCGAGGCTTTTGTGTAGCAAAATAGAGGATACAAATCTTCATGGGACACTCTCTTTTAGGTCGGCTCCCACATACTAAAGCGTGGAAAAACGTCATTGCATTGATTTCCGTTGGCGCGGATGCCGCTACGGTCGCACAAGCAGTGATTGAAGCCTCTGAAAAAGCGTTTGATGCGGTTGAAAACGATCCGGGGTTCAAAGAAGCTATTGCCTATTTTGTGGAGATTGCCCTTGCGGCATCAGCCAAAGGCAACGATAAAACGGAGGCGTTGTCCCGGTTGGGCATTCAAATCAATAACACCACTCCTCTGGATCTGCTCACGGATATTATGATGCATTTACAAGGACGTTTTGCGGACATGCGCGCACGTTCTGATTTCGGTGATTTTGCCGCCCAGGCACTTGTGAAGGCCGTGGCATCCCATCTGGCCGATCCTCAGCCCGATTTATTTGCCAGTGCCGGGGAAACGACTCTTTCCAGACTATCTGAACTTGGAAAGGAAAAGACGTTTGCCAAGGTGGGTCGAGAAGCATTTGAAGAGCTTACTTCCAAGTGCATGGAGTACTTTCTTTCTCGGGTGATCGTTTCAAAAGCCAACGAGTACGCCAAGACCTATGGCGACCTCGTTCCGTCGTTTCTGGATATTCCCGAAATGACCGCCAACCTGAATCTGCATGCCCAGCTTCAGGCGTTGGAAAAACTGATCAACCCGCTGCTGGTGACGATCAACGACACCATGCTGCAAGCCGGTAGCGATGCCTACAGCGCGGCACTGTCCTTCTACCGCACCGTGAAAAACGCCGGTAAGATGAACGTGCAGAACGCCAAGGTCATCAGCGACGACCTCGCCAAGCGTTTCGTCGGTGCCCGCCAGAACACCGATTCCGGCGAATCGACCGAAACGACCGCTGCCGCGTAACGATGTAACGCACCAGCACCCCCGCAAAACGCCTGCCTCACTGTCAGCGGCGAAATGAAATCGGCATGAAAGCGGCGGTTTGAAAACGGCATAT
>CAZISY010000132.1:0-6063 GCA_964542025.1 uncultured Verrucomicrobiota bacterium
TATTCGGCGTTTTGGGTTTGGCGCTGTCGCTGTCCTTGCAGTTGGCGATGGCGGCGGCCAATTCATTTTTGGCGTTTTTGTAATTTTCCATGCAGTCCAGATACTGATCCTGCGAATTCAGGTATTCCTGTGCGCGCTGTTTCACTTCGTTCGGGAACGCGTCGAGTTCTTTCTTCAGCTCAACGTATTCGCAGGCCAGGCTGTAGGCATCATACGCGGTGTTGAGGATATCGGCGCCGAGCATGGAGCCGTTGCGCAGCTTGCTGCCCTGAAAACTGTCGAGCCGGTCCACCATGCGGTTTAGTGACGGCTTGAAGTGATCTTCCACGAGATTGGCGAATTTTTCAGGATTCTGCTTCACCAGTTTCATGGCGGACTCCGTGGCGGACATCTGCATGTTAATATCCGCCTTGAGTCCGCTGACGATGGAGCCATCCACCAGTTTGACCGTGGATAGCCCGTCTTTGAGTCCCTGGATGGTGGCGTCATCCGACGAGATAGCCTCGCCGGTGGAGGCCGAATCGGTGAAGAGCGTGGCTGTTCCGAAGATGTCATCGACGGCGCCGGCCAGCGGGTCCTGCAGGTCGGTGGGAATGGGAATGCTGTCGATCGTCTGCATTTCGAGGGAGTCGAGGCCGGGGATTTTGGAAGCGAGGCCGGAGATACTCATGGCCAGCTTGATGCCTTTCGCGGCTAGCATGCCGGACTTGGTGAGATACATGCCCACATCGCCGCTGTTGTTTTTGCGGATGGAATTCCAGGTGCTGTACCAGCCGTCGTAGGCGGTATGAAGATTGTCATTCCACGTCATACCCTTATCGAACGCCTCCAGTACGCCGGTGCATACCTTGCCGCCGTCGCGCGCCGCCTGCATGGGATTGCCGAAGTCATCCATGAAGTTACGCTCGAAACCGTTCAAGTGCGTCTCCGCCGGGGAGGTCGGAACGCCGAGATCCCCCGTCATGACATCGCCGCACATGCCGAGGAAATTGCCGAGGTAAGTGCCGGCGGCATCGAAGACGCCGTCCATGGCCGTGGAAGGAGGCATCGATACTTCGCCGCGCTTGGCATGGCTGCTGCGATCTTTGTTCTGCTGCACCCCGGCCTCTTCCGGCCAGAACGCGGCGTAGGGTCCGGGCGCCTCCAGGAGCAGGCCGGTAACGGGGGAATCGGCGGCGATCACGATGGTTGTGAAGCTGATGCCGTATCCGGGGGCGGAGGCGGCCAGCGTCCAGGTGCCGGTGGTCCATCCGCGCAGTGCGAAGAGTCCCTGATTATCGGAACGAACGGAGGCGACGGTGGTTCCCTGCGCCGTTTGGAGGCGTATGCCTGCACCGGAGACGCGGCGGCCCTCGGAGTCGACCACTGCGCCGGACACCGCCGACGTACAGGCGAGCGGGACGGTGAAGTTCTGGGTGAGCGGTGTTCCCGCGCTCAGGATGAGGCCGGTTTGCGTGACGGCGGCGTGATCCCAGAAGGGCGCGGCCGTCAGCGAGAAGATGCCGGCGGGCGCATTACGAATGGTGAAGTAGCCGTTGGTGTCGGTCACGGCGCTCACCACAATGCCGGTGGCATCGCAGAGATCCAGCCAGACGGAACGGAGGCGGTTGCTGGTGGAGGCCGATTTCACATAGCCGCTGACCACACAGCCCGGATTAAGCGTTACGGTCACCGTGTTACTTCCGGACGCCACGGCAAAGACCTGTCCGCTGATTTGGTATCCCGGCGCGCCGACGGCGAGCTGGTGGTTGCCGGTGGAGAGCGCGGGGAACGCGAACCATCCGTTACTATCGGTGAGGCAGGCTTTTTCGAGGAGCGGAATGCGTATGCCGCCCTCCGGATAGAGGGATATGGTGGCATTGGTGATAGGCGCATCCAGCGCGGTTTTCACGCGAACGGCGATGGAATTACTTCCGCCGGTCAGCATCGCGCTGTAGGTCACGTCGTTGGAGGCGGCCGCCACGGTCACAACGGGATAAAGCGCATTCGACGCATAGGCCGTCAGATGATAGTCGCCCGTCTGATACAGCCAGAAGCGGAACGTACCATCCGCCGTCAACTCCTGATCGTCCAGTGCCTGGTTATCGCGGAACAGGATGACGCGCGTGTTCGTCGGTGCGGCTGATCCGCCTGCGGCAAAGACGCTGCCGGTGATCGACAGCATGTTCAGGGTGTTCGTGAGAACATAAACCGACTGGGTCGCCGTGACCGAAACTTCCACGCGCCCGGCCGAGGCGCCGTCGAGGGCGCCCACCACCACACTGTATTCGCCGGTCGGCACAGCCGTGAAGGAATAACCGCCGTCCACATCCGTCCAGACCGGAATTTGATATTCGGCCAGGTGCATCAGGAGGCCCACGGGCACGCCGCTGACCGGAGAGCCCGCGCTCAGTACCGTGCCGGTGATCATGGCGTACCGCGAGAGGGTCACGTCCGGAATCTGCACGGATCCGCCGGTCATATCCGCATCCACTTCGCGCCGCATGAAGCCGGGGGCGGCGACGGAGACGCGGTACACGCGCGGGCCAAGCCCGTTCACCGTGAACACACCGTTGGCATCCGTCAGGATGGCGGCGGATTGCGACTGCCAGAGATTGAGCGTGATCGAGGCGTTGGTCAGGATGGCTCCCGAATCGGCGGACACCACGCGTCCGGTCAGGGTGAGCGGCAGGCTCAGAGAAATCACATACACTGCGCTGGTTTGTCCGGCTGAAATCTGCACGGGGTATTCCGCCGATTCGCCGTGGCCCGGTGCGAACGCGGAGAGGTTGAAATCGCCCGCCGGCACAGAGAGCGAGAACGCGCCGGAGACATCGGTGGTGACCGAGGCGCCGCGCCAGATGCCGTACAGGTTATTCGTGCCGTTCCAATCGGCCCGTACCACGGCCTGCGTCACGGGGTCGCCGCCGGCATTGTGCACTTCGCCGCGGAGGATGCCGCCGTTGGCATTAAAGACCGGCGAGTACTGATATTCCGAACCGGCATCGAGTTCCACGGCCAGGTAGGGCAGCGGCAGTCGGCCCGGCGCTTCCGCCAGCAGGGTATAACTGCCGGCCATGACATTGGCAATGCGGTAGCAGCCGTTGGAATCGGTCGTGGCGCTGAGGGTATCGCGCGCGGCGCGGCGGTACGCCCATATCGTCGCTCCGGTCACGACGGTGCCGCCGACCTGATCGCTGTAGGCGCAGCCGGAGATGGCGGCGAGTTCGCCTTCCGCCACGGCAATGAGATTAGTCAGCGGTGCGGACGGGTCGGTCACTTCCACCTTTAATAAATATGGCGGGAAGATTCCTTCGGCGGAGAGATAGTAGGTTCCTGCGGTCACATCGCGGAACCCGAAGGTGCCGTCGTACCAGGAGAACGTGGCAAATACAGTGCCGGTGCCCGCTTCGTCATAGGTCGGGGTCAGCATAAGAGTCGCGCGGGAGAGCGGCGTGTTCGTATCGCCGAGATACACCGTGCCGGAGACGTTCGCATTCTGTACGGCCTCCATTTGTTCGGCGATGAGAAATTCCAGAATATCCTGCTCGCTGATCAGCGTCAGGCCGAAGGCGCGGGCCCGGTCGGAGGCGGCCAGCAGCATATTGATATAATCACCCTGCGTGACGCCGGCCATACTGACCACCTGCGCCCAGGCATTGGACCAGAGCGGGTGCGTGTATTGCGGCGTGATCGCGCTTTGAAGCAGACCGAAATCCATGGAGGCTTCGTCGGCGCCGGTCAGCGTGTAGAGTCGGAATTTGGCCTGCGAGGTGCCGGTGATGATGGCGCGGAATTCAAAACGATACACGGCGCCCGGCGCCAGCACGGAGGCTTTCGGTCCCGACTGTGCGGCAGCCAGGAACCGGAGGGCCGTGGCCGTTTGCGACGATTTGCCCGGCTCCCACAACTGCGAGGTGCCGGTTTCACTTTTCAATATGAGCCAGGGCGCGATCAGATTGCCATCGCCGATGTTTTCATACTCCACAAATCCCGTGAACTCGCGCCCCGCCCGTACGCGGTCCGGCACCAGAATGCGCGTACGCAGTTCGCCGCCTGCGCCGGTGCTCACCGTGAACGCATTGGAAAGCACCTGCTCCTGCCCGCCCTGCGACACCACCGCGTGGTACACGCCCGGCACCGCCGCCTGCAATTCATAGTCGGCATACAGCAGCGTGGAATCGGCCCGCTCCACGGACGAGGCTTCGCGGTCCAGGCCGCCCGCGTCCGGACGCAGAAACGCGCGCGCGCCGGATTCAAATGCGCCGCCGACCAGGGCCAGCGTACAGGGCGCCGCATTGCCTGCGCGCGCCGGGCTGACCTGCTCCAGCGAGAACGAAGCATTGGTTACCAGCAGTGTGAACGCTTTGGTTCCGCCGCTGAGTCGTTCCGGCATTACCATCACATACACGGTTTGCGTGGCGGCGGACAACGGCGTCCATTCCACGCGCGCATCCGGCGTGTTCAGGGCCGCGCTTCGCCGATCAAAGCCTACGGTTGTCGGGGCGCTGTCTGCTGCGGCATAGATCACGCAGGAACCTTCAGAGGCCTGGGCATCCAGCGCGATCAGCACATTGGTTCCGGCCTGCGCGTGCGTTTTGAACATCACGGCAGCGCCTTCCGCCGGGAACAGGTCGGCGCGCGGAATGCCATTGGTCAGCGTCGGCACGGCGAGTGACATGGGGTCGGAAAATCCGCTGCGGTTATTGTGGGCGTTTTGTCCTTCAAAGAGTTCGCCGAGGCGGTTGGCATACACACTCCAGCGCCATGCGCCTTCGGTTCCGCCGGGCACGCGGACAGTGGCCGAGAACGCGACGGTCTGGCCCGGCCCGATGGAAGCCGAGCTGACCACCTGAGTCACTTCTGTTTCCGCATCCCAGCGGCTCGGCTGAACCGGCGTGAAGAGAATGGCGTCGTGCCAGCTTCCGGCTGCCGTTTCGGTGCCGTTGTTGCGGACGTACCAGGTGATTTTCACGTTGTAGCCTGCGGTAGCCTCCGTGGGCGCGCTGACGCTTTCGGCCAGCAAATCCACGGACGACTGCGCATTCTCCACGAACTCGAACGCGCCCATATCGGCGTACTGTCCGTTCGTGCAGGCGATGCCGGTGTGGGCGGAGCGCGGATCGGTGTAGCGAATGTTTTCCATGTAGTCGTGATTCGGGGCGCGTGTGCCGTCGGCCGCATCAATCGCGGGGCTTCCGAGGTTCACCTGAAAGACTTCGTTGGAGGGATTTTTCAGTTTTGGGTCGGACGAGATGTTGCCCGTGCCGGCGGATGGTGCGCTGAGGTAGTTCGCGGTGCCGGATCCCCATACGTTGTTATAGCGGATATCCCACGATCCTCCGCAGCAGTTGTAGATGCCGTACTGCGTGCTCCTGCTGATCACGTTGTTGTAAACCCGCGACACGCCTCCGTGCGGGCACAGCCCCCAGCGGTTGGCAAAGATCGTACAGTTCAGAATCGTCGCGGTACTGCCCTCGCGGATAAGGCCGCCGCGGTCGTTCCAGTAGATCGCGCAGTTTTGCACCATCGCCGTGGAGCCCGACCAGGTGGAAAAGGCATCGTACAGCGCGTAGCTCAGACGGCAGGCGTTCATACCGAGCGATGCGCCGGCACCGCTCACCTTGACCATCGCCGTATCGTTCCAGCTTCCCGAATTGTTTCCGCTTCCATAACGCAGAATCACATGGTCCAGCGTACCGGTGCCCTGAATCTGCACCATGCCCCAATCGCCGGGACCGGGCAGGGTGTCCTCATCGTCCTCGTTGGTATCACCGGCGATGGAGTCGTCTTTGTCCGAGGTGAAGGTGATGGGCTGGGCCACGCTACCCTGCGCGCTCAGGATGCCGCCGGGCTGCACAAGGATACCGGTCAGCGGGGCGAATTTTACGATCACGCCGGGCTGAATAACGAGCTGCTGTCCGGCGGCCACGGTGAGGTCATTGGTCACATGGATCAGCGTGTTTGGACGCCAGACAGCGTTGCCGGAGAGCGGGCCGCCGACGTTCGCGATCAGGTAGCGGATATCGGCGCCTTCGTCGTAGAGCGTGGAGAGCGGATCGGCGGAGAAGCCCTTCCAGTCGC
>CAZISY010000133.1:0-5825 GCA_964542025.1 uncultured Verrucomicrobiota bacterium
CACCTGAGCGCGCGCATCTCCGCCTATGTGGACCAGGTGTTTGTTTCCGCAGGCGATGCCGTGAAAAAAGGGGACGTCCTGATAGCGCTTGATGACCGCGAACTGAAAAAGCAGCGCGATTTCGCCCAGGCCGATTTCGTTCAGGCGGAAATTGAATTCAACCGCACCAAAGAACTGCTCAGCGCCAGCGTCGCCACCGACCAGCAAATGACCACCGCGCGCGCCAATTACGACCGCGCCAAATCGGCCCTCGAACGCATGACGGTCCTGCTTTCCTACGCGCAAATCGTCTCGCCGATTGACGGCATCGTCACCGACCGGCGCATCGAGGCGGGCGACCTGGCCAGTCCCGGCGAAGTACTGCTGGCGGTGTACGATACCGAACGCATGCGCATCGTCGCGCCCATCCCCGTCCGGCTGGCCGGGAAACGAACCATCGGCGAGCCGATCCGCATCACGCTGGATGGCTACGGCGAAGCGGGCGGAACCGTCTCCGAGGTGGTCCGCGAAATCGATCCGAGCAGCCGCACACAGCAGGTGCGCATACGCCTGGATCCCCTCTCGCGCCCTATTCTGCCCGGCACGTTCGGACGCGTCTGGCTGCACGATGAGGCCCGAAATTGTCTCATGATCCCGGCCTCCTGTGTGTTTGCCGCCGGCCAGCTCGAAATGGTGCAGGCGGTGGAAAACGGACGCGTCATGCGCCGCCTGGTGCGAACGGGCCCGCGCTCCGGGGATTCCGTGGAAATTCTCTCCGGGCTGGCGGACGGCGAAACCGTACTGCTTCAACCCATTCGCTAACCACCATACGGGGTCTGCATCATGGAACAGAAACACGCCTTTTTTTCCGGCCTGGTCGAAACCTTTCTGAAGGGCAATATGGCCCTGCTGATGATCATCGCCTGCCTCACGGCGGGGACCATGGCCCTGCTTGTCACGCCGCGCGAAGAAGAACCGCAGATCGTGGTACCGCTGGCGGATATCATCGTCTCCTACCCCGGCGGAACCGCAGAGGAAGTGGAGCAGATGGTCTCGTCACGCCTGGAACGCTATCTCTACCAGATCGACGGCGTGGAGTACGTCTACTCCATGTCGCGTCCCGGTGTCGCGGTGGTCACCGTCCGTTTCTTTGTGGGCGAAAACCGTGAAAACAGTCTGATCAAACTCTACAACAAACTTCAGCAGAACATGGACCGCGTCACCCCCGGCATCGCCGGCTGGCTGGTGAAGCCGATTGAGATCGACGATGTGCCGATCGTGAATGTCGCCCTGTTCAGTGACCGCTGCGACACGCACGACCTCTACCGCGTCGCGGAGGAGGCCGTGAGCAAACTCCAGCACATCCCGAACAGCTCGCGCATCACCATCCACGGCGGAGAACGCCGCGTCGTACACGTCGCGCTGGATACGGAGCGCCTCGCCGCCTACGGACTTTCCACCATGGAAATTATGCAGGCCCTTCAGGCCGGAAACGCCCAGCTGGACAGCGGGACCTATGCCCAGGCCGACCAGACCATCCGCGTTAAGGCCGGCCCCTTCCTCGGCGACGTGAGCGAAGTGCGCAATCTGCTCGTGGGCCTCTATGACGACCGCCCGGTCTATCTGCGCGATGTGGCCGAAATCACCGACGGCCCCGCCGAACAAACCTCCTATTCCCGCTTTGCATTCGGACCCGCCGGCGACCCGTCCGCCCTCGCAGGCGGCTCGCTCGCCCTGGCGGAGCAGCACCTCACGGAGCCGATGGACGACCTCAGCTACTCCTCGGTGACCATCGCCGTCGCCAAGAAAAAGGGCAGCAATGCCGTGTGGGTGGCCGATGAAGTCGCCCGCATGATGAGCGAACTGAAGCGCAACTTCTTCCCGGATGACGTGCAGTACCGCATCACCCGCAACTACGGCGAAACCGCCAATGACAAAGTGAACAATCTGGTGGGCTCACTCGGTATGGCCGTTGTTTGCGTGATCGGCCTGATCGCCTTCACACTGACCTGGCGCGAAGGACTGGTCATTGCCATCGCCGTACCCATCACCTACTCCATCACCCTGCTTTTCAATTATCTCGCCGGCTACACCATCAACCGCGTCACCCTGTTCGCTCTCATCCTCGCGCTGGGACTGATCGTGGATGACCCCATCGTCAGCGTGGACAACATTACGCGCCATATCGCCCTCGGTCGGGCCTCGCGCTTTCAATCGGTACTGAGCGCGATGAATGAAGTTGTCGGTTCACTGGTACTGACCACCCTGGCCATTATCGTGTCCTTCCTCCCGATGTTTTTCATCACCGGCATGATGGGCCCCTACATGCAGCCGATGGCGCTGAACGTACCGCTCGCCGTCACCGCGTCCACGCTGGTGGCCCTGTGCATCACGCCCTGGGTCTCGAACAAAATCATCCGCACCAAAACCATCGAAAACGAGGCCGACAAACAGGCCTCTGCAATTCCCTTCTATCGCATTTACCGAAAAGTGATGCGCCCGGTGATCACGTCGCGCCGTATGAGCTATGCCGTGCTGGGCCTCGTGGCTCTGCTCTTCGCGGGGTCCATCGGCCTGGCCCTCTCCGGACTCGTCCCGCTGAAAATGCTCCCTTACGATAATAAAAACGAATTCCAAATCCTGATCGATATGCCGGAATCCGCCACCCTCGAACGCACCGACGCCGTCGCCCGCGACCTCGAAGATTACCTGCGTACCGTTCCGGAAGTCACCGACTGTTCCACGTTCGTCGGCACCGGCTCGCCGATGGATTTCAACGGACTGGTGCGCCACTACTACCTGCGCGAAGGCCCCGCCGCCGGCGATATCCGCGTGAACCTGCTCAACAAAGATCAGCGCGCGCAGAGCAGCCATACGCTCGCCCTGCGCATCCGCAGCGGTCTTGACACCATCGCCAAAAAACACGGCGCCAATCTCAAGCTGATCGAAGTACCGCCCGGCCCGCCCGTCCTCGCCACGCTGGTGGCCGAAGTGTCCGGCGATCTGTGCTGCTCCTACGATGGACTGGTCAAAGCCGCTGAACAGGTGCAGGAAGCCATGGCGCGGGAAGAAGGCGTGGTGGATGTGGATATCTCCGCCGAAAGCCCGCAGCGCGAGTGGTTCTTCAAAACCGACCGCAACAAGGCCGCGCTGAATGGAATTTCCACCGCGGAAATCGCCCAAACGCTTCAGGTGGCCATGTCGGGCCGTGAAGCCGGAACCGTCCATATTCCCACGGAACAAAATGAACGCTCCATCCTTCTGCGCCTGCCGCGCGATCAACGCTCCGACATCGCTCTGCTTAAAAAAATCACCCTCAAGGGTCGCAACGGCGAAAAGGTGCAGCTGGGCGAGCTCGGCGCCTTCGAGGAGCGCACCGCCGACCGCACCATTCACCACAAAAACCACGAGCGCGTCGTGTATGTCATGGGCGAAATGGCCGGACGCGGCCCTGCCTATGCCGTGCTGAATCTTCAGAACCATTTCAAGGAGCATCCCCTGCCCGCCGGCGTTCACCTGAACTGGAGCGGCGAAGGCGAATGGAAAATCACGCTGGATGTTTTCCGCGATCTGGGCATCGCCTTCGGCGTCGCGCTGCTGATGATCTACATCCTGCTCGTGTATGAAACCGGCTCCTACCAGCTCCCCGGAATCATCATGCTGTCCATCCCCCTCACGCTGATCGGCATCATGCCCGGATTCTGGCTGCTGAACGCGCTCACCAATCACCCCGTGGGCGGCTACGAAAACCCCGTCTTTTTCACAGCCACCGCCATGATCGGTATGATCGCTCTCGGCGGCATCGTCGTGCGCAACGGCATTATGCTGCTCGACTTCACGAAAAACCGCGTCGCCGAGGGATTGCCGCTCCACGAAGCCGTATACGAAGCAGGCGCCGTACGCCTGCGCCCCATCTTCCTGACTGCCGGAACCACCCTGCTCGGCTCCTGGCCCATCACCATGGACCCCATCTTCAGCGGGCTGGCCTGGGCACTGATCTTCGGTCTCTTCATGTCCACCGCTTTCACCCTGATCGTCATCCCGCTGACCTATTGCCTGATGTACGGAAAGAAAAACTGAAACCCGCCGCGAACCAATCATCGCCGCCCAACGTTACGGAGAAATATGACGAACGCGCCTGTCCATCTGCGCATCAGCCAGGTTCTGCTGGCTCTGGATGATCCCCCGGACGCCCTGCTCCCGTCCGTCGCCCGAAAACTGGGCGTCGATCCCGCCCGCCTCCGCGACCTGCGCCTCATCCGCCGCTCCATCGACGCGCGCGCCCCCCGCCGCGAACCGCCGCGCATCTCTTTTCAGGTCGCCGTCACCTGGCCTGAAAAACCCCTCCGGCGATGGACCGCGGACCGCGACATCGAAATCCTGCCCGCCCCCGAAATGCCGGACGACGCCCCCAAACCCCTCACCCGAAAAAACGCCCCCGCCGACCCGCGCCCCCTCGTCGTCGGTGCCGGACCCGCCGGTCTCTTCGCCGCCCTCCTCCTCGCCGAAGCCGGCGCTCAACCCGTCCTGATTGACCGCGGCGCCTGCGCCGAAAAACGCGCCCGCCAAATCAGAGACTTCTGGGAAAACGACCACCTGGATCCCGAAAGCAACGTTCTCTACGGCGAAGGCGGCGCCGGCCTTTTCTCCGATGGCAAACTCACCGCCCGCAGCAAGGATAAACCCCGCATACGCCGCTTCCTCACCGAACTGGTCCGAGCCGGCGCGCCGGAAGATATCCTGCTCGACGCCCACCCGCATGTCGGCAGCGACGCCCTGCAGCAGGTTATCCCGAACCTGCGCCGACGCATCACCGAACTCGGCGGTGAAGTACGCTACGAAACCCGGCTCGACGATATCTCCGTGGACCACGCGCACCTGCGGGGAGCCGTCCTGAATGGCGAACCCCTGCGCACCGACCACCTCATTCTCGCCACCGGACACAGCGCACGCGATGTCTACCAAATGCTCCGCCGCCGCACCGTCACCCTCGAACCCAAGGCCTTCGCCGTCGGACTGCGCGCCGAACTCCCGCAGTCCGCCATCGACCGCGCGCAGTGGGGCGAATGGGCCGGCCACCCGAAACTCGGCGCCGCCTCCTTCTGGCTCACGCGCCGCGAAGAAGGCGCACTCCGCGCCTGCTATTCGTTTTGCATGTGCCCCGGCGGCATAGTCATGGCCTGCGCCTCCTCCCCGGCGGCCCTCACCACCAACGGCATGAGCTACTCCCAACGCAACCTGCCTTTCGGGAATGCCGCTTTTCTGGTGCCCGTCCTGCCCGCCGACTTCATACAGCCCGGACACCTCGACGCCGACGCCGCGCTCGATGGATGCCTCTTTCAGGAACAGATTGAACGCCGCGCCTTTGAACTGGCCGGGCGTACCTTCGGCCTCCCGCTCATGAATATGGAGGATTTTCTGGCACGCCGCCCCACTCGCGAACTCCCTGCGGAACGATCCTGCCGCCGCGCCGTCCCTTCCGATTTCGAAAAACTCCTTCCCCCCTTTGTTCTGGAAACCCTGCGTGGCGCACTTCCAAAAATGCTCGCCCAACTGCACGGAGCGCCCTGGCGGGAAGCCATCCTCTACGCACCGGAAACGCGCAGTTCCAGCCCGATTCGCATTACCCGAAATGAACACATGCAGTCGCTCGCCATCGCGGGATTATACCCCTGCGGCGAAGGCGCAGGCTATGGCGGCGGCATCGTCAGTTCCGCCATCGACGGCATGCGCGCCGCCGAATCCATCCTGACGCCATAACCCCGCTCCTCAAACATGAATGCTCTTAAACGCAGAGCCGCCGTGACGCAGAGCGAAAGCAATACGTCCGGCGCGGCGGGCCGGCC
>CAZISY010000134.1:0-5527 GCA_964542025.1 uncultured Verrucomicrobiota bacterium
CGTTAAGGTTCATATCTTTGTCTGATGCCCAACATTTAGCGTTTTATCCAGAGTGACGCCGTCCAGTGCGTTGATTGAATCGAGGGGTTTGCCGGCGGCATTCTGGATAAAACGTTGTTGAACGGAGCCGCTGCGCTCCCCCGTGTTCCTGGGTTTTATACGGCTCTTTTTTGGCGGGGGCAAGGGACTTGTTGTGCCGATATGCCGATAGGTTGAGTGGATGGACGGCGATGTCGTCGAAATGGGCGGATGAAAATGCGATTCGAGCGGTCGGTGAGATGCTTTTTTATGAACACAGAGCAGACCGGTGCGCGGCGACTGGGGGCTTTCGTCGGAAATAGAGATAAAGAATAGGTCAGGAAGGTCGGGCTCATTTATTCTCCGGGGGTGCGCGTGCTTTTTCAACCATGCCGATGCGTATCATGTCGGACTTGCCGCAGGAGGAGCAGGTGGTAGTGGGTGGCAAGGCGGGTGGTTCGGGTTTTGGAGTCGGGACGCCCAGGGCCTGCCGGATGAGGCGAAGGTTGCCCTTGCGGACGTTGCGTCCCATCCAGCCGAAGAAGCGTATTTTCTGTAAGCGGGGCGGCAGGATGTGGAAACGATGATGATTTACACGCATGTGGTGAAGGAGTTGAGAAATCCGGCGCGAAGTCCCTTGGATATTATGCGGGAGCGCACAGAGCATGTGGAACGCGAGCGTTAACTGCGCAGGTTTTTTGAGGTATTCGTGATCCCAATCCAGCCTTTCGGGCATCTGATTCATTCAAATTTCGTGATTTTGGGGTGTTTTGGAGTGAAAAATGATGACTGGGAGCAGGTGCTTCAGGCGGAGAGTCCGTCGGATCGGCAGAAACGGTATCGTGGAGACACCGACGAAAAGAAATACTGCCTTCGTTTTGGAGTGCGCGCGGCAACGAGGAACGAGGCGACGCCGCTTTGTTGGGATATCGATAAGCAGCTTGCTGCGCAGCGATATAAAACGAGAGCCGCCTCCGATGTCGTTGTCTCTCGTGACAAAGCGGTGCCGCCTCACCGGCAATTGCCGGTTCCGTTGTCACCGCACTCCAGGGCGGGCGGGACATGAATATGCGCGAACGAGTGTGCTTACCGCAAAGTGCGCAGGGAGCGCGAAGAAGATTGGGGAAAGAGCGTTAACCGCGAATGATGGGGAATAGATGGAGGGACGCGCTCCGTCGCGTCCGTGGTTTTGACGGAGCAAAACCCTCCAAAAAGAAAATGCGGTTTTGACAGAGCAAAACCCTCCAGAAAAATGTTCGCGAAGCGGCCGGCTCGCAGCGCCGGCCGTACTTATTATTCCTACATTAGCGCGCATTGGCGCTCGTTGGCGTACGGGATTGAGCGGGGAAGTGCGTTAGTACGGATCAAAGAGGTCGTTGTTTTTTTCGCCGAACCAACCGAGTTGATGCGCTGTGTGCTCTGCATCGCCTTCTACGGTCATTGATTCCTGAGAGATATGGCCATCGCACCAGACAACATTGGCTTTTCCGCGATGCCGGAAGTGAATGGTGGGTGTGGCGATCTCACCCAGTTGACCCTTTTTATTTAAATGGCGGTAGGCCTCCGCGAAGGAATAGTCGATGAGGACGCCGTCCTGAATGAATGCGGTGTCGGCGAACATGACGGTTTGGGCGGGATGAGCGATGGCTCCGGGGAAATTGCCTTTTTGACATCCGGCGACGGTGAACCCGAGTTGATAAGATCGGGAGCCGACCCCGCGGTCGTTATAGCCGTACCCTCCGCAACCGGCTTCAAAGGCGGTCATGAGATCTTTGTTGTACGGGTCAAGCGAGGGGCAGCGGCGGATGGATTTATCTTTGCCGAGGTAGGGCCGCAGGGGGCTTTCGGCGGCATCGAAGGGTACGCCTTCTCCCGTGCGGGTTCCGTGCCAGCGCTTGAGGTTGGTTGTTTTGATGTCTTCGGAGGCGGGGACATAGCAGCCGTGATCGGCGGCATACAGTTGGTTGGCGGCGAAGAGTTGACGGAGATTGCTGGAGCAGGTCGAGAGGCGGGATGTTTCGATGGCAATGCGTACAGCGGGGGTCAGGATGGCGAAAAGTACTCCGATAATGCCGACAACCACCAGCAGTTCAATCAGCGTGAAAGCGCGGGTTTGATGAGTCTTCATTTTTAACGCTCCTCATTGCAGATAGGTTTCGCGCAGGCGGTAAAAACGCAGGGAGCTGTTGCCTGCGGCGGCGTCTGTCAGGTTGTTGGTCAGGTTGTTTCCCGTGAATGGGGGCGTCAGGTCAGTCCAGTTTTGCGCGGAAAGATCGGACGTCCACTGAACGGTGTAGGTTCGATTTGACCGGGCCGTAAATGAAAGCGTAGCCCCGGATTCATCGAGACGGCAGAGGAGATCCAGGCGGGTATTGATGATGCCGATGGCATCCAAATCAAGGCCCGGGGTGCCGTAGGTGGGATAGGGATCATAGATGGGATGGGAGGAAGAATCCAGGCAGCGGCCGTCGCCGATGATATCGATGAGGCGGACGAAACGGACATTCTGCTTATCAAGCCGGGGGTCATCGTTGAGGTCGCTCAGGTCGAAGGGTGTGCCGTATCCGGCCCGGTACTTCGAGGCCAGGCCGTCAATGTTCGAGGCATCCACGCCGTTGGATTTCACGGCATAGGTGGGTACGGCATGGTCCGTCAGAGAGCGGGACGGAAAACGGACGAAGTGGGCGCCGTCGGAAGAAACTTCGACGTAGGCGAGTTCGAGAAAGAAATCATTGAACGAGTTTTCGAAGACGGCGAAATCCCAGCCTCCGCCATCGGCGATAGGGATATCAAAGGTCAGGGTGAGGGAGCCGCCTCCGCCGAGGGAGATGATGTGGTACGGGGAAATGGAAGAGCAGCCCGGTTTGCCGAGGGCCAGTGCGGGATTTTGCGCGCCGGGGTCAAAGATGTACTCGTCATTGCTGTCTTCGTCGATGCCCGGAAGGTAGTTGGTGGCGCCGGTGGCCCACGCGATGAAGACCCCGGAGGTGGCCGAGCAGGCGGTGGTCAGCGGATTGGTTGCGGCGGGAGGAAAGGGGCCTGAGTAGGCCGCAGCCGGAACGATCAGCGTAAGGCAGGAGAACCATAACAGGCGAATGTTCATAGGTCGCTTCTCCAAAAGGGTTGAGGGGGCACGCGAGCGTCGCCCGGGTTCCTGTGAAAGAACCCGGGCGGACGTGTTATGCCCTTAGAAAAGCAGGTTCAGAAAGGCGGAGGACGTCACCGGGCACCCGGCGGACCAGCCCCAGGATACGGTGCGCGGTACGGACGGATTTCCGCTTTCGCGAATGATCCAGCTGCCCGACGGCGGATAATACACCGCGATGTCAGTGATGCCGTCGCCGTCATAATCGGCCGGGACGGGAAACGCCTGGCTCCAACCCCAGTTCAGGATGGTCGGGGAGGCAGGCGCTGAACTGTTGCGAATGCACCAGGCGCCGCTTGCGGGATTGTATACCGCGATGTCGGTGATGCCGTCGCCATCATAATCAGCCGGGACGGGAAACGTTTGGCTCCATCCCCAGGACCAATTCAGGGCTTCGCCGGTTGCGCTGGAACGAATAATCCAGGAACCGGAGGGGGCGTAGTATACGGCAAAGTCGGTGATGCCGTCGCCGTCGTAGTCGCCGGGTACGGCACGCGCTGCCGACCAGCCCCAGCGACAGGAAATGCCATTTCCATTCAGCGAGGAGTAGGCCAGCCATTCACCGGTGTCCGGATGATAGACGGCGGTGTCGGCCAGTCCGTCGCCATCATAATCGGCCGGGACGGGACGGACGGCATTCCATCCCCAGTTGCGGGAGGAGAGGGCGCCATCGGACGAACGGGAGATGATCCACTCGCCGTTTTCGGGCGCAAAAACGGCCGCGTCGGTAATGCCGTCGCCGTCATAATCGGCGGGTACGGGAGAGGCCTCGCTCCATCCCCAGTGTTTGGTTTCACCGGAGCGGTCGGGATGCAGGATCGACCAGCCGCCGGTTTCAAATTCATAAACAACCACATCGCACGCCGCCGTCAGGCCGCGGTGAAAATTCCGGTTGAAGTCGCGTGCGAATTTGGCGGCATAGTCATAGCCGTATTCGACAGCGGAACCCGTCGTCCATCCGGCTTGATTGATGTAGGCGACGTACGGCATGCCGTTGCGTGTGAACACGTCCACTTTGTAGTTTTTGTTGGTGCGTGACGGGATGAGCGTGAAGGTGTGATTTAGGCGGGGATTGTACACTTCGATCCCGGCGGTCTGCCAGCCGGACGCCCAGAGGCAGCCGTATTCATCGACAGCGAGGGTGGTGCTGACGTTGAACTGTACCACGAAGGCGCCATCGTCGAGCATCAGTGTGGTATGGCTGTTCAGTGAGGCATCCAGCTGGGCCTTTGAGAAGGCATACACGTTGTTGTCATCGGCCGATGCGACGAAGAGCGTGCCGTTGCGGTCCAGGGCAATGCCTGCGGAGTAGGTGGAGATGCCGGAGATCAGCAGGACCGGGGCATTGGTGCCTTCTGCGGCAGAGACCGAATGGGTGCCTCCGTCGTTGCAGCCGGCGATGTAAAGTCGTCCATTTTGAAAAGCGGCAGCGTAGTTTTGCAGTTGGTACGAGCCGGCGGTGAAGGGAAGGTACGCGCCGGAGGAGTAATTGGGTTCCGAGAGGTACAGGCTGGTGTTGCCATACCCGCCGCAGCCCAGGAGCGTGCGTTCGCCGTTCTGATTGATCGTCAGGACCAGCGAGGGATCCGCATCCGGGGCATTGGTGATCTGGGTGAACACGGAACTGCCGAAGGCCTGTTGAATGAACAGGCGGGCATTGTTGCCGTAGACGAGCCGCCCATCGGCGAGCTGATCGCCTGCCGCGGCGCCGAAATGAGGCATGGTGGATTGCAGGGCCGGGAGGTCGATGCGGGCGCCCGACCAGGCGGCGTGAGTGATGGGGGCGTGTATCAGGGTGCTTGCGGCTAACGCGGCGCACAGGCATGTCTTCTTCATGAACGGTCTCCTTGTTGGATGTTCTGTTGTATGTATCCCGCGCGGGGAGGAGACCTGTTCGGGCCGCAGAGCAGCCGTATGCACGTCCCCAATTCGCGAAGGACCTGCATTACAAAACCGATACGTCTTCTGGCTTCCGGCTTGCTACTTCCCGCCTTCCCGTCGTTTTGCGACAGTGGCCTTTCGGGGTTCGATACCGGTTACAGCGGCGCGACCGCGTCCGATTTTCACGGACTTCCGTTTACCTGTTTCATAGTGCGGATCGTCTCTAGCAGGATGGGGCGGGCACTGCCAAGCAAAAAGGCCGGTGATGATCCTGAAAAAAATGAGTGAAATAACTTCGTGCGGGCGCATGATCCGGTATACACGACAGGGGATTGATGAGCGCAGAGAAAGGAACGCAGATGCCGGTGAATGAGAGGCGATGGAGGCCGATAATAACGAGAGCAATGGCATTTGCTGTTGGTGTGGCTGTTCCGGTCATTACCGATGCGCAGGAAACACGGATTCCATCGATGCTGCCGGAAG
>CAZISY010000135.1:0-1955 GCA_964542025.1 uncultured Verrucomicrobiota bacterium
GAGTCGGGCGCGGCAGAGGCGGCCTATCTAAACACGACGAATCTCACGTACGGATATATCCTGAACATCCCGTGTTATTACGACTCGGGTCCGGATACGACCGGGGTTTTGATCAGCGGGTGGAATACCGGAACGAGTACATACATCCGAATTTATACGCCCACAGATACGGGCGCGGAATGTAATCAGCGTCAGCGGCATGAAGGGGTTTGGAATACCAATCGGTTTTATATTAGTGGAAACCTGACGCTGATTTTTATTCAGGATTCGAATGTCAGGATTGAGGGGGTACAGGGGTATACGGATACGGCGACGCTGGGTTATTATGGAAATTGTGCGCAGATATGGGCAGGTTACTGTCCTGCAACCGTTAGTCATCATGTTATTTCCGGTTGTATCCTGAATGCCGACGATCCGTATTCGAACAGGCTGGTTGGCATTCTAGCGAGTAACGTGGGGGTTACTCATGAGCTGCGTGCCTACAATAATATTATTTATCAGGGCATTCTCACGGATACCAATGCCAGCGTCGGAATACAGTCTCTCTACGGTGGAAGGGTCTACGCGTATAACAATACGGTTTACGGGAAGGGCCATGGAATTGAAGGGGGAGACAGAATGTTAGTGAAAAACAACATCTGCAAAAATAACGGTTATGATTATGTCGAGAATAACGGTGTATTTATGGCCGGCTCCACGAACAATATTTCCAGTGATGCCACATCGCCGAATACCGAATGCCGCAATAAGTCCGTTGTGTTTATTTCGGAGACTGCCGGCAGCGAAGATTTCCGATTGAGTTATTCCGATACCAATGCGCTGGATCAGGGATTGGATTTGAGTGCTGATCCGTATCTTCCATTCACCGACGATATTTCCGGTCAGACACGCCCGATTGGTGCCGCGTGGGATATTGGTGCCGATGAACGGGATGCGGCGTATGTTGACGCGTCGCGTGCGGATGATTCCGGGGATGGCCGGAGCTGGGCCACTGCCAAGAAGACCATTCAGGCGGCGGTGGACATGGTCGGCGATGGTGGATTCGTGCTGGTGACCAACGGCGTGTATGACGCCGGAAGCCGGGTGACGCCGGGTTTTTCGCTGACCAACCGCGTGTGCATTACGAATAACATCGTCGTTCAATCGGTCAACGGTCCGGCAGTGACGATCATTAAAGGCGCGCCGGGCAGCAATGGCAGTAACGATGTCGACTCGATCCGCTGCGTGTTTATGAGCAGGGGCGCGCTCTTCGGATTTACGCTGACCAATGGGTATACCATGTCGACCAATGAGCAGCACGAGGCCCGCCAGGCATCCGGCGGCGGGATGTGGATGACCACCAATTGTTTGGCGTCCAATTGCGTCATATCGGGAAATTCGGCCGCGTACGATGGCGGCGGTGTTATGATGTATTACGGAGGTACGCTGTTGGATAGCCGTATCGACGATAACACGACGGCGAAATACGGCGGCGGAGTAAGGGCGACGTATACGTACGATAGTTTGCTGAGCGGTTGCACCTTAAGCAACAATACAGCCTACGGGAATGGTGGCGGTTTGTCCATGGCCGGAACCGGTCGTGTGGAAAATTGCACGTTCATCAGCAATACGGCGAACGCGGGCGGCGGCATTTTCGGAGGCGATCAGTTTGTGGTCACCGGATGTACCATCGTCGGAAATACGGCGACGGAGAACGGCGGCGGAGTGTGTCTCCAAGGCGGTGGCACCCTGGACCAATGCGTGGTGAGCAACAATGCGACGACGCTGTACGGCGGCGGAGTATACATCTACCGAACCGGTCTGGTGAACCAATGTACATTCAGTGGGAATACGTCGGTCTCAAATGGCGGCGGGGCGTATCTTTATTACGGGGGCATACTCTCCAATTGCACCTTGAGCGGCAATTCAGCCGTAGGCGATGGCGGTGGCGTGAGATTCCATGGCGACGGCGGCAG
>CAZISY010000135.1:2055-4279 GCA_964542025.1 uncultured Verrucomicrobiota bacterium
CCTATGCCATGACGATGGATAACGGACCGTATGTGGGCGGCAATACGGTGACCATTACAAAAGACTCCGCGCTGGGTAACGGGTCGGACATCACGAACGTGCTCGTCGGCGGGGTGTCGGCGACGATTGATGGTCAGGGCGCAACCTGGGTGCGTATCATTATGCCTGCCGCAGAATCCACGGGCAGCAAGGATGTGGTGGTTCAGTCCACGAGTCTGGGCGAAACGACGTTTGAAGATGCCTACACGTACAACCCGGCGGGTGAAATATTCAGTCCTGTGGCCCCTGCGAGCGGTTCCTGGACAGGCGGATATTCTGTTGTGATTTCGGGCACCAATTTGTGCGACGGGATGGATGTGACTAATGTCACGCTGTGCGGGGTATCCGTCAGCGGAATAACCAGCCAGAGCAAGACCCAGGTGGTGGTGACGGCAGGCACGGCCTCTTCACTGGGCATTGGGGATGTGGTGGTGTATTCCCGGAGTTATGGGGTGACCACCAGGGATGACGCCTTTGAATACACCGGTTCGGTGATGCATTTCCTCGGTACCAACGGAGCGGAAACGGCCAGCGGGGCGGCGGCATCCACGGCGGTCGGTACGGATTACGGCATGATCGAGGCCGGAGAAACGATTTCGCGCCAGTTTTCCATCACCAACAATGGAACGGCGCCGCTGTTGATCAGCGGTTGGAGTACCAATGGCGCGGGGGCGGGGGCCTATCGGATTTCCAACATCGTCTCGCAAATCAGCGTGGGCGGCGTTTCGAATTTCTATGTGACGTTCACTCCTTCGGTGGGCGGCTCGTATGCGGCGTCGGTGCAAATCACGAACAATGCGATGGTGAATCCGTATATCATCAATTTGATCGGCTATGCCTATGGTGTGAGCACCAACAACGGACCGAACGGCGGAGGCAATGAAATCACGATTGTATACAGCGGCCTAGGCAACGGATCGGATATTACGAATGTGCTCGTGGGCGGCGTGGCGGCTACGATCACCGGCCAGGATACTGGATGGGTAACGATCCGGGTTCCCGCCTGCGCATATGCGGGCACGAAGGACATCACGGTCCAATCCACCAGTGCCGGGACAACAACATTCAATGGTGCATACACGTATAACAAGGCCGGATATATTCCGAGTAGTTCTGTCGCCTTGCCCAGATGGCTTGATCTCACCAATTCGTGGGTGACGACAACAAACGGTGTGACGTTTGAAGGTGATGTGGCTGGTCGTAAGATCGGGTTTTATTCAGTTAGTGGCGCCGGTGATGTGAATGGAGACGGTTTTCAGGATTATATGATGAACGGGGCATCCAATCAGGTTTATCTGATTTATGGGCGGTCGCAGGATTATCCATCAACCGTAACGCTCACCAACAGCCTGGCCGATGGGACTCACGTTATGATGATTACGAATCGAACCGGAACATTACGGATGGCGGCAGCCGGTGACGTAAACGATGATGGCTGTGATGATTTTCTGGTGGGAGACGAAGAGGGACGCCGGGCTTATTTAATATACGGTCGCGTCAGTGCTATGCCGTCTTCCATTCATTTGACCAATACCTGGTTTGATGGAACCAATGGTATCGTTATGGCATCGTCCGTAATGTATTTCGGCTTGAGCGTAAATGGCGCCGGAGATGTCAACGGAGATGGATGTGATGACCTGGTGTTGGGTAATTATCGCGGTGCGGATTTGTGCGGTGAAGCGTATTTAATATACGGTCGTCGGAATTTCGGTTTGCCGGCTGAAATCACGATGGCCAATACCTGGCTGGATGGAACCAACGGGATGACGTTCACGGGCATGATGACAAATGATTACGCCGGGTATTCTGTGAGCCGGGCGGGTGATGTGAATGGCGACGGTTTGTCCGATATGCTGATCAGTGCCTATCGCGCGAATCCTCTGGATCCGACGAATAATGTGTTTGCGATGGGTGCCGTATACCTGGTCTGGGGCCGGACGAATGGATTTTCCGCTCAGGTAGCGTTGTCAACCAATTGGTTTGACGGGACCAATGGGGCGATTTTTATAGGGCGGACCGGCAGCGGATGGGCAGGCCAGATGGTGAGTACGGCGGGCGATGTGAACGGAGATCATCTGGACGATTTCATGGCCTCAGACCCCTGGACCAGGGAGTACTATGTGGTATATGGTCGGACCAACAGCTTCCCGGCGACATCGGTTTTATCGACGAATTGGCTGAATGG
>CAZISY010000135.1:4379-5460 GCA_964542025.1 uncultured Verrucomicrobiota bacterium
TTCTTTTGGCAGGGACTACGCCGACCGGAAGCTGCGGAACAGCCATTTCGGGTGTGGGCGATGTGAATGGCGACGGATTATCCGACATGCTGATCAGTGCGCCGCTTGCTGACACCTCAAAAGGTGTAGATGCCGGCGAAGTCTACCTGGTGTATGGCGGAAGCAAGCAGGGATATCAATACGTGAATCCCTCATCGGGCTCGTGGACGGGGAATTATTCGGTGACCATATCCGGTCACTATCTGGGGAATGGATCGGACATTACGAACGTGGTGCTTTGCGGGACCAATGTGTCGGCCATTCTCAGCCAGAATGCCACACAAGTGGTGGTGAGCGCTTCCGCGATGACGAATCTGCTGGTGGGTAATGTGGAAGTCTATTCCACCAGTTACGGGGTGACAGTCCGGACCAATGCTTTTGAATACACCGGATCAATTATAAAATTCGTCGGAACCAATAAAGTCTCGGTAACCAGCGGGGTTGCCGCCGCTGTTTCGCTGGGCTCCGATTTCCAGTACAGGCAGCCCGGGACAACCGGATTCCGCATCTTCTCCATCACAAACAACGGTACGGCGCCAATGACCATTAGCGGCATCTACACCAACGGAGCCGGCGCCTCTGCATTTATAATTGAGAATATGCCCGCGACCATCGGAATCGGAGCGGTATCGAATTTCTATGTTTCGTTTGCGCCCTCATCCGAAGGAAGCTATTCCGCATCCCTTGTGATCAGCAATAATTCCATGCTTCCGGGATTTGTCGTTAACTTCACGGGGGTGGGGATTGCCTTTGAAACGAACAATGGACCTTTTGCCGGCGGCAATGTGTTGACCGTTTCAAATGCTACCGCCATCGGGAACGGCTCGGATATTACGAATGTGCTGGTGGGTGGTATCGCGGCAACCATTCAGGCTCAGGGGGACAATTGGGTGCGGATTATTCTGCCTGCCGCCTTGGTACCGGGAATGAAGGATATTATTGTGCAATCCACCAGTCATGGATCAACGGCATTCTGTGACACCTATCAATATAACCCGCCCGGCTTTATTCCCATGGCGCGAACGGCGAATCCCATGCCCGC
>CAZISY010000136.1:0-3778 GCA_964542025.1 uncultured Verrucomicrobiota bacterium
GGTCATTGGAGAGCCATCGTCCTGTGATGGGGTCGTAGTATCGTGCGCGGAAGTAGTAGAGGCCGGTGGACCAGTCGATTTCGCGGCCCTGCCAGGCGAAGCGGTTGCCGAAGGCGGAGGCGGTGAGTTCGTTGCCTTCGGCATCGAATACACGGGTGCGGCCCCAGGCATCATAGGTGTAGGTTTCGACGATCTGTCCGCCTTCATCGGCCAGCGCAATCACCGAATTCTGTTGATCCTTGAGGTAGAAGAACGTGTTGGTTTGTTCGTCGTTCACCGTGGTCATGGACAGGATGTTATCTATTCCCGCGCCATAGGTATATTTCTTTGTCAGGAAAAGGTACTCGTCCACCTCGGCAATGAGATGCAGCCCATCGTAGATGAAAAAGGTGTTGGTCCCGTTCACGGTCATTTTATCGCGCCGCCCGAAGGCGTCGTAATCGCAACGCGTAACGCCCTGCGTGGTGATTAGTTGGGTCAGTTGGTATTTCAGATTCCAGGAAAGCGCGATCTTGTTGGTTCCGGCAGCGCTTCTATACATCATCTGCGTGACGCATCCGGCCTCGTTATAAGCATAAGCTCCGTTGGTAAAGACGGCGGGTGAAAATACGCAGTGGTTGGTGATGAACGTTGTATTTCCGGCAGCATCCCGTATGGCCGCGACGATGAGATTGGTTCCGGACGTAATCGGAAGAGCTTCCACGCCGAAGTTGGTACCGTCTACCCACGGGGTCACACGGGTTTGATTGCTGACCCAGAGTTCTCCCCAGCGGTCGTCGGTGCCGATGGGTTCGCTGCTGTTGCCAACGATTGTGGCGGTGTAGGGATTGGTGGTGCCATAGGTCCAGGAGACCATGCGGTTTCCGGGAGTCACGCGATAATACTCCACTTGTCCACTGGGGATGGACTTGCTCAATCGGTTGCCTGCTGCATCATAGGTGTATTCCCGCCGCGTGCCGTCCATCGTTTCGGACACAAGCCGATTGAAGTCATCGTATTGATAAGCATAAACCGTGCTTGATTCGTTGGCCGTGATGCATTTCTGCGTGATCATTCCAGCGGAGTCGTAACTGTATTGGAGAGCGAGTTGCGTCACGTCGTTGGTGTCCGTATAGTCCATGGCGGTGAGGCGGTCCATGACGTCGCGGGTGTAGTGCGCGGTCAATCCGTTGGGGAAAGAAAGGTGTTCAGGAAGACCACTGTTGGTGCTGTAGCTATATTGAAAGGTTCCGGCCTCCGAGACCACCTGTTGGAGCCGTTCGGCATCGTCGTAGGAGAATTGATAATCCAGTCCGCCAACCTGCTGCTCGGACAGATTGATTACGTTTCCAACGCCGTCATAGGCCCGCCGGAGCGTCCAGTTAATCAGGGCGGAGGCAAAGATTTCGTTGGTGAGCCGTCCGACACCATCATAAGCGTTGCTATGGGCGACTCGCGTAAGGTATCCGGTGGTGTTCTGTTCGAGAGCCGCGGCCATTTTCAAGCGACCGTTTCGATAGTACTCGAAGGTGTCGGCGAGATTGGTTTGGCTTGAGGTAAGGCGCAGGTAATCGCGGCGGGTGATGAGTCCGTCGCCGTTGTAACGATTGGAAACCGTGGTGCCGTCGAATCGCCGTATCGCTTTAATGTAGTTGCCGAGTCCATAGGTGATGGTCATGATTTGCGTGTCCACATTGCTGATCTGATAAGGCCGGTCGGCATCATCCAGCAGGTAGTTTTCAACCGGGCGGTCGAGTTCATCGCGAATTTCGAGAGCGTTAAACTGCTGATCGTAGTTGTAGCGAACGGTCAGATTCGTGGTGGCTCCGCAACGGGTCATCGACGCGATCTTTCCGCCGGGATACCAGGCGTTGGTGGTCATCCGTCCGCCCCGATCCTGCCGGGCGATGAGTTGGCCTCCGGCGTCATAGGTGAAGGCTTCATAGGTGTTGTCGGGGTAATCCAGGCGGTGAATTCGCCCGAGGGCATCGACGTCCAAATCCACGCTTCTTTCGCCGCCGAAGGTCATGCGGACGATCTGCCCGAGAACATTGTTGGAGAAGGTGATTCCCGGCCCTTCCTGCGGGGCGATGCCGGAGCGGAATCCGAATGAATCATATGAATACATTGTGACGTGCCCGTTGGCATTGGTTTGTGTGGCAAGGAGTCCGTTGGTGGTATAGCCATATGTGGTTTCCAGAAACGTATTGGTGGTCAGAAAGCGCTTTTCAGAAAGCAGAAGGGCATTGGTGTAATCGTATTGGATACGATTTCCTTCCGGGTCACGAACTGATTCGATGAGTTGGTTGTTGGTGTTCCAGGTGTAGGCCCAGGCATTACTCGGCTCCACCATGTACCCGTAGGAGTAATTGGTGGGATGATTGCCGGAGGGCTCATATGGCGTCAGGATTTTTGCCCACTCCGACACATCCCGCCTGTAATCGGCCTCCAAGGCCTGGATTCGATTCCCGTAGCTGTCCAGCTCATAGCGTACACCGCGCCATTCCACCTGATTGGTCATGTTGGGTCCATAGATCGCTTGAACACGTTTTGTCAGCGGATTGAATTCATATTGATAGCGATTTGTTTTTGATCCATTGGCATATGAAACATAGGAAATGCCCAGATCACTTTGGCTGTAGTCAACGGTCATGTCATACCGGTTGGATTGCACAAGCCAGGACCGTATCCCACGCGATGCAAGCATTCCGTTGGTATCCGTTTCATAGGCCCAGCACCATTGATTTCCGGCCTCAGTGATCATTTGAGTCATGCAATGGGTCCAAACCGTTGGATGCTGGTCATACGCATACGTCCGAGTGGAAGTTTGGCCGTTGGCCAGAATCGTTCGATTTGTCAATTCACCCCGGTCGTTGTAGGAGTAATGAACGGAAAGATTGGTAGACGGCGTGCTGATCGATGAAATCAACGCATTGGTGTAGTCGAATTCCAAGTACTGTCCATTGCTGTGTTGCGCACGAATAAGTTGCTGGTTGGGATATTGATTGGTGTAACACAGGACGACGAAATTTCCGTCCGGATCGGAGATCATGGTCAAGATCCCGTTGGTATCGTACAGATATTCTTCGCCTCCCTGTTTCGTAATAACCGTTTCTCCGTTGGATGTAACCGTGGGATTCCAGTATTCTCCCGATGTTGTCGCATATGCAACGCCTCCAGACTGAACCGCCAGCGGACTCCAGTGAGACACTCCGGATTCATTGACCACCAGCCACCGATTGGTAAACACCTTCAACACAGCGGTTGGGCTTCTGTTGGAAAACACCTGGTCGGTTTGATATACGCTATACGCATAATTATGCGTCCACTTTGCGCCGATAGTTGAAACATCGTTTGTCAGCGTGCTGGAATAGAAACGCACAAACTCCAACGGGATGCCGGGCGTAGGCAGCGAGATGTCGCGTGCTTCCTGATGAACACGTCCATCCGTAACATCGATGGGGTCGCCGCAGGTGGCACAGCCATCGTTTTCTTCTTTTCGCGCCCCGGTGGCGCACAAATACGTCACGCTTGCTGAAATGATGGTGTAGCTTCGCCATGATGTGGATGATAGGTTGGGAGTGGTAGGTGGGCAGTCAGGCATCACGGGAGCTAACGAAACAGAGAATTCGTTGGTACAAAAGGGCATAAGGCGCTGAATAATAGATCTGCGCACTCCGATTTTGACGTAGTGACCGTCTATTACTTCACTTTCTTCCACGATCACTTCGCACCACCCCTCCACAAAGTGTTTACCTGTGCAATCCACAACAAAATTTTGAACCAGCGAAGCCTGTGA
>CAZISY010000136.1:3878-5389 GCA_964542025.1 uncultured Verrucomicrobiota bacterium
CCCGCTGTACAACGTCCATGCCCATGCCGGATTGTTTAATTCACACAACAGGATCAATGCAAAGACTGTTCTAAATATTGTCGATTTCATAGGGATGCGATTCTTTCTCGGATAAGCAGATTATGGAACGGGATTGATGCCGGGCAGATAAACGATCATTTGGACATCAGGCGCGCTGATATCCTCATTATTGGGATCGGTGTGGATCGCGAACAGTTCCTGATCATCCGAAATTCCGTCGTCATCGGTATCACTGGTATGGACTGAGGTGAGGTAAACAAATCGCTCTCGACCATCACTGATGCTATCGCCATCGGTATCCACCAAGGCGTCGGCGGCGCTGAAAAAGCGGCGTTCGACTGTCTGAACGGTATTGGTCCAAACGGCACAATGAGCTTCGTTTTGCTCGATCCGTGCGGCAGCCAGCGCCCATGTTGACGGATCAAGCAAATCGTCTTTCTGAAAAAGATCTACACTGTTAGTGATGCTTTCGGGCACATGCACCGTCAGCAGGCAATCAGTGGATTCGTTCGTTCCAGCCCTCTCGATGGATATCCACATATTGGTGGAAGAATAGTCGCCATCCCGAAGCAACATAACCCCTGATGATTCCTCGCTTAGGGCCATGCTGCGCCCGAGATACATGGGTTCCGCTTCGTCCACCCAGTTTTCCGACACCAATTCGCCATACAGCACCACACGCCGACGCGCCGTTTCCTCCCATAGTTCTTCGCCACGGTTCAGAGCCGACAGATAGGACTCCACGGGTTGACTGTATACCTCACGAAATGTTTGTGTCGAAATCTGTACGGCCACGATCAGTTCAGCGGTATAAATATCCTCATATATAATGAAGGGGATCTTTTCGCTAAATCCTGCGACGTTAAAAAGTAGATCATCCAATCGAACAGTTCCTTCGGAGAAATACCAGAACCACTTCGTACAGGAAAAGAGACCGATATCCGACAGGACGCTCTCCCAGGTTCCATAGGAAAGGACGTCATTGCCGGGAACGACCAGGGGATAATTATTATCCCGAAAGGTTTCATAGTCTTCCGCCAACCCCGTCCACGACGAAAAAACCGGAAGGCCCTGATCGGAAAGATCCTGCAACGCCCTTCCCCGGAAAATCGCAACCTCAGAAAACAACAGACAAACAACAAACCATCGAAACAACAACGACTTCACAACGCTTCCCCTTTCTTTTTCAGCCTCTGCCTGCCCCGCTTCCCGTCCGCACCCTTTATCCCAAACAAAAAGAGCGCGGACAACTGTCCACGCTCTTTTCGAGGGACTGGCATCCCTATACCGGAACGTGTACAGGAGCCGCGCCCGATGGGGCGCGTTCCCGCCAGTTCGTTCCGGTAGTGAAAAGTGCCAGTTTTCGAAAAGAACGTTCTTGCGATAACGCAAAAGCTATTTAATTTTTCCTCCGGCTCGCCTGAGCCAAGTATTTCGATAATCTGCTAATACTCGTGAAGAATTGATTTTCCCTCTATCGTGTTTCACGA
>CAZISY010000137.1:0-5228 GCA_964542025.1 uncultured Verrucomicrobiota bacterium
CTGGATCAAATGCTGGCCAGTGGAAGCGCAGGCGCTTTGCGTTTGACCGAAAACCTGCGGAAGGATATTCAGGCTTTTTCAGGTGAAGAAACCGCCGACGCGCTCTTTCAGCAGGTGACGGATTACGATTTTGAAGAGGCCCGCACTTCCGTGAAAAAGATTCGTACCCATTTGAGTGTTTCCGATACGTGAAAAGGATGCCGCCTATGAACTCGCTGGACGAAAAACCCGTGGTGTTGCTGGTTGATGACGAACCCGCCAACCTCGCGATTCTCATTGAGACCCTGCAGGACACCTGCGAATTGGTGATAGCCAAAAATGGACGCGATGCCCTGGAGCGCGCTGCGGGATCCAGAACGCCCGATCTGATTCTGATGGATATTCAAATGCCCGTCATGAGCGGTTATGAAGCCTGCGAGAGACTTAAGCAAACCCCGAAAACTGCGGCAATCCCCGTCATTTTCATCACGGTACTCAGTGATGAAGAGGATGAGGCGCGCGGCTTCGAATTGGGAGCGGTGGATTACATCACCAAGCCGTTCAGTCCGGCCATTGTGCGCGCCCGTGTGGAAATGCAGGTGGAATTGAAGCGTCACCGCGACCATCTGGAAGCGCTGGCCGATGCCCGCGCCCAGCAGCTGGTGCATGCCGAACGCCTTGCCACACTGGGATCACTCGCGGCCGGAATCGTCCATGAAATCAACAATCCGCTTTCGTATGTTTCGCTCTCTGCCGAAATGCTCCAGCGTGAATTCGATGCCGATTTCCCCTTTCTTATGCAGACAGTGGAAGGACAGGCGGAAAAAACGGAGAGCATGCTGACCTTTTTGAAAAATGCGCAGAATTACATCAGCTCCATGTCGGAAGGCATCGGCCGCGTCACCGCCATTATGAAATCCATGAAGGATTTTTCGCGGCGCGATGCGGATGAAAAGAAAGACTGCTCCGTCGCGCGGTGCATTGATGATGCGCTGAAACTCTGTCACAACGAACTGAAGTACCAGGTGGAGGTTGAAAACCGCATTCCCGAGTCACTGCCGCCGTTTGCGGGTATTTCCAGGCAGATCGAACAGGTGTTC
The DNA here is from genome assembly GCA_964542025.1 of uncultured Verrucomicrobiota bacterium. Lineage (GTDB taxonomy): Bacteria > Verrucomicrobiota > Kiritimatiellia > RZYC01 > RZYC01 > JAQVYB01. Next base: position 1,080 of record CAZISY010000137.1, read on the forward strand.
ATCAATCTGTTTCACAATGCGGCGCAGGCGATGGCTCCGCAGTATAAAACCAAACGCGGTCTGCTGCGGATTCGGGCGGAAGCCGATGATCGGGTGATTCGGATTTTTGTGGAAGATAATGGGCCGGGCATACCGCCCGAAAAACTGGAAACCATCTGGGAGGCGTTTTACACCACCAAGCCGCCGGAGCAGGGGACCGGTCTGGGGCTTTCCATCACGCGGGGCATCATCAAGGACCATCTCGGCCACATCTGGGCGGAGAACCGCCTGGAAGGCGGCGCGCTGTTCATCATTGAGCTGCCGGTTTCCGGAAAAGCCGGATAGCACCCGGCAGAACAGGCACGGCCGGGTTATTCCCGGGGGCCGTGCGGCCGGCGGTTTTTGTTGTACTTCGCTTCTTCGATCCAAACGCCTTTGCCGTCCAGCGAAACCTTGTGCGCGAATTTTAATACCCGCGAGGCCACCGACCCATCCACTTCAAACACCGTTTGCTCGCGCTGAATTTCAATCCCGCCGATCATGGCGGATTCCAGGCCCGCCTTTTCACAGATCAGCCGGACGATCGCGCCTTTGTTCACGCCGTCCTGACTGCCCGCCGAGAGGGTGAAACGGCGCGCGTTGTGCAGTTCGCCCCGGCGTTCATTCCGGCGGAACCCGCCGTCCCTGCGCGGTTCGGACCGGCCCCGCGATGGCCCGCGATCCTGTTCGGGATGATGAGCGGCATTGATATCCGCAGCGTCCCGGTAACGATTCAAAAACTGATGAAATTCCAGGCTGATGAACCGCTGAATCAGCTCTTCTTTGCTGAAGCCGCTCAACAGGTCATACACGGCCGGAAGGTAATGCCCGATTTCCGCCTGGTTGACCTCGGTCTGAACGAGCTGGGTCATCAGGGCGAAAAGCTGTTTTTCACAGATGGCGCGCCCGGAGGGAAATTTCATCTGTTCGAATTTGAAGCGGCCGAGCCGTTCCAATTCATGAATACGGCGCACTTCCCGCATGTTGATCAGCGCGACAGAAATCCCGGATTTCCCGGCGCGTGCGGTGCGTCCGCTGCGGTGGGTGTAGACGGCGGGCTCATCGGGCAGACGGTAATGCACGACATGCGTGATGTCGTTCACATCAATACCGCGCGCGGCAACATCGGTGGCCACCAGCACCCGGATGGTTTTCTGGCGGAATTTGCGCATGACGTAATCGCGCTGCGACTGCGACATATCGCCGTGCAGCGCATCGGCCTGGTAGCCGTCGTGCATCAGCGTTTCGGCCACAGTTTGCGTTTCCTGGCGGGTGCGGCAGAAGACCAGCCCGAAGATGTCCGGCGTGAAGTCAATCACGCGGCGCAGCGCCTGATAGCGGTCCTTTTCGTGCATCATGCCATAGAGATGGCGGATATTTTCCGCGCCCTGATTGCGGTTGCCCACCGTGATTTCAGCGGGATCGACCAAATACGTCTGGGCGATGAGTGCCACTTCGCGCGGCATGGTGGCCGAAAACAGCCAAATGCGGCGCTGTTCGGGAATCTGCGAGAGAATGGCATCAATATCTTCCTGAAAGCCCATGTTCAGCATTTCGTCGGCTTCATCCAGCACGACGCGCGTGACCTGAGCCAGGGGAACGGTTTTGCGCTTCATCAGGTCGAGCAGACGTCCCGGCGTGGCCACCACAATTTGAGCGCCGCGCCTGAGTTGATTGATCTGGGTGGGAATGGAGGCGCCGCCGTACACCGCCACAATATTCAGGCGCGGCATGTGCGCAGAAAAACTTTTCAGCTCTTCAGTGATTTGCAGGCAGAGCTCACGGGTGGGGCAGATCACCAAACCCTGCGGTTTCGTGATGGACGTATCCATGTGCTGGAGCAGGGCCAGTCCGAAGGCGCCGGTTTTTCCTGTGCCCGTTTGGGCCAGGCCGATGAAATCCCGTTCGCCTTTCAGCAAAATCGGAATGGCCTCTTTTTGAATGGGCATGGGCGTTTCAAAGCCCATATCCGTAATGGCCTGCAGCAGTTCGTTGTTTAATCCCAGCGTTTTGAATCCCATGTGTCCCTCATTCCCCGTGCTAATAAAAAAAACCGTTCGGCACAGCCGGACGGTTGATTCGGTTTCCTGTATCCAGATCTCGATGCGTGGGTGTCTATACGCTGATCTTCGGGCATTGCAACCTTTTTTAAAAGTAACCTTGATCGGCATGGCGGAGTATCGGCATACTGCGTCCCATTATGAAAATTCCTCCCGTTCCCGTTAAGACCGTATTGGTTACCGGATGTTCTTCCGGCATTGGATACGCCACGGCGCAGTGCCTGAAGCAGCGCGGCTGGCAGGTCATTCCAACGGCCCGCAAAGAGTCCGATTTGCAAAAACTCCACGCCGCGGGATTCACCCCGATCGCCCTGGATCTGGCCGATTCCGCCTCCGTGCAGGCCGCCGTGAAAACCGTTCTCGAACGGTTCAACGGACAGCTCGGCGCGCTCGTGAATAATGCGGGTTATGGACAGCCCGGCGCGATGGAAGATCTCACGCGCGAGATGATGCGCGCGCAGTTTGAGACCAATCTGTTCGGATTGCAGGAACTCAGCAACGGCTTCATTCCCGTATTTCGCAAACAGGGCTACGGGCGCATTGTGAACATCAGTTCCGTGGTCGGGCGCGTCGCCCTGCCGTTCATGGGCATTTATTCGGCCTCGAAATATGCCGTGCAGGCGGTCTCGGATGTCATGCGCGTGGAACTGGATGGATCGGGCATTGCCGTCTGCCTGATCGAGCCCGGACCGATTGATACCGCCTTCGGCGTGAATGCCGTGCGCGAAGGAGAAGCACATCTGGACCTGAAACGCTCCATTTTCGGAAAGGCCTATCAGCAGCGCTTCGCGGATGATTCGCATGCCCCGCGCACCGCGAGTGATTATTTTCGGAGCCCGCCGGAGGCTGTGGCAAAGAAAATTCTGCGCTGCCTGGAGTCGAGCCGTCCGCCAATCAGAAGTCAGATTACGATTCCGGCCTATGCGGGCGCCCTGCTGAGCTGCTTTGCGCCGGCCTGGCTCGTTGACCGGATTCTCATTAACGGCCTGCGCAAGCGCTACGACGGCGCCCGGTGACAACCGGCGGCTTTCACGGCCGGACGACGAATTCCTCAAAGTAAAGATCGCCTATGCGGTTATCCGTGATGGAAGCCATTTTTTCATTCATCATCCGGATGATGGCGGGTTTAAGGGCGTCGGGATTGTTGCGTGTTTCCGCCGGTGCTTCCGCATAAGCGGCGGAGAGGGACGACTGAAAGGCGTCGCGCAGCACAGCCCCGTAGTGGGTGGAAAGACGGCACGGGGGGTTCGTGAGGCTCAGTACCGGGCGGATTTGCAAAACGCCCGCCTCCGTTCCGCTTCCCACATTGATTTGAAAGTAGCCCAGCGACAGAAAGTGGCGCTGCGTGCTGGAGTCATTCTCTACGACCGAATACGCCGTGATGCCCGATTCCCGCACGTTGGAAGATTCCGAGAACGTGGAAAAGGAGAGCAGTATGAGCATGAAGATTAGAACGGTCCATAACGCCGTACCCACGGCCACGCCGAGCGGATAGGCCGTCGGCAACGCGGGGGCGCCTGATGATTGCGGGTCCGCTTCGTCACCCGAAAAGGACTTGAAAGCGAGCAGGCACCAGAACTCGCCGGCAAGTTCGGCGTAGAGCACGGTGATGAGCGCTATGGCCATGCCGGAGCCGAGTGCGGAGGGATCCGTCATGTTGCGCAACAACTGAATGAAGCCGATCAGGGTGCCGGCCACGCCTGCGGCCATCATGAAGCGGGCGGCGTAACGCGCCATCTCCGCATAACGCCGGTTCGGTTTGTCCGGATGAAACGCCAGCAACATAAACGAGGCCCCGACGAAACGCATATACTCCCCGCCAAAACAGGCGAACATCAGAAAAAAGGCCACCCCGAAAACGATCATCAGCGAGGGGATGTTGATAAAGCCCGCGCTCCCTCCCATCACAATGCACATAACCAGTAAAATGGCCGCGCCGGTTGTTCCAATCAGGTGGGTCATGGAAAAACGCCAGGGCTGTGTGTTGCTCATATAAAACTCCCTCCATTGACTGTTTAGGATTTCAACATAGCAAAACCGGGGAAATAGGAACGCAAAAAGTTCAGGAAAT
>CAZISY010000138.1:0-3847 GCA_964542025.1 uncultured Verrucomicrobiota bacterium
CCGAGGGGCATTGCTTCGACCGTGTCGTGGCCTCCGCCGGCGGAAGCGGAGTGGAGTTATTGTCTGGGAGTATCCCACACCTTTGTGAGCAGCGGCGGAAGCCTGGAAGGTATTGTGATGAAGGCCAATATTCAGCCCGACGCCGGAAATATCATCATGAAACACCAGTGCAATGCGGGACAGGGAGAAGCTTCCTGGGTTCTCAACAGCGGAAACCAAATGGCGGGTGCGCACCAATTCCTCACCACGCACGCCGCCGTCGAGGAGGCGGTGCAGAACCACAGTTTCCCGCAGATTATGAATGCCGGCTTTTCCCATACCGACACGAGTTATGTGCGCTACGCCTATTATGATCCGATCGGGAATCAGTGGGTGCTCTGCGGAAAACCGGCCGGCGTAACGCTCCGCTTTTATCGGGAGGGGAGCGTGCTCAACGTACGTACGGAGGGGTACGGATATAACAGCACCGAAACCTATCAGGGTTTCCTGCCCGACGAAAACTGACAGCCCGGCGAAGGGCCGATTTCACCGCAGCCGCGCGATGTTGCTTCCTGTGTTTGCGGGAAACAGCCGCGCGGCTTCCGGGTCGGCGGCGAGCAGGGCTTCGGTCAGTACGGCCGAGGCGTAGCAGCACGTCTGTTTGCTGAAGAGATTCAGCTGCCGAAAACAGACCGTCGGCAGTGCCCAGCGCAAAAGCCCCAGCAGATACGGAGCGGGCTGGGCGCGCTCACCGGCCACTTTACGGACTTCTTCGCGCATCAGATGCAGCAGCGCATGCACTTTCGGCAGGAACGGATCGTCGCCGTCATAGCAGTACGGCGGATCAAACAGGACGTCCGGTGCGGAGGTGGCCTGTAAATAGCACAGCAGCGCCGCCGCATCCGCCGGCGATTCCAGCCGCGTCATTTGCAGCGCCACCAGCGGTTCGATACGCGAAAAATCGCTGAGCAAATCGCCGATGTGCGTTTCCGAGAAATCGATCACATAGATATTTTCCCGCTCATCCACGAGGACGTTGTTCAGGTTCAAATCGCCGTGAACGATGGACGACATGCCCGCCCACTCCGCTTCGGCGCGCGCGCTGTAGACGTGTTCAAGCAGGAAAAAGGGATTCGGAAGGACGCGCCCCAGCGCCGGGCAATCCAGGTAAGGCAAGTCCGGGCCGAGCCCCAGCGCGTCCTGCGCAACGCCCGCCAGGCCGGTGAACAGTTTGCGGGGATCGTGATCACTGTAAGGCTTCACCGCGCATGGTTTGGCCTGTCCGTACCAGGGCGCCAGAATTTTCTCAAACAGATCGCGAAACAGCGGCATGGATTCGGAGAGCGGCCGTTTGACCAGATGATCGCCGATCCAGCTCAGGCGGCTTTCGGGTCCCGTGATGCCCAGAAAATTATAGCGCAGTCCGACCCACTCATTACGGGCGCAGCGGCCCATGCGCACGGCGCTGTTGTTGAGAATGTAAGGGCTCACATATAAATCGTACGCACGGTCTTCACGCGCCGAAAAAGCCGGATCGGAAATTTTCAGCACGGTGGGCAGCAGGCGCCGCCCTTCTTCATCGCAGCTTTCCGCGTGAAAGGTGACGGCGGAAAAACCGCCGCACAGCGGTTTCAGGCGCAGCCTGCTCACCGATCCGAAAATTCTGCGGGCGATCCACTCCCACTCCTCGGGCGGCTGATCCGTGGTTTCAAAAACCACCTTCAGCCGGTGTTCCGCCGCCGGGCGGATTTCCGTCGGCGCGTAGAGCCAGGCCACGTAACGGCCGATGCGCTGATCCGGTTGAAGCTGACAGGCGCCCGTCAGCGTTTCAACGTGCAGCACCGTACGCAAAAAAGCGTCGGCCTCCTCATGCGCGGTATTCAGCGACAGCGGATTCACACGAACGGTTTCCATGCGCGCCGCGCCGCCTTTCGGATGAACGCCGATGCCCACCCAGCCGTCATCGGCGCCGCCGTCGGGATCCATGGCCGCCAGAATCCACGCCATATGCTCTGCGCTGTGTCCCGTGGCCTGCCGCACCAGTTCGGGAAACGAGGCGAACACCTCCGCCAGCGTCGTCACGCCATCATTGGCCGTCACGAACGCCGCCGGAGTGCCATTGATCTGCCAGGCTTCCTCCACATAAACGGGCACGGCGGACGGATGTTCCGTGAGGACAAAATCAGGGGCATCAGTGTTCGCATCGGCGGGGCGCACGCTCACCAGCCGCCCGGTGGAAAGAAACGCGCCGACGGATTGCGCCGCCTGCGCCGCGGTATTGCCGAGGCCGCCCCGTCCGATCGCCGGGCCCAATTCATCCAGCGCCAGACAGGTCAGCGTCCGCCCGTCCGTTTCCGGCCAGCGGTCCAGCGTACTGTGCGCTTTGGGCAGCGGCGCCAAAATGTGTTCGCGTCCGCACGGGGTGATCACGGATCCGCGTGCGCGGGCCGTCTGCAGGGCGCTGAGGCGCCGGGCGGCTTCTTCGCGCGCGGCGAAAAAATCAAATTGGTTCATGAGCCCGGCCAGTTCAAACACCTGGAGAATGATCGGCGCCGCGGCAATCACCCAAACGCGGGCCTGGCGTTTTTGGCAGGCTTTGGCCAGCATCAGAAGGCTGCGTAGTCCGGCGCTGGAGAGATATTCCACACCCGCGAAGTCCAGCAGCGAGGGACCGTTGGAAGGCTCACCGCCGGCGATGGCCCGATCAAATGCAGTGGCGCCCGCGCCGTCGAAACGGCCGCCAAGAATGAACAGTGCATTTCCTTCCCACATCTCTACTTGAACGCTGAGCATACCAACCCCTTTCGTGTCGATTCAGAACAGTGGGGAGAGCATACCAAGGCATCCCGTGAAAACGAAACGGAAAAAACGGCGCGCGCGGAAACCGCCCAAAAGAAAGGACTGATTTTTTGCAGGGCATCCGTTATAGAGAACCGTGAACTGCGGCGCCGCCGCACGGAATGAGGCGTGTAATGCAAGACGACTATGACATTCTCTGTTTGTCCCCGCACCTGGACGATGCCGCGCTTTCCTGCGGGGGCTACCTGGCGTTGCGCGCCGCCGCCGGCGCAAAAATTCTGATTTACACGGTCGCGGCAGCAGGGCCGACCGGCCAAACGCCGCTCACGGAATATGCCCGCCGCTTCATGGAGCGCTGCGGGCTCACCGCCGATGGCGGCGCGCTTCGCCGGGCGGAGGACGCGGCCGCCTGCGCGGTGATGGGGGTGGCTTATCGGCACGGCGATATGCTGGAGTCGATTTTTCGAACGCACCCCGCCACCGGATCGATATTTTACCCGGACCACAAACAGGTGTTCGGTTCGCCCGTACCGGAGGAGGACGGGGTGCCGGATCGGTTGGCTGCGCAATTCCGGGCGCTGCCTTCCGCGCGTGAAATTCTGGCGCCGCTGAGCGTGGGCGGGCATGTGGATCACCGGCTGGTGCGGATGGCGGCGGAGCGGTGTTTCGGGTCGCGCCTGCGCTACTACGAGGATTATCCGTATGCCGGAAAATGGCTGGCCGTGTGGAAGCTCACCCGTCCGCGAAAGGCGTGGCGGGTTCAGGTGGTGGCGCTGGATGCAAAGGCGCAGGAGGCCAAGCTGAATGCGCTGGACTGCTACGCCTCGCAGGTCGCCATCCTGTTCGGCAACCGACCCGCCATGATCGCCCATACGCTTCGCTATGTTCGCCGCGCCGGGGGCGAACGGTTCTGGGAAACGCGCGCGAACGCCGGTGTGCCCACAGCGCAACATTGACGGTGCGCCTCATTCCCGATAGAGTGCCTTCACACTACAGAAGGAGGGTCCCGATGAAGCGTCTGTTGCGGTTTCGTTTCGAGGGGGTGGGGTGCCGGGGCGGTTTTCCAATC
>CAZISY010000138.1:3947-5160 GCA_964542025.1 uncultured Verrucomicrobiota bacterium
TACTGCACCCAGCCGGGCGGCGGCGTGTATATCAATCAGTCGGGTACGGTGCAGAACTGTATCGTCGGGTCCTGCGTTTCGACCGTGGCGGGCGGCGGGGTGTATATGTACGGCGGCGGTTTGATCTACCGAACCTCGGTGCAGTACAACCGGAGCGAGGCGGATTACGGGGGCGGGGTGGCCTGCTATGGCGGGGGGACGGTGGTGGAGAGCGGAATTGTCAGGAACCGCAGTACAGGTTTATCGGTGGGCGGCGGGGTGGCCTGTCTGGGGACGTCGGCATATATCTCCAAATGCAATCTGTGGATGAATGAATCCGATACGTATGGTGGAGGCGGCGTCATCCTGAACGGCGGGTTTATCAGCAATTGCGATATCTACGGCAATAACGCCACCAACCACGGGGGCGGCATCTATATGCAGGAAAACGGAACCCTGCTGGACAGCCTTGTGTATAACAATTCCGCCGGAACCAACAGCGGCTCCGGAGATGGCGGAGGGGTGTATATCACCGGAAGCGGTTCGCTCTATGTGGACCGTACGATGATCTATAACAACTACTGCCGCGGAAACGGAGGCGGTATTTCCGTGCTTGCGTCCGGCTTTATCATGAACAGCCTGATCCGTGGCAATCGGGCTGAACAGTATGGCGGCGGTATTGATGCGGGCGTCAGCGCCGTGGTGGACTGCTGTACTGTGATCAATAATTATTCCGGGTTGGGGGGGGGCGGTGTGTTCCTGAATGGCGTCCGGGCCGTCAACACGATCATTTACGGGAATACTTCGGCCACCGCGTACTCCAATTATCACACGATGGGCGCCGCCACGTTTGAGGGATGCTGCAGCATGCCGGAAATCCCGCAACCGAACAATTTGTGCGTCAATCCGAAATTCGTCAATGCGTCGGGGGATAATTACCGCCTCCGCCCGGATTCCCCCTGTGTGGGCGCGGGGCTCTATGCCGCGGGATATACCGGGTATGATCTCTCAGGGCGTCCCCGCAAACGCTTTGCCGATCAGATAGACATCGGCGCGTATGCGTACCGTCCGACTCCGCTGGATTTCGATGGCGACGCCATATCGGATATCGGCTGCTACTACGCCCCCGGCGGCGAATGGTACATCTATCAAAGTTCATACGGAATTTTCAGCCCGCTACTCGGATTCAGCGGGACCATGCCGGTCACCGGCGATTTTGACGGCGATGCGTATT
>CAZISY010000139.1:0-5114 GCA_964542025.1 uncultured Verrucomicrobiota bacterium
GGCTCCCGCCGCCGGAGCGGAAATCGCGCTCTTCCAGATCGGCCAATCCGAAGCAGCCGTCCAGACCGCCATCGCCGCGGTCCCGAATTTCCGGCAGCCCGACGGCGCCGAATCTGCCGCGCTCCGTGCCGGCGAAAAGGTTTCCACCCTGGAAGCGCAGGCGACGCGCCCCGCCGCGGACCGTCCGGCGGCCATGCGCTTCCGGTTCGAGGAGCGGAATCTCGTCCAGGCCGAACTGACCTATCGGGCGGCCGACGCCGCGGCGCGCGGCGCGCTGTACGACCGCATGCTGGACGGCCTCGCCGGCGGCGCCACGCACGCCACGAACCAGGTCCTGGATTGGGGCGGCCGCGTCGCCTGGCTCCACGTGTCCAACCGCCTGCTCGTCGTCCACGAAGCGCGGGCCGACGCCCGCGACGTGACGGTGCGGATGTCCGCGCCCGTCTTCCGCTAAGCCTGGCGCCGCGGGCCGCGGCCGCGCGCCGTTTCAGCCGGACGCCAGCGGACGGCCGTCGGCGCCGAACCGCGGTGCGGCAATGACGGCGGGATGCAGGTAGATCGGCTGGCGGTCCTCGCCGGCGCCGCCCGCGAAGAACAGTTTTCCCACCCATTCCGCGCGCGGCGCGCGGTCCGGCGCGACCCAGTGCGCGTCCGGCCATTCTTGTCCGCGCGCGTCCGCCGGCAACAGCCGCCAGTCCCCCGTTTGGCGCACGACGCGCTGCGCGTCGCGCGCGAACCGCCCGGCCCAGATCGTGCCGCGCCGCGCGTCGCCCCACGCGACGACGTCGCCGAGTTCCGGCCGTTCCGCGAAGACTTCCGCGGCGAGCGCCGCGCCGCTGGCGACCGTCCACGTGGGTTTGGCTTCCGGCAGCGCCCAGCCGTGGGCGGCCGTGAGGCTGACGCGCAGGCCGGTATACGAACCGGGGCCGCGGCCCACGGCGAACGCGCCGAGATCGGCGAACGTCCAGCCCGCGCCGGCGAGCAGCTGTGCCGCGGCCGGGAACAGCTCCTGGCTGCGGCGAGCGCCGGCCTCCACCGCGGCGGCCGCGACGACCGCGCCGTCCGCGAGCAGCGCGAGGCTGCCGCACTCCGTCGAAAATTCCAGGGCCATGATCTTCATGCGCGGCACCCTAGCGGTTTTGCGCGCGGCGCGAAAGGATTTCGCGCGGCGCGGCGGGGCACGAAAAAAACCGCGGCCTCGCGGCCGCGGTCGGGTTCATCCGGGGATGAATTACTTGGCGCCGAGGATCGCGTCCTTCGCGGCCTTGGCCACGCGGAACTTCACGACCTTCTTGGCCTTGATCTGGATCGTCTCGCCGGTCGCGGGATTGCGGCCGATGCGGGCCTTGCGGTTGACCAGGACGAGCTTGCCCAAACCGGGAACGGTGAAGCCGTTCTTGGCGTTCTTGTACGCGAGCGCGGACAGGGCTTCCAACGCAACGCCGGCCTGCTTCTTCGAGATCTCGGCCTTTTCCGCCACCGCGGCCACAATCTGACTCTTCGTCATCGCCTTCGCCATAACCAGTACTCCTTGTTCTTCTGTTTCTTTTCGAGATGGGTTTCCGATTTCCGTTCCCAATCTGGTGCGCGTTTATGCCGCAGACCGCGCGGAAATGCAATACTATTCGGCGTTTTTTTGCGGGGCGCGCGGCGCGCGCGCGGATCATTTCATCAAGGCCAGCACGGGCGCGAGATCGTCGGCCGAGCGGATGCGCAGCGACGGCGCCGCGGTAGGCACCAGCCGCGGAACGAGTTTCGCCGCGAGCATGGCTTCGAGATCGTCTTCGTAGTTCTTGCGGTTCTTGGCGGCGGCGGGATAGGCCTTGGCCAGCGCGGCGCGCGGCCACGTCTGCGGGGAAATCGCCGCCCACAGGCGGCCGTCCGCGTCCAGCCGTTCGTCGAGCACGCCCTTTTTCGCCGAAACGACGGCGTCGGGAATCTCGATGGCGGCCACGCCGGAGCCGTGGCGGCGCGCGCATTTGGCCGTTTCCGAAATCAGGTCGGCCTTCACCATGGGCCGCGACGCGTCGTGCACGCAGACCCATTCGACGTCTTCGTCCACGTGCTCCAGCCCCGCCGCCATCGACGCGGCGCGCCGGGCGCCGCCGACGACGATCTTGCGGACTTTCGAGAAGCCGAACATCTGGACCATGCCCAGCACGCTTTCGGCGCGCTCGCGGCTGACCACCACCACGATGCCGTCGACGTCCGGACACTGGTTGAAGGCTTCGAGGGAATAGGCCAGCACGGGCCGGTCGTTCAGGTAGAGAAAGGCCGTCTCGATCTCCGACGAGAGTTGCTCGGCCTTCCCCGCGGCCATCACCAAACCCCAGATCGCTTGCTTCATGTGTCGTTCCTTCGGGGAATTCCGGACGCGCGCGGGCGGCGCGTCTCGGGCTCCACGTTCCCAAGTTTGTTCGGAAAATCGGGGGCCGTCAAGCTTGCGGGCATCGGAAAACGGCGATTTTCGGCCCGGAAGGAGCCGGCGGACGGCTCAATACCAGGCCGGTTTGTAGCCGCCGCTGGCCGCGGAAGGACGCGGCGCGGCGGACGCCGGAACGACCGGGGCGGGAAGCGGTTCGGCGCGCGGCGTCAAAGCGGCACCCGCCCCGGCGCCCCGCCAGCCGCCCTGCCAGGCCAAGCCGGGGGACGAGGGAGCGCCGCCAAAGGTGGCCCGGCCGAAACCGCCGGCCGGCGCCGCGCCAAGCGAGGGGGCCGCCGCGGACGGGTTCCCGGCGGCGGCGACCGGCTGGCCCTGCACGAGCGCATTGCGCAGCCCGGCGAAATCGGGCCGGGCCGCGCCGGCATATTCGGCGAGGAGTTGCCGGGTCTGGCTCATGCCGCCGGCCGCGGCGGCGGACTCCCGCGGCAAGCCGGTTCCGCCCAGATCGGTGCGGGCCGGCCAGGCGACGGCGGCCCGGCCGGGATCCTGCGCGGCGGGCGCGGTCCGCATCTGGACGTTCCGCTTGACGGCGGATTCCGAGATCGGCGCGGTGCCGGGGGCGGCCGGCTGGCCGTCGCGCGCGGCCAGGACGGCCGCAGCCGGGTCGCGCGCGAACGGGTCGGGCCCCTGGAGTTCCTGCAACCACTGTTCCTGGGGCGTTTCCGGCAAGGCGACCGCTTTCGCCACTTCGTCCACCAGCCAGCCGCGGGTGGATTCCTCGGCATCGGGCGCGATGACCGCCGCCGCCGCGTTGCTGGCCGTTTGGCCCAGCGTCGGCAAAGCCAAGCTGCCGGCCAGCCAGTTGCGGTCGTTCTTGTCTTTGGAACCGCGGCGGGGTTCGGCCGCCACGGGCGGCGACGGCTTGCCGGACACCGGCGCGGCGGCGTCCCGCGCGGGCAGGCCGAGCGGGCTCAGGTCCAGCAGCGTTTCCTTGCCCAGCAGAACGTCCCGGGACGGCGCGTCGCGCAACGCGCGGCGCGCGGCGAGATCCGGCGCGCCGACCGCGGCCGCCGCGAATTCCGCGGCCGGCTCGTCGGCGAAGGAAATCGGCACCGTGTATTCGCGGTAGACGGGAATGCCGCGCGCCGCGGCCGCGGCCGCGGCGGCCAGCCAGAAGGCCAACGCGAGCCGCATGACGGGGCAATTCCTCATGACGGACGATCCTACGGCCATCCGCCGCGCTTTTCAATCCGCATCCTTGCATCCGTTCGCCCGCTTGTCCTATCATGCCGCCCATGAATCGATCCGTGCTTCTGCTGGCCGTCCTGTTCGCCGCCGGCGCCGCCGGCGCCCGGCCGGACGCCGGCGTGCTGCTCGACAGCTACGCCGCGCTCGTCAACGGCAAGGTCGTCACCGTCGGCGACGTCCTCGCGGCCATGCCCGCCGCCCACGAGCGCCTCGCCGCGCAATATTCCGGCCGCGAGCTGGAGGAGAAGCTCCGCGAGAAATTCGCCGCCGTGCGCGACGCCCTCGTCGAAGCCGAACTCGTGCTGCTGGACTTCGAGGCGCAGGGCGGCACGCTGCCCGACCGCGCCGTGGAGGACCACGTCAACGCCGTCATCCACGACCAGTTCGGAAACGACCGCACCGCGTTTCTGGAGGCCCTCGCCGAGCAGCGCCTGACCTACGCCGAATGGCACAAGCAGATGAAAGACCAGCTCGTGGTGCAGGTCATGCGCCAGAAGGAAGTCGCCGCCAAGGTCCTCGTCACGCCCCTCGACGTCCAGCGGGCCTACGAGGAAAACGAATCCGCCTACGCCCTGCCCGAGCGCGTGCGCCTGCGCACCTACGCGTTGCCGGCCGGCGCGGACGAGCCGGCGTGGGGCGACCGCCTGCGCGCCGGCGACGAAACCGCCGTGCCCGCGGACGTCGCGGTGCAGGACGACGGCGAAGCCCTCGAAACCGCCAGCTTGGACGAAACGATCCGCGCCGCCGTGGCCGCGCTGGAGCCCGGCGGCGTTTCCCCGCCCGTCGAAGTCGCGGGCGCCCGCTACCTCCTCCGGCTCGTCGCGCGCGAACCCGCCCGCGTCCGCCCGCTCGAGGAAGTGGCCGGCGAACTCGAGAAGCAGCTCCGTTCCGCCGAATTCGCGCGGCTCAACCGGGCCTGGATCGAGAGCCTCCGCGCCAAGTACTACGTGCAGACCTTCGACCACGCGCTGTTCGATTGAGCCCGACCGTGAAACCCCTCGCCATCGGCCTGACCGCGGGCGACCCCAACGGGATCGGCCCGGAAGTGGCGCTGCGCGCCGCGCTGCGGCCGCAGCCGGCGAACCGCCGCCTCGTCCTGATCGGCCACCGCGAAGTCTGGGAACGCGCCGCCCGGCTGATCGGGCGGGAGCTGCCGCCCGAAGTGCCCGACCTGTCCGCGCCGCTGCCCCGCCGGTGCACGTGGGATCCGGACATGGCGCCGCCGCCGGCCCAGCGCCCCGGCCAGGTCCGCGCCGACGCCGCCCGCGCCGCCTACGCCTACGTCCTGTCCGCCGCGGCCGCGGCGCTGAACGGCCGCCTCGCCGCCCTCGTCACCGCCCCGATCAGCAAGGAAGCGTTCATGAAAGCCGGCATCCGCGAGCCCGGCCACACCGAGCTGCTCGCGCGCCTGACCGGCGCCCGGCGCTACGCCATGATGCTCTTCGGCGACCGGATCCGCGTCGTGCTCGCCACGCGCCACCTG
>CAZISY010000140.1:0-4871 GCA_964542025.1 uncultured Verrucomicrobiota bacterium
TGCTGGAGCTTGTAGAGAATTTGGATTTGGTTACTGTATAAACAGCATATCCCATACGGTTAAAAGGGATTGCGAAAAATGCAGCACACAAATTTTACTAGAAGAGCATCATTTGTTGCGGTTTTTTCTCTGGATTTTCGGTCTTTTGACCGTTGTATACGGTCATGTCTGAGAATTGTTTGTCCGTGACGGAAAGAAAGCGAACCTGCCCTGCCGGGGGAATACCTTTCTTTATCCTGCGCAGTATAACCGTCATGTTTTCCCGCGTTTCACAATAACGGGCATAGACGGAAAACTGCATTTTAAGAAACCCTTCGGCTAACAGCAGTTTTCGAAAATGTGCATAATTATTTTTGTCCGTCTTTGTCAGCACGGGCAAATCAAACATAGCGAAAGTCCACATGCTCTTTATTGCTGATTCAATCTTTAATTGATTTCGTCCCATAGTTGTTCCGGCAAAACCAAATTTTCTCGTTTTTTTAGATACACATCCGCCAATGATGCGGTTAGGCGGCTGACACCCTGGAAAAACGTCGTGATTGAGCCTTCCACCACAATTCTTCCTGCAAAAGCGTTCACCAAAGACTGTCGATCCTCACGAGTCAACCGATCATTCAGACGGTCTTTGACGAGAGCGAACACCGTTCTATCCACAAGGGGGCGAAACGGCTCCATCAGATCAGAAGCCAGGCAGTAATTGTCATAACGGTTGTGATGATGGATTCCGAGAGCCGGGTGCAGACCCGATGCACAAACAGCACGCGCAACGATTGCACGCAAGAGGCTGTACCCATAATTCAGTTGTACATTGGGCCCCTCCCCTTCACGATCCCGACGGAATGATCGATCATCAAATAGGTTCTGCCAATAATAACGAGCAGCACGGGCTTCCACGTTATCCATATCTCCCGAGTGGATATCGGAAATCATGGCCATTAACTTGTCGTCTGTTTTTCCAACACTTCGCAAAACAGCGGCTTGCCCTCCCACCTTGGCCTTGACGACCTGTTGCCACGCTCGCTTCTGCATGGGAAGAGTGGCCTGGGCCTGTGCAATAAATATTTCCGCCTGGGTGGACGGCGTTCCAAGCGGGAGCATCATGGCCAACGGCAGATGACTGGATCCCGTCACGACGACCATGGCACCCTGTGCCGCCAATTCCGCCAGCACCGGTTGAGTGAGCGAGATTGCCGGATTCGTCATTGCCAACACCCCAACCTCCGCCAGTGGTATGGAAACAGGTGTTTGATCCGGCACATGAATGGTCAGACAACGATTGCAGATGTTCAATCGCGCCGACAATTCGGTTATTTCAATAATCCGGTTAATCATTGGCGTAGCGCATTTCGCCCAATCGTGTGAACCATATCTTCTGTGGATGC
The DNA here is from genome assembly GCA_964542025.1 of uncultured Verrucomicrobiota bacterium. Taxonomy (GTDB): domain Bacteria; phylum Verrucomicrobiota; class Kiritimatiellia; order RZYC01; family RZYC01; genus JAQVYB01. Next base: position 1,383 of record CAZISY010000140.1, read on the forward strand.
AAACCACTGAGTGAAGAAAAGTTTTTTGAGAACCACTCCCCAGATGTCTTTATATCTGCCGTTTTTCGCGCGTCTGTTAATCTCACAAATCTAAACCTCCCAGAAGTTTCAATGGCGCGAATTATGAACTGTTCTCTCGCCCCCTTTTCATACTCCATTTCAAAGACGTCTCCGCACGCCATAGAAAACTTAAAACGGTTTCCTGCGCCATGGTCTCTTTTTACCAATGGTTCCCTGCGCCGCTTTCGCTGGTAAGCCTCCAACATCGAAACGACGTGGCCTTCCCAGGCGACTTCTTCGCTGGCTTCATTTAACCGTGCCACAATTTCTACATGATGATTAGAATCTGTTTGAACATAGCGCGCCTGCTCTCCGCTCCCCACGGGAAAAGCATTGGAGTTGATCAATTTTCGCACCTTGCGGATGACCTTGCCTGCTTCGCCATTTGATTTCAGCACACGAGGCAGATTTCGTCCTTCTTTGAACGCTTTTTCCGGATTGGATTCTCCTAATTCCTTCAGCTTGGCCAAAATTCCGTTCAAAACTCCAGAATCGGGAATATGCTCGGGGGTCAACTCTTTCGCACTTAAGTCCTCCAAACGTACACGCTGACTGCAAACACCCTCTGCACGATGACCATAAATGGTATCTTTGTGCAATCCGCCGCGAGCTCGCTTGCTAACGTGATGCGTAACCACAATACCGTTCACTTTTTCTCGAACATGATCTAGAAAGCCTTCGCCCGCTACTTCATCTAAATTCAAGCTGATTCGTGTATCGTAGGTTCTTGAGGCAGCACGCGACAGCTCCTCAACGACATCAGCCTTCGTTAACGCAATTACCAACGCATCCACCGCATGATGCCGATGATCATCACGATTTTTCTGCATGCCTCCCAGCAATCCATTCAACTGAAAGGCATTTCTGATTTTGGATGTAATACCGCCTGAAACAGTAAAAACACGCTGACGCCCCTTTCCATCCACACGCCCGCCATACAATCGGCCCAAATATGCGGCAGCCTCTTTGCTGGCATAGCGTGTATCGTTCAAGTGACGCGCCGTGAAATCCTCGAATTCCGACAAATCCGCTAATTGGAAGCGGCGCAATTTTTCGCGACCAGCCGAACTTTTGAAAGCCCATTGTTTCACGTTTTCTATTATCTCGTCATAATGCGGTGTTCCGAACGCTGCTTCATATGGGCTTCTGTTACGTTTTCCCTTTCGATTGTATGTGGGATCGCACAGGGTTTTATTCAGGTAGGAATCGTCCAGCGATTTGCTATACGGAATTATGTGTTCAATATCCATTTTCGGAAGGTCGTTCATACCAAATGATTTCCCCGTATACGGACACACCCAGCCGCACTCATCGGCCAACAGCACCCTTAACACATCGTCACGGGAGGGGTCCTGAATACCGAGTCGATTCAGGAGTTCTTCTTTGGCTTTCATGCGCGCCGCTTCCTTGTCTCGCATGTTTTTCGTCCGTTGAATCCGTTCTTTTTTCGTGGACTTAATGTCTCGAGCCAGCTCGATATGAATGCGATCCGGGGTTCCGTGCTTGCGAACAATGGCATTCACACACTGACGAACCTCCGTTAAGCAGCGATTCACGGTCGGGTTGCGCAAATTACCCACCGCTTGAGCTACAGCCGGGAGTTCTCCGTCTACTTTTTCAAGAGCCAGACGGTCGGGATAGACTTCTGCTACGGCCGTCATATACGGCATTCCCTCTTCCATCATGGGAAGTATTTTCTTCAGAGCCCGCAGTGACAAAGCACAACAATCTGGTTCCAGCATTAATTCGCAGAACGCATCCAATAGCGGCCCCTGCAACCCATGGACTATTCCACGCTTCCTCAACACCTCTTCTTTTTCAATACTCACAAGGTCGTGCAGAATTTTTTCTTGCTGATCTTTGTCCAATTTCAACCATTGACCACCAAATGCTTCCATCATCTTGGCTTGAGTTGTGTTGCCAATGAATCTCTTTTCTCCACCTTCCTCCAGATCGAACGCGATGGTCTTTGCCTTGAGCCCCAGTGCTTTTTTTGCTTGAGGAAAAGTCATCGAGCCAACCTTGTCCAACGCATCAATCAAGATGTGACGCTCTTCTTCGCTCAGTGGGCGCGATATACCTTCAGCAGGAATCAAACGCAGATTATTCACGACTTGAAGAATGCGGAATCGCTGAGCTTCCGGACGGTACCATGGACAACGCTTGGCATTCTTCTCATAGGTGCAATTTCCTACCAGATGCCGTACGCTTTTCAATTTGCGCTGAAAGAAAAATGCCTTAAAAAGATCCTTATATAAGGCATCGGTCAGTTTCTTTGGATAGAAATTTTTCTGCGCTTTCCAAATGGCATCAAATTCTTTTTGGAACATTTCACGATGCGTGTATCGTTCCCGAATTCGACAGGTTTCCGGATTCAGTCTGGAAAAATATTCTCCCAGCGTTCTGGCCTTGGCTTCTTTCATTTCATCAGCCAGTTGAGCAATCCCCTGCTTAACGACCCCGTCGTCATCCTCTTTTCCGCCTTTGAGTTGTTCCTTGCGATTGCTTAAAAAACCACGACGCTGAGCCAGCTGATAAAATGCACGACCCAGAAAATATTCGTCCAGCCTTTCATCCAGCGCTTTGGCCCTTAGGGCATACGGAACCACATGCGCCAGGGTTTTCTTGTTAACTCCCTTTGTTTTTCCCAGCCAAAGCAACGCTTTGGCATCCAGCATTAATAGCGCTTTAGCAAAGTCTGTTTCCTCCGGCAGCAAACCTGCTCTTTGGAGCAGATGTCGAATCTTTGCCATTCGGCGGCGGCGGCGATCATATTGGCGGCGCAAAAGTCGTTTGTTTCTGCGTTCTGCATTCCGCGATTCTTCCCGGCCTGCGTGAATATCCCCATCCATGCCGGATTCAAAAATGTGAGACCCCATCCCTACAACACGAATTCGCAGACCTTTTTCAACAGCGCTTTCCTCAACTAAAGCCCATCCAAGCGATTGCGCACCCAAATCCAAGCCTAATGTCGTCGTTACCTTCACAGCTGTACCTCCCTTATGAACTTAAGAGTCAATATAAATGACTCTTGACATATGCACACTTGAGTTTATTTTTATGACCTCTACAAGTTCTAGTAAAGAACTTTGTTCTGTGGGCAACATTCTACGGAATGACCTTAGCAGCCTTCAATAGGCTGCTTTTTTTTTCAGCCGGTACCGATCCACAGACCCTTACGTTTTGCTTTGAAGAAAAACCTCTTCGCAAGCGTAACCTCAGGATTTTCTCATCATAATAAATCATTTTCACTGATGTTTTTGGAAGTTTGTCCAGTCCGTCTAACAAATCAGGATGAGTTTTTTGCTGTCTGATATTAGCTTGTAATCAGCAATTTTTTCGATGAAATCAACGACCAGACGAATCTCTATGGACACCCCGGGAATATACGATTGAAAACAGACGACTTTACCTATGAGCTGCCGATGG
>CAZISY010000141.1:0-2775 GCA_964542025.1 uncultured Verrucomicrobiota bacterium
GGCGAGCGTCCCCGCGAGCCGTTGTCCACAAAAAGACTTTTGTCGGTGGCACCAACGATTGGAAACGATGCGTTTGATGCGCGGTCAGCCGATGCCTTCAAACAGGGGCGACGACATGTAACGCTCGCCGGCATCAGGCAGAATAACGACGATATTTTTCCCGGCGAATTCCGGCAGGCGGGCCAGGCGTACCGCGACAGCCGCCGCCGCGCCCGACGAAATGCCCACCAGCATCCCCTCCTCACGGGCCAGACGGCGCGCGAAATCCACAGCCTCATCGGAGGTCACCTGCTCCACGCGGTCCAGCAGCGAGATGTCCAGCGTCGCCGGTACAAAGCCCGCGCCGATGCCCTGTATGCGGTGCGGCCCCGGCTTGATCGGCTGCCCGGCCAGCGTTTGCGATATGACGGGGCTTTCCGCGGGCTCAACCGCCACCGTGACGAGCGGTCTGTGTTTGGTGTGTTTGAGGTAGCGGGAGATTCCGGTGATCGTTCCGCCCGTGCCCACGCTGGAGACCAGCACATCCACCGCCCCGTTCGTGTCCTGCCAGATTTCCGGTCCGGTGGTTTTTTCATGCACGGCGGGATTGGCGGGATTCTTGAACTGCTGCGGCATAAAGACGTTGATCGGATTCTCGGCGGCATACTGTTCGGCGCGCGCCACGGCCCCGCGCATGCCTTCGGCGCCGGGGGTGAGCACCAGATTCGCGCCGAACATGGCCAGTACGCGCCGACGTTCGATGCTCATGGTTTCAGGCATGTAGAGCGTCAACTTGTAGCCTTTGGCGGCGGCCACAAAGGCAAGCGCGATTCCGGTGTTCCCGCTGGTCGGCTCGACAATTTCCATGCCGTGCCGCAGGGCCCCGCGCTCTTCCGCGTCGCGAATCAGCCCCACCCCGACGCGGCACTTCACGGAATACGCCGGATTGCGTCCCTCCATCTTGGCCAGTACCGCGGCGCCGCATCCCTGCGTCACGCGGTTCAGCCGTACCAGCGGCGTGTGGCCCACGGACTGTGCATTATCACTGAAATAGGCCGTCATATCCCGTTCTCCTTAATTCAACGCCTGTTCGATGTCCGCCATAATATCTTCCACCTCTTCCAGCCCGACGGCCAACCGGATATAATCCGGCGTCACGCCGGTGGCAAGCTGTTCCGCCGCGCTCAACTGCTGGTGCGTGGTGGACGCCGGATGAATCACCAGCGTTTTGGCGTCGCCGATGTTGGCAAGATGCGAAAGCAGCTTCACAGAATTGATGAACTTCTTTCCGGCCTCCAGTCCGCCTTTCACTCCGAACCCCAGCAGTCCGCCGAATCCCTGCTTCAAATACTTTGACGCATTCGCATGAGCCGGACTCTCCGGCAGCCCCGGATAATTCACCCACGCAATTTTCGGATGAGCCTGAAGCCGACGGGCCAGTTCGAGGGCGTTTTGCGAATGCCGCGCCTGCCGCAGCGGGAGCGTCTCCAACCCCAGCAAAAACTGATGGGCATTGAACGGACTCATCGCCGCACCGAGATCGCGCAGCAGCGTCAGGCGCACCTTAAACACAAACGCCACATTACCCAGTCCCGGCATATTGCCCAGCGCGTCCCAATACTTCAACCCGTGATAGCTCGGATCGGGTTCCGTGAACTCCGGAAACTTCCCGTTATCCCAACGGAATTTTCCGGAGTCCGTAATCACACCGCCCAGCGAGGTGCCGTGTCCGCCGATGTATTTCGTGGCCGACGCCGCCACGATATCCGCGCCGAAATCAATCGGACGCACCAGGCCGACGCCGACCGTGTTATCCACCACGAGCGGAATCCCCGCCTCATGCGCGATGGCCGCCAGCGCCTCGAAATCCGGCACATCCAGCTTCGGATTGCCGATCGTTTCCACATACAGCGCGCGCGTCTTCGGAGTAATCGCGCGCCGGAACGCATCCGGGTCGCGGGAATCGACAAAACGTATCGTGCGTCCCAACCGCGGAAACGTGTTGCTGAAAAGCTGATAGGTGCCGCCGTAGAGATTATCGCCCGACACAATTTCATCGCCCAGCCGGGTTATCGCGAGCAGCGCGTAACTGATCGCCGCCATGCCCGACGCAACGCCCAGTGCGCCCGTACCACCTTCAATCGCGGCGATGCGCCGCTCAAAGACGTCGGTGGTCGGATTCATCAGCCGCGTATAAATGTTGCCGAATTCCTTCAGCGCAAAAAGATTCGCGGCGTGCTCCGTGTTTTTGAACACATACGAACTGGTCTGATAAATCGGTACGGCGCGCGCCCCGGTGGTCGGGTCGGGCTGCTGCCCGGCATGAATGGAAATCGTATTCAGTTTCAGAGTCATGAAGTCCTCCTTGTCCACCCGCCTGCCCGCGATTCCGCAGCGAACGGAGGAACATGTTTATATGCAGTAGTCGTTGCAGTCTCCTGTATCAATATCCCGTTGGTCAAGCTCGTGCTGCCGACAGTACAAATCCTCAAGCGTGGTTTGATTCAGGTGGTCGACCAGATGTTTTGCCGTCTCCTGCCAAAACAGCCGTACCGCGCACTGCCGACTCCGCGGGCACCCCTGCTCCGACTGCGTGCAGGGCACCAGCGAAAGATCACCTTCCACGGAACGCAAAATTTCATACACCGTGATTTGAGCGGCAGGCCGCGTGAGTTGATACCCCCCCTGCGCGCCGGCGGTGGAGGCAATGAGGCCCGCTGCCTTCAACGGCGAAACCACCTGCCAGAGATACTTTTCAGAAATCCCCTGCCGCTCCGAAATATCCCTCAAGCTGAT
>CAZISY010000141.1:2875-4355 GCA_964542025.1 uncultured Verrucomicrobiota bacterium
TTCTCACCCCCGAGCGCGCCGTGATTTACTGTTTCCCGTTTTTCGCGTTCCTGATAGTATGCCGCCTCGATTTTTAATGAGGTTCAATCTTTTCGCGCCATGGAGCACTGATCAACATCATGAAACGAACACTGATCCGTCACGCATTGAATATGGGCCCCTCGGATACGCCGATTACCGTGGCCGGCTGGGTACGCACCCGCCGCGATTCAAAGGGCGGCTTCTCCTTTATCGAACTTAACGACGGCTCCTGCCTTGCCAATCTCCAGGTCATCGCCGACACCACCCTTTCCAACTACGAAACCGATGTCCTCCGCCTGCATGCCGGGGCCTCCATCCGCGCCGAAGGCCGACTGGTCGCCTCCCCCGGCGGCGAACAGTCCATTGAGCTGCACGCCGCGCTCATTCACATCCTTGGCTACTGCGATCCGGATACCTACCCGCTCCAGAAAAAACGCATCTCCTTCGAACGCCTCCGCGAAATCGCGCACATGCGTCCGCGCACCAATACCTTCGGCGCCATTGCCCGCCTGCGCAATACGCTTGCACAGTCCACGCACCGCTTTTTCCAGGAACGCGATTTTCTCTATGTGCATACGCCCATCATCACCTGCAGCGACTGCGAAGGCGCCGGCGAAATGTTTCAAGTCACCACACTCGACATGAAAAACCCGCCGCGCACTCCCGCAAATGAAATTGATTATCAGCAGGATTTTTTCGGACGCCGCGCCGCGCTGACTGTGAGCGGACAGCTCGAAGGCGAAACCTACGCCTGCGCCCTTGGTAACATCTACACGTTCGGCCCCACCTTCCGCGCCGAAAATTCCAATACGCGCCGACACCTCGCCGAGTTCTGGATGATCGAACCGGAAATGGCCTTCGCCGATCTGCGCGACGATGCCGACCTCGCGGAAGATTATTTGCGCCGGCTCTTCAGCGATGTCCTGCGCGAAAATCCCGATGACCTCGCCTTTTTCAACCAGCACGTATCGCCTGGACTGATCGACACCCTCACCCGGCTCGCCGACAGCCGTTTCGAACGCATCACCTACACCACCGCCATCGAACTCCTGCAAAAATCCGGCGCATCCTTCGAGTTCACGCCAGAATGGGGCATCGACCTTCAGTCCGAACACGAACGCCATCTCACCGAACAGATTTTCCACGGCCCGGTCACCGTCACGGATTATCCCCGCGGCATCAAGGCCTTCTACATGCGCCTCAACGACGACGAAAAAACCGTGGCGGCCATGGACGTCCTGCTGCCGAACGTCGGCGAAATCATCGGCGGCAGTCAGCGCGAGGACCGACTTCCCGTGCTGGAGGAGCGCATCCTCGCACAGGGATTCAATCCGGAGGATTACGCGTGGTACGGCGACCTGCGCCGGTTCGGATCCGTCCCGCACGCGGGCTTCGGCCTGGGCTTCGAGCGCATCGTGCAGTTCTGCTCCGGCATGCACAACATCCGCGACGTCATCCC
>CAZISY010000142.1:0-4207 GCA_964542025.1 uncultured Verrucomicrobiota bacterium
AAGAGCTGAGCAGTCAGGCGACGCATCTGCAGGGGCTGGTGGCCAAGTTCAAATTACGCGGCGGAACACAGCGCCATGCTGAACTGCCGGCGGCATCGCGCCCCGCAGCTCGGTCTGCGGCACCCGCGGCCGTGAAACCGGCTGCCAGGAAACCGGCTCTGCCTCAGGCGGCAACGGCGAAAAAAGGTTGGAATGAAGCTCCGTCCAAGCCGGCCGGCAATGCAGAGATCATCAACCTGGATGACAGCGAATTCGGAAAGTATTGATTAACGAACGGAGAACGATCCGGCATAGGGGTGCGTCATGTTTCGAGTGAGTAAAAAATCAGATGAATTGCTGATCGAAATGCACTCGGACCTGCAATTGATCCGGCAGGTTGACCGCCCCTGTGCCGAATTTTTCGGGCAATACGGGATACACCCGAACAGCGATGTCTTCCTGGTGCTGCGGGAGTTGATCAGTAATGCCATCCATCATGGAAACAAAGGAGATGTGAACCGAACAGTCCATGTGGCGATTCATCACCTGAAACTTCCCGACAGCGGATGCGAAAAACAGCCGGATCATTTCACCATCAGCGTACAGGACGAAGGCGAGGGGTTTGACTACCAATCGCAGGATCTTTTCATGCCGGAAAAAGACCGGATAACCGCCAAGCGGGGGCTGAAATTAGTGCATGCGCTGGTGGATCGGCTGGCTTTTCGGGATCCCGGAAACTGCGCGACGGTATATTTGCATTTTAATACTTGCAATCAATGAAGGGTAACGGTACAGAGACAACGAAATTTGAAGACCGATTGGTTTTTCAAAGGTAGGTGGATGGATTTTTGAGAAGCGGATTTGGCGTTGGCAGTGCTCTCGAACAAGGTATCTCCCCCTACACACGACGAGGCACGTCGTAGCCTGTCGGAGCATTGCCAACCCTTAATTGAAGAGACCCGGAGGAAAACCTCCGGGTCCTTTTTTTTTGTCTGCAATAAATGAACACGCCTTTTCGTTCTACACCCATAACGCGCATGCAGCCGGGATGCGTATAACTTAATGAAAGGAGACAGTTATGAGCATGAAAAAGATAAGCCTGTTGATGATGGTTTTCGGTTTGCTGATCGGAGGGTCCGCTTATGCCCGGGATGGAAAGTGCGGTATGGGCAAAGGACGTGGCGAATGCCATCCGATGCGTCAGGTGGATTGCCTTCTGAACAATGGCGAATGCCTGTCGAATCTTGGGGTGACCGAAGAGCAGTCCGCCGCCCTGCGTGAAATCGAACTGCGTTTTGAGCAGGATTCCATCGCCCTGGAGGCGGATGTGAAAACCGTGCGTCTGGCCATGAAAAAATTGATGAAGGAAAATTCCACGGATCGTGAAGCGATCTTTGCGGCGATGGATGCCGTTAATGCCGCCGAGCTGAAATGGAAAAAAGCGGAACTGGGCGCCTGGCTGGATGCCCGGAAAGTATTTACCGCCGAGCAGCAGGAGGCCCTGAAAAAAATGATGTGCGACAGACGGGAATGTCGCGGAATGAAGGGTCCGGGAAAAGATCGGTGTGAGCGCTCCGAAGGCAAGGGCTGCAAAGGCGGCATGGAGCAGCACGGGGACGGGTGCGGTATGAAACAGGCCCCGGCAGAGGATGAATCGGTTCATCCGGCGCACTGAAGGCTGTGACAACGCGGTGAGGGCTGAAGGGCGGATAGCATCCGCCCTTTTTTTTGTCATCCGCCTCGATGCTTTTCCGGGAAAAATGACTGACAAAGCCGGAGGGATAAACGATGATGCCGTCCTCTTGCGTTGCGGCCCGAAGCATCGGGAGCGATCACATACGGAGTAAAAGGAGACGAAGATATGAAGAAGGTCATGCGCGGTTTTCTGGCGGTTCTGTCGGTTGTCGGGATGACGGGTTCGGTCATGGCTCTGGAAGTGTCCGATGAATTGCGGCAGCAGGTTCTGGAAGACATCTCCCTGGTGGAACAGGAAGGGCCGGAAATGGGCGACCTGATGGCCGCACTGCGCGAGTCCGGTGCTTCGTATCTCCCCGAACTGGTCGCCCCGCTTGACGCGGATCGTTATCAAACGCAGGAGCGGCAGCGGATGGTGATCGGGGTGTATCTGATGGATTTGACGTATGCGTCGACGTTCTATCAGCAGCAACCCGCCGCGCAATATGGGCAGGCCATAGCCCTTTTGCTTGAACAGGTCGGTTTCCCGCAGCCTGACATGGAGCGCGAGTATCGCGAAGCCCTTGAGCAGATTGACCAACCCGGCGGGGAGGCCCGCCTGCAGGCCCTGCTCGACGCGCAGAGCAAAGATATGGAATGGCAGAACATGCTGAAGAGCGGGGAAGGGGCCGCGCTGGTGATCGGCGGGATGTACGGGATGCTGATTGAGGCCCTCTATCTCACTTGCGAAACCTGTGTACTTTCGGACTATAATCCGGTCTTCATCGGCTATGTCGCCGATATGCGCGACAATTTCCGCGTATTCCGTTCCGTGCTTCAGGATTTCGATGATGCTCCGGGGTTCGACGAGCTGATAGAACGGGATGAACGGGTGGCTCTTGTCACGACACTGATCGGCCTGCTGAATGATATTCCGCAACTGGGTGCCGAGCAGATTAAAGCCCTGCGCCCGATTATTGCCAAGGCCCGTATGGATATCGTGCGCTAAACCGCCCGCCACCGGCGTCGGGAATCATGCACGAACATACGCTTAATGGTGTCATTCATCTCTTTGCCGTCCTCGCTTCCTTCGATCAGCGGACGGATGGGGCGTCGTCGTCTCTGGTGGAAAATTATCTCACCCGCACCCTCGCCCTGCGGAATGTGGAGGTGTATCTCGGGCTCTTCAGTGATTTGCTGGAGTACTACGCCGAAGCGGAAGACCCCGCAGCGCCCGAGAAGGGCATAACGGCGCTCTGTGCTCAGCTTGATCCGCTCCTCTCCCGCGAAGACAAACAGAACTTTCTGCTGCAGGCTCTGTATATCCGCCGGCTGATCACGGTGGACGGAGATCGGCCCGATGCCCTGCTGGACTGTGTGGGGGAACAACTCCGGATTCCCGAAGAAGAACGCGGAGACTGCCGTCATTTTATTCATGCCCATCTTGAGACGCCGGACTCTGCGAACTGCCGGAAATTGAAACGCCCGGATTGGCATGTGCGCGCCGTCGTCTTTCGCAGCGCCTGGACCGGACGCTGTTTCCTGCGTGTTCTTTCCGGCGTCTGCACGTTGGACGAAAACCCGCTGGATGCGGAACGGTTCTACCCGCTTGAAGCGGGGGCCATTCTGCGCGATGCGGGCGGCGGCGTGGTCTACCGCTGTGAAATCGACCAGTGGTTTCCCTCGGAAGACCGGTTTGCTCCCATACAGTTTGCCGCCGAGGCGGTGAATTATCGTTTCCCCGGCAGCGACAACGGGCTGCATGATTTCAGTTTTCACGAAGACGGCGGACGCATGATCGGTGTGATGGGCGGCAGCGGCGTGGGAAAATCCACCCTGATCAGCATTTTGAACGGCTCGCTTCGCCCCGACTCCGGACGCCTCGCCATTAACGGCCTGGATCTTTATGCGGAGGCGGACCGGCTGGAGGGCGTCATCGGGTATGTGCCGCAGGATGATTTGCTGTTTGAAGATCTGACCGTTCGCGAAAATCTGGATTTCAGTGCGCGGCTGTGCCTGGCGCACCTGGGCCCGGATGAACGGCGTGAGCGGGTGCGGCACATGCTGGTGGAACTGAATCAGGAGGATGCCGCCGATCTGAAAGTGGGCAATCCTCTTTCAAAAACCATCAGCGGCGGTCAGCGCAAACGATTGAACATCGCGCTCGAACTGATACGCGAGCCCTCCATTCTGCTGGTGGACGAACCGACCTCCGGCCTTTCCTCGGGAGATTCGGATGTCGTGATGGGCCTGCTGAAAGCGCAGGCGTCCCGGGGCCGTCTGGTGATCGTTATCATTCACCAACCCTCCTCCGCGCTCTTTCGATTGTTCGATGAATTGTGGGTGCTTGATCGGGGCGGATATCCGGTGTACACCGGTCACCCCCTGGAAGCCGCCCGATGGTTCAGGGAGCAGGTGCATATTGCGGGGGCGGAGCGAAGCATCTGCCCGGAATGCGGAAACGTGAATCCCGAACAGCTTTTCTCCATTCTGGAAGCGCGCGAGCTGGACGCCGATGGGCACTTCGCACGCGAACGAAAGTATCCCCCTGCGT
>CAZISY010000143.1:0-4089 GCA_964542025.1 uncultured Verrucomicrobiota bacterium
ACCTGCCACCTTGTTACACGGGGCAGCCGTCAGTCTTCTATCGTCTGCTCGAAGTTTAGCGCATTCGCGGCTCACCGGGACACTGCGGTCCAACTCGGGCATAAGGCACGGCGCTGACGAAGCAGCGCTCCAATTCATCATCTGTGGTCAGTTGTCCGCCATCTGACCTCTACTCGCTACCCGCTACTCACTTCTCGCTCCTGCTTCCCCCGTTCCGTCATCAGTGCCCATTAGTGTGCATCAGTGGTTAACCCTGCCGGGGGCATGCCCGCATCCTGACTTCTCGCTTCCAGCTCCTGCGCCGGCCGGCTGGTGTCGGCCGTTATGATTTCGCGGATCACTTCGATGGGCACGCCACTTGGGCTCCGCGCAAAAACCCGAGCGGGCCAATATCCCTTCATGCGCACTTCTCCGGGAGGCCGCGCAGACCTGCGCTCGGGATGGCATCGAAGCACAACGCTCCGTCTTTCGGCAAAGGATCTCCGCCCCAGCGCCCGCCGGCTCTGATTTCGGTTTCCTTCGCGCTGCCGCATGAATCGTTTCTACACACGCAGCGGCCCCGTTTCCTGGGCACAGCCCCGACCGGCACGGATCAGCGCACAGCGCTCGTCATCACCGCCACGGCCAGCGGGCCGAGCCAGAGGAGCCACGCCGCCACCGCCGTGCGCAGCCACAGGCGCGAGACATAATCGAGGTCGGTTTCGGAACTGCGGTCATCGGTGCGGGTGGAGGCGTGTGAGCGGCGGAGCGAACATCGACTGTTTCTGGCGGTTAGGAATTCACCTGTGCTGAGCGCGGGCCGCCGCGACCCGCAGGGGCCGGCGGCGGGGGGTTGTCAGCTGGCGGCTTCGTCGCCGGGGCGGTCCTTCATGCGGTAGCTCTTGCCCTCCAACACGACGGTGTCGGCGCGGTGTAGGAGGCGGTCGAGGATGGCGGCGGTGATGCCGGCGTCGTTGTTGAAGATGCCTGGCCAGTGCTTGTAGGCCTTGTTGGTGGTCAGGACGATGGCGCCGCGTTCGTAGCGTTGGCTGACGAGTTGGAAGAGCAGATCGGCGCCGGCCTTGTCGAGCGGCAGATAGCCGATCTCGTCGAGGATGAGCAGCGCGGGGGCGAGGTACTTCTTCAGCTCGGTATTGAGTCTGTGGGTGGCCTGCGCGGCGACGAGGGCGTTGATGGCGTCGACGGCGGTGGTGAAGAGCACGGTGTGGCCGGCCTGACAGGCGGCGAAGCCGAGCGCGGTGGCCAGGTGGGTTTTGCCCAGACCAACCCCGCCGCAGAAGACGACGTTGGCCTTTTCGGCGACGAAGCGCAGTTCGAAGAGGTGGCGGACCTGCGCCTCGTTGATCTTTTTGGGCCAGTCCCACTGGAACTGGTCGAGGCTCTTGCGCACGGGGAAGCGGGCGCAGCGCAGGCGGCGCTCCAGGGCGCGCTGCTGGCGCTGGGCGGTCTCGGCCGCGATGAAGCGGCGCAGGAACTCGGCGTGGGACCAGTTGGTTTGGGCGGCCTCGGCGGTGAGTTCGCCGTGGTGGCGCAGGCTGTAAACGAGGTTGAGATACTTGAGTTGGTCTTCGAAGGAGAGAGTGGGCGTCATGGCTGGTAGGCGGAGAGGTCGGGGGCTGGCAGTTCGAGTTGGAGGGCGTCGCCGCCGCGGGTCAGGTGCAGCGGGCCGGGCTCGGGCAGGCGGCGGTTCTGTTGTTCGAGCAGGTTCAAGATGTAGTCGCTGGAGTAGGCGCCGAGCTGCTGGGCGTTGGCGATCGAGGCGCCGACGGCGGCCTCGCCGTAGATGGGCACCAGCTCAAGGATACGGGCGAGGTGGTGGCCGGCGTTCATGCGGCGTTCCTGCAGGCCGTGATGGTAGGCGGCGGCCTCGGGGCAAAGGGCGAGGAAGCGCAGCTGGAGCCGCTCGCGTTCGCCGCCTCGGCGTTTGTCCAACTCGCGCTGGTGGTCGGGATCCTCGATGACAAGCCGGCGGCCGAAGTGGCGCCGGTGTTCGGCCACCAGGACCGAGTCGGCGTAGAGGCGCAGGGAGTCGCTGGAGAGTTGCAGGGTCAGGAGCGCACCGGCGTACTTCGGTGGCACGGAGTAGCGGTTGGTCTCGACGCTGACGCGGCAGCGCCGGGAGGCGCGCACGCTCAGGGTACGGACCGCCGGATACGGTTGCGGGTGCAGCGGCAGCAGCTTGGGGCGCTCCAGCGCGAGGGCATCGAGCGGGCGCAGGCGGGTCTCGGCGTGCTGGCGCACGTTGGCCACGGTGTCGAGCCACAGGCGCACGGCGGGAGCGAGCTCGGCGAAGGCGCCGATCTGCCGGCCGTGCAGGAAGCTGCGCTTCACATAGTGGACCGCGTTTTCCACGATGCCCTTGGATTGCGGATGCGCGGGGGCGCAGGCCTTGATCTGGAAGCCGTGGTGGCGGGCGAAGTCGAGGTACTGGGCGTTGAAGACCGGCGCGGCGCCGGGGCTGTGCGCGAGCACCGCGGTCTTGCAGTTGTCGACCAACACTTCGCGGGGCACGCCGCCGAGGGCCTCGAAGGCACGCTGGTGGCACCCCAGCCACCATTCCTGCGACTGGCCCAACGTAAACTCGACGTACAGCCAGCGGCTGTGCGCCAGGACCAGGACGAAGAAGCTCAGGGCGCGCCGGGTGCCGTCGACCTCGACGGAGCCGAAGCTGCCCCAGTCGACCTGGGCGCACTGGCCGGGGGCGAAGCGCAGCGTGAGGCAGGCCTGCGTCTTTGAGGGACGGATGCGGCGAACGTGGTCCTTCACAATCGAGTAGCCGCCGCCGTAGCCTTGTTCGCGCAACTTGTGGAAGAGCTGCGTCGCGGTGAACGGGTGCGTCTCCAACCAGCGCGCCAGGGCGGGCTTGAAGGCGTCCAGTTTGCTCGGGCGCGGACGCTCTGCGGCGGCGCTGCGCTGGAAGCGCTCATGGGCGAGCCAGCGCCGCACGGTCTGGATGTGCAGGTGCATCTCGTGGGCGATCTGCGGCGGGGTGCGGCCCTGCTCGCGCAGTTGTTTGAGCCGGCAGAACGCGTCGTAGTCGATCACGGCGCCACCTCCAGTCCGAGGACCTGATACAGCGGCGCCTCGTAGGCGAGCACGCCGGCGCCGAGCAACTGGGCGCGGGCGGCGGAGAGTTCGTCGGCCGTGAGCGAGAGCAACCGGCACAGCGTGCGGTCGGCGTAGTAGCTCAGGCCGCGTTCGTCGCCGACGGTCACCAGGACCAGATACAGGCCCCAAGCCGCGGCGGCGGCGCGGGGCAGATGGTTTTGCCGGACCAGGCGGTGGTCGACCCAGCTAAACTGCGAGGGTACGCGCCGCAGGCGGTGCGGATCCAGCAGGTGTTTGTTGTTGGTTTGCATAGAGCGGACCGGGGGCATCGAGGCCCAGCATGGCCCGCCCCCGGCAATGCAGCCGCCGCGTCATCGCCGCGATGTCCTCTTGTAACGCAGAGCCGGTGAGCTGGGCGATAAGACCCACGATGATCGGGGGTTGCGCACGGAAGAGATCTTGTAACGCAACCGCGTCGTCTTGCGCCGCAGGTGGCGGGTTATCAGGAGGTTGCGGTTTTGAGATCTCTTGTAACGCAGGAGATCCCTTCGCGCCCTTACGCCGCCAGTATCCGGGATTCGCTTTCCGCCAGGCCTGCACCCGAGCCATGTTGTCGGCGCTGCGGAAGTAGTCGGCGTTCTCCGGCTTTTGCCGCCATGCCCGCTGGCTGGTCGCCTTGCTCGCGCGGCGGCAATCCGGCTTCACGCAGTAGCGCTGCCGAGCGCGATTGCGCGCGTCGGGCACGAAGAAGTCACCGCAGTGCAGGCACTTGCACGATCCCCTCGGATGCATCGCCGTGCATCCGATACCCGTCCGCCTCCTTCAAGGCTTCAGCGACGGCTCGGCCCCAACCACTGGAGTCGGACGGAAGAAAAACCACACACGGGAAGAAGATCCTTCTCTTCGGAATAGAGGAAGAAGATCGACCCAAGAAGAGGTGACTTCCTGCCCGCCAGAAATAGACGACTTCCTACTCGCCGCTCACACTTTCCATGGCGCCGCACCGCTTCGTCCAGGGCGCGCACCACATCGCGGGCGGCC
>CAZISY010000144.1:0-1573 GCA_964542025.1 uncultured Verrucomicrobiota bacterium
CATGCGGTGGCAGTTATGTGCAAAACGGCCACTGCGGTACGTGGGGTTTCTATTCCTCTTCCACGCAGTAGAAATCGGCGGCGGTGGAGTTCTGGATGCCGGTGAAGGTGTTGAGCGGCGGGGTGGCGGGCAGGTTGGTGGCATAGGGTTCGAAGCCATTCAGGAGATTCGTGGAGCGCAGGACACGATAGGTATAGCCGGTGCCGCTGTTCCAGTTCAGAACGAACGATCCATCGGCAGAAAACTGCGGCGCGACCAAATCAAACAGGTACTCGCGGATCGGGAATCGGTCGGTTTCGGTGTCCCAATAGGTATTGGTGGTTCTCAGTAGGATGCGCACGTTGTCGGCGGCGTTCAGAGCAGTGAGGGTCCCGGTCCAGACGCCATCGGCGAAGTCGGTCAGATTGGTCGGCACAATGGACACCAGGGGCTGGTAGGGAAGCGGGCCGAACTGGATGTGGGGATAGAGATACGTTCTGCTGGACGGTGGATTGGTGCCCGACCAGACAAGCGGATCGCCGGATTCGCCATCCAGGGCGCGGTGCAGGGAACGATAGGCATCGACGCCTTCGTAGCTGATCGTGATGGCGGCGTCTTCGGTGGCGTAGTCGTTGCTGAAACTGAAGTCGGCCATGAGGCTGTGCAGTCCGTCGTAGGCGAAGGTATTGGTAAACAGGAACGTGACCCATCCGTTCGAGGTGATGTCGCGATTTTCCTGATAGACCTTGACCCAGTCCGTTTCCCAGACCACCTGCGTTGGGTATAATGGATAGTCATTGAGATCCGAGTGCCGCAGCCGGATGGTGAACTGGTTCATTGTCTGAGTCGGAATGGTGTCGACGTGCAGGGAGAGTTGGTCGATGTTGCGTGGGCCGCCCATCAGATTAGCGGGATAGATCACCTGCGTGCGCACGGTGCTGTGACTGGTTCGCAGGAGGAATGAGTAGGGGGACGCAGGTTTCCCCACGGTCAGGCCCGGATTGACCACGTCGGCCACAGTTTCCAGGGTTACAGGTCCGGTGAAATTTGTGGCGATGCGGCCCAGCGGATCACGCGCGGCGATTCGCGCGGCGAATGGGATGTTGGTGGCGAGCGGGGTTTGGGAAGGTTCCAGCTCCACCCAGTCGGTGCGATTGGGTATGGCGTTGGTCGGTTGCATGAGGAAGAGCTGACTGCCGAGATACGCCGGTTGGTCGGCATACTGCGGTGTATCGCCGTCGGGCGCGTGAGTATTGGCGTAGTGGGAGGCTTCGCGGAATGAGACATAACCGTCGCCGTTGAAATCGCCGTCGCAGGGATCGCTGTTGGCCCAGGGTTGATTGGTGACTGGATAAAACCCGCGCATGGCTGAGATCCATTCGTAGCACCACTGGTCGTAGAAGCGGAAGGTATCCCCGCCTGAGGAGGTGGTGTTGTAGGAGGCGGCGGTGGCGATGACGCGCCGGGGTTGGTCCAGGTTGTCGATGAACCCGCCACTGTAGCATTGCTCCATCACGAACAGAATCGGGCAGGGGATGTTGGTGGTCAGCGCCTCCATCTCGGAATCGCGAATAACTCCGCTTCCCCAGAGATT
>CAZISY010000144.1:1673-4077 GCA_964542025.1 uncultured Verrucomicrobiota bacterium
AGATCGCGCGCCACAAAGATGTAGCGGCAGGGATGCGCCCAGTTCGCAGCGGGATCGTCATCGGCGAAGAACAGCCAGTACTCGTCCCACGGTGCCGTCACTTCGCGCCCGGCCCACGTGACCAGCCGTGTGCCTGCGGCAGGGAGCGGATGTTTCACCGCCGACAGTTGAAGCCTGTTCGTTTCGCTGCCGATGATGTGCGCGGCCACCAGCGCATAGGCGTCATCGAACGAGGCGGCGGGATTCGCGGGAAGATTCGTCGCAACATATCCGGCCGGGCCGAAATCAGGCCCGTAGCGCCAGGCGGAATCGGCGTCCACTTGCCCGCGCCAGGAGTCCGGGGACACAGCTCCAATCGTTGGCCCGGCAATAAAACAGAGCAACAGCCCGATGAACATTTTCCAATGATTGGAAAAAACGCCTTCGGATTTTCCAACGATTGGAAGTTTCAGACTTCGTTTTTTGCCCCATTTCATACCCGCGCCCCGTGCCAAGTTCCCTTCGGTTCCGTATGTGCCGTGCTGCCGTAAAACGCACAACATATATGTACCATGCGGCCCCTGCATTTTGGCAAATAAATCCTGAAAAGGATGTCGGAAGCCTGAATTCCCGGAAACGACGCTTTACAATTCAGGGTCGACTTATGAGAATCCGCCTTCATTAAATAGTGTGTATGCCTTCCCGGAATTCGTTCACCCGTGCCGCAGGAATCATCACTTAGGGAGATAGTATGAGTACCAAACAGGGTAGCGCCGGTTATCCGTTCTTCATCTGGATAGGTCTATGGGCTGCGCTGGGGTTTCCTGCCGTTGGTCGGGCGGCGAATTCGCTCAATGCAACGAATGTGACCGTGAGCCCGACCGCCGTAATCACCAGTGTGGTGCTCACTGCCGGAGCTTTCACGAACACCTGGACGGCGACGGCTAACACCAACTGGCTGAACATCGTTCCCTGCGGCGGGAGCATAAACACCGGCAGCGCCGCGGTGGTGATCGGCGTTCAGGTCAACACCGGTACGGCGCGGACGGGCACCCTGAGCATCGCCGGCCTGACGCTGACCGTGGTGCAGCGCGGGGCATCCGTGGCGACCACGCTGACGGCTACGGATGTGGGCATAACCAGCGTGACGCTCCACGGCACCGTGATCCCGAATGCGTCTGATACGGCGGGCTTTTTTCAATACTCCACCGCCGGAGGATGGCTGGTTGATACCGTCATCACCGGCATCAGCGAGTACTGCTCGGCCCGATCCGCGCTATCGCAGGATCATAACGGCAACTTCTACATCTGCGATCCCGATTGCAACCTGATCCACAAAATCGCGGCAACGGGAGGGGTGAGCAGTGTGGAATCGCCTAACATCTGGTATTTGGGTTGGCGCAGTCCTTCCAGTGTGATCGTGGATGAGGATAATAATCTCTATGTGTCTGAGCTGTGGAGCATCCGCAAGTACACGGCGTCCACGGAGACGTGGTCGGTCTTTGCGGGGGATCCCACGGTCACCCAGGAGTCCGTGGATGGCGTGGGCACGGCGGCGAGATTCAGAAGCATTCTTGGAATGACCCGGGATAGCGTGGGCAACTTTTATGTGAGCTGCATGTACGGCATCCGGAAGGTCACGCCGAACGCCGTGGTGACGACGCTGACGGATCAAGGCACCAGCGTGGGCCAACGGGACGGCCCAGCCTTTGGGACTCCCGAGATCGTGGCATTTATCGATGGCGCCACGGGAATCGCCGTGGACGATTATTCCGGCGCCCTCTATTGGGGAGAGTACTCCTTCGCTTATTCCTGTTGCGTTCGCCGACTTAATCTCACGGGGTCCGGTATGGTGACGACTCTGGCGGGGTCCGGCGCCGGTTTTGCGGATGGCACCGGCAGCGTGGCGCAATTCCATTTTCCCATGAATGCCCTCGTGGACAAGTCCGGCACCCTTTTCGTGGTCGACACCGCCGCAAATAATGCCATTCGCAAGGTAACGACCAATGGGGTGGTGACGACGCTGAATTGTTTGGATGCCAACACCGGAAGCCCGGTAAATTTCAGCCAACTGGTGGGCGGAATGGTGGACAGCGACGGGAACCTGCTGGTGATTGATCACGGCAGCGACTCGATACGGCAGGTGGGGTACCGCCTGTCCGATCCGGTGAGCATGGCCGGCCCAAGCGGCTTGTCCGGCACCAACGCCGTGGCCATCACGAACACGGTCTCCGGTCTTTTCCCCGGCACGACCTATTACTATTGGACTGCGGCCACCAACAGCGTGAGCACCAACCACGGCGATGTGATGAGCTTCACCACGATCCAGGCGACGACCACGCTGACGCTGGCCTCGTCCCCCAATCCTTCTTCCTACGGCGAGGATGTGGCGCTCATGGCCACCGTACTGACCAATACGCCCGGC
>CAZISY010000145.1:0-4042 GCA_964542025.1 uncultured Verrucomicrobiota bacterium
TTGCTCACGCCGCCAACCGCCACGGAGGCCGGAAGGCCGGTGATTTCAAACCGTGGATTGGTATTCTCGAATCCCGAAAGGGTCAGCGTTTCGGTGCCGTTGTTCGTGATTGAGAATGTGTTCGTCCACGAGGCCCCGACCGGCAGCGGGCTGAACTTCGTCCCGTTCGCGCTCTGCGCGTCCGCGCCGCTGACAATCACCGCGCCATTCGTACCCAGCACCTGAAGTCCCGGCGCCAGATAAGAAAAGGCATTCGTTCCGATCGTGGTTCCATAACCGATGGATTGCACCACCACATCGCCCGACACGGCAGAGCCCGAAACGCCTGCCTGCACCCACACCCGATCCACGATCTGGCTTAAAATGGTCGTCTGCACGCCGCACAGCGTCACGTTCGTAATGTCGCCGACGCTGATGTTCTCTCCCATGATGGCCACCGTATAGCCGCCCGTCCACGAGCCGCTTTCCGGCGAAACGCCGGAACTGGGCACCCAGTTTGGCCAAAACTGTCCGACGTAATTGGTCGCCACA
The DNA here is from genome assembly GCA_964542025.1 of uncultured Verrucomicrobiota bacterium. Lineage (GTDB taxonomy): Bacteria > Verrucomicrobiota > Kiritimatiellia > RZYC01 > RZYC01 > JAQVYB01. Next base: position 532 of record CAZISY010000145.1, read on the forward strand.
CCGCCCGCCGTAAGAAAAGCACCGCCCGCCAGCATGGTCTGGTTGCTCAATACGCTCAGGGCATAGACCGTGTCGGTCAGTCCGCCGCCCGACGCGTCCACCCACGCCAGACCGTCCCACATGGCGATCCGACTGCCCGGGTAGCTGAACATGCCACCTGCGTACAGCCGATCTTGCCCGTCTATTCCCAGCGCAAAGGCCGTGTTGTTGACTCCGGAACCCAGGTTCGTCCAGTTGGATCCGTCCCATTTCGCGACACGACTCACGGCCTGCCCCCCTGAGGCGCTAAACGCTCCGGCGGCATAGAGCGTTCCCTCGCTGTCCACGGCAAGCGCGCTGACCACATTATTGAACCCGTCGCCCATCGGATGCAGTTCCGTGCCGTCCCACCGGGCCACCCGCGTCAGCGCAACCTCTCCGGTCGGCGTAGTGGCACTGGTGAATTGACCGGCGAAATAGATCATCCCGTCCAGACCAACCACCGATGCAAATACGGTGTCGTCAAACCCCAGACGCGTCGCGCTGGGCACGTTGTAGATATTGGTCCAGGCCGTCCCGTTCCAACGCGCCGCATATCCGAATTCGGGGCCGTAGCCATCGGCGGTAAAGGCCCCGCCGATATAGGGGACATCATTGGTGTCAAAACACATCGCATAGACCGCCGCACTTACGCCGACTCCGACATTCGTCCAGTTCGCTCCGTCCCAACGCCCGATGCGGCGGCAGTTCTGGCTGGCTCCGGATGTCCCGTTGAAATCACCGATGACATACAGCGTTCCGGTCGAATCTGTTCGCATGTTTCTCAGCGTGTTGTTGAATCCCACGCCCATACTGGTCCAGTTCATCCCGTCCCATCGGGCCACGCGCGCCATCACCGCCCCGTCCACCGCGTTGGTGAATGCGCCGCCCGCATAGATGACACCATTGCTGTCGGTATACACGACATAGACTGTGACGTCGAATCCCTTCGCCATGTTGGTCCAGACACATCCATCAATCACCATCCCGCCGAGGGATCCACTGGGATTATAGGTATAGGCATTGTCCAGCGTGGTGTCGCCGTGGTCAGAGGTTTGCACGATGAAATCCACCGGGCCCGCATTCGTGGCCGCAGGCATGGTGATCGTGAACCAGTTGGAGCCGTGGGGACCGAGAAGAGCCGAGCCGACGCTCGGCGCACCCAGGAGCACATTCGTGATGGTGCCGAAATAGCCGTTCGTGATGGTGATCGTATTTCCGCCCGACTGAGGGCCGTTGTTGGTGGACGCGGCGTAGCAGGAGCCCGCCAGGTTCACGGTGTAAACCGGCGTCGGGGAGTTGTTGGTGATCGTCAAGACTCCGGCATAACTCCCCGCCGCGTTCGGCGCAAACCGTACCGTGAAGTTGCTCACGCCGCTGGCAGCCACCGAGACCGGAAGGCCCGTGATCTCAAAACTCGGATTGAGATTCTCAAATCCCGAAATGTTCAGCGTTGCGGTGCCGTTATTCGTGATCGAAAACGTATTCGTCCAGGATGCGCCCGAGAGCAGCGGAGCGAACTTCGTACCGTTCGCGCTCTGCGCCGCATCCCCACTGGCGATCACCGCACCATTCGTGCCCAGCACCTGAAGTCCCGGCGCATTGTACGTGAACACATTCGACTTCACGGTCGTTCCGTAACTCACGGACTGCACCACCACATCACCGATCCCGGCAGACACCGCCTGCCCCGCCCGCACCCAGACGCGCTGGGCGGTCTGGTTGGTAATCGTCGCATGCGCACCGCAAATCGTCACATTCGTGATGTCCGAACCGTTGCCGAGATTGGTACCGGTGATGAGCACCGAATAGTTACCCGTCCAGGAGCCCGAGGAAGGCGAAACCCCATTAGTGTCCATCCGCGCCGGATAGAGGAATACGTTAGATGCACGTCCGCCTGTGGTGGACCCAGCCATCGCATAAATCTGATCCTGATAGGTGGCTCCGGCATGCGCATATTTTGGTTGCGGCATGAATGCCGCCTGCGTCCAATTCGTACCGTCAAAGCGGAAGGTGGTATTGGTCGTCACGGAAGCTGCCGTATCGCCGCCATACACATACAATGCGCCATTCAGAACCGCCGCCGCCATATATCTGCGCGCATCGGGAAGCCCCGCCACGGCGACGAAATTCGTCCCGTCGTAGGAATACACGTTGGTCCGCGCGGTGTGACCGCCCACGATATAGAGCAACCCGTTCAGCGAACAGCCTTTCAGGCGCGACGCGACCTCCGGCAGACCGGGAACCTGCGTCCACGTCGTTCCGTCAAAGCGAAACACGTTCGTCATCGGATTGCCGCCCGGATCCATACCCCCGATCGAATACAGATAATCACCGATCACTGCAGCGAGATTCGACCTTCGGGCGATCGGCTGTCCGACAATTTCCGTCCAGGTCACTCCGTCAAACCGGAAGGCATTCGTAATCGCCGTAGTGGTATGCCGTCCGGCCACACTGTAGAGTTGCCCGCTGTACACCGCCACGCCCGAGTCATAGATATTCGTGGGAAAGGGCGTTTCAAAGGACCAGTTGGTACCATTAAAGCTGAGCACTTCGTTCGTGACAGCCAGGTCTTTTTGTCCGCCCACCGAAAAGAGCTTATTGCTGAAAGCAGCCGCGCCGGCATAGCCGTACTTACCGGGCATCGGTGTTCCGATTTCCCAGGCCGACCAATCCCACGCCTCTCCCCCCCCGATTTGTCCCTGTCCATTGTAGGTATAGGTTCCCGCCAGCGCTGTGGATCCTGCGCCTGCGGACTGAATCACGATATCCTTCACGCCCGCGCTGGAAGCCGCCGGCGCGATGAACTGCACCCAATTGGTGCCCTGCCCGGTGATGGTCGTCGTGCTCACGCCGCCCAGCACGATGTTCGTGATGTCCGAACCGTTGCCGATGGCCGCCGCCGCATTGGTCACCAGCACGCCGTTGCCTCCCGCGAACGGTCCGTTCGACGGGGACACATCGGCCGCCACGGATAAAGAATAATAGCTGAGTCCCGTGTCGTTCGTGCGCGAAGTATACGGCATGGTACGGACCGTGATGGCGGCATTGGGATTGGAGAGCGCGTCATACGCTGAATCGGTATCCACGCCGCCGGAGGAATAGACATCAAAATAGAAGCCGGCGCTGTTGGTGAGGCCCACATCGTCCCGATGCACCGTGATGGTCACCAGGCTCTGCGCTCCCGGAGTGATCGAATAGGTTGCCAAAGCGCCGAGAGAACTCCAGTGCCCTTCGTAGAAAATATGCAATTCAGCGCCCCCTCCGCCATCTGCCCAGGCTCCGACCCAGTAGTTCATTCCACCGAGCGGCGAATCCATAAAAATGGGGCGATTCCAGGCGTTCGTTCCGGTCGTACCCGGGTTTTCACCCGTAGCGAAGCCGATCATGAACTTACCCCAATCAGAGAGGCTCAGGTTGCCATTCACCGTCAGGTCGAAGACAAGGTCGGTGTCCGTATGCGAAACCTCCACGCTGACGATATCCACCGTGC
>CAZISY010000146.1:0-3818 GCA_964542025.1 uncultured Verrucomicrobiota bacterium
TACTTACTTACGATGTATAGTTCAGGCCATTCTCAGCGCGCCTGGCGATCACAGAGGCTTTTCTCTTTCGATGATAATAGCTCCTGATTGATAACGATCAGGGACGAATTATTTTGAATCGGAAGAAAACCTGATTGGTTTGCGGAAGAGCAGGACCCAACAATTGATTTGTTACCGGTGTGGGAGGATTGTTGGTATAGAGATTCTTCCAGCCCGTCATCAGGTTGGTGGAATATTGCAGAATTTGCTGCACATTGCTGCCGCCGGTCCACACGAGCTGGACATTTGATCCGGAAAACCTGATGGGCTCCATACGCAGGAGGGAGCGCGGGTTCCCGGGATGGGTGCCGGCATAAAACTCTTCAAGGTTGGTGAGGCCGTCCCCGTCGGAATCGTCCGAGGCGTCATTGCTTCCGGTATTGAGTCCATATTCCATTTCCCAATCGTCGGGCATTCCGTCGGCATCCTGATCCTGAACCGGTTCTGCGATAATATAGACGGAGTCGCTGAGGATCATTCCTGTGGAACCGGGAATGACTTTCAGATCGGCAATCTGCATATTTTCCGAGTTAGATTGGCCGTCGTAGTTCAGGCATGTGAATCCGACCTTGCCAAGGGTTTCGCCGCCCGACGCATAAAACGATATGTCGGATGTTATGGCATTGCCGCTGTTCAGAGACCGAATAATCAACTGGGCATTGGTTGGGCTTCCCATCATGACGGAAAAATCCAATCCGAGGGAGCCGTCAGGCAGCGACAACGTGGAGTAATTCTGAGCAAAAACAGTGATCATGTCAGCCATGTAGGGGGAAAAAGAGAGGGAGCCCAGCCAGCTTCCGCTTGAGGTAAGCATATCCAGATACCAATAGAGACTGTTTTGACTCTGGTTGACGCCCTTGAAGCGGAGGGTGTCGCCGGGAACCATTGCCGCATTCAGCTTTCGAAGTACACAATAGTTGGCCCAGTTGCCTGGATTGTTGAACTGCCATGCCTTCGGGCCCAGAACGCTGCTTCCGGCCAGGGAAATGTTTGGATTGGCGTCATATTGGGACCAGGCTTCAAAACCGGTTCCTCCATTATCGCCAATCTGCCAGCCATCAGCATATGCCGCGTTGGTGGGGCTGTCTGATGCGGCTTGTCCAAAGACGCGTCCGGTCACGGTGATGATGTTTGTTCCAGCCTGTAAACCGATGTTGGGGATTTCCCAATTGGACTGCGCCGACAGGGTTCCGCTTTGTCCTGTAAGCGTATTGGTCCAGGCTAATTGGTCCGTCGTGCCGCTGATGCTGCCGCGCAGCGTCATGGATGAATTTCCGGCGCCGGCATACCATTGGGTTGCCGGATTCGTGATGGCCAGGGCGCCATCGGCATCGCACTGTTCAAGATAGAGATACCAATAAGAGTCTTTGTATTGATAATCAATCGCACCCTGATTGTCGTGAAAATAGAAGTTGATCCAACTGGTGCCGGAAGGTGGATATAGGGTGGCTTGCCAATAACCATTGCTGCTTTCGGCCATTGGGAGCGCGTCAAACAGCACGCCATCATCTGAAGTAATGTACATGTATATCTGCCCGACACCTTCAAGAGGGCAATACGCCTCTTCTTCGTAGGTAATGGTTATGGGTTCGCACCCGACCGGCAGTTCGGGGGAATACGTGACCGTGCCATCCCGGGGCGGGCAATAGATGGAGTAATGCCAGTCTTTGGTGTAATTGTTATCCCACTTTCCCTGACCATCGTTGAAAACAAAATTGATCCAGTCTGAATCACGCAAGGGTGAGAAAACAAGGCTCCAGCGTCCGGAGGAAACCTGGTGCATCGGTAATGTAACGACGTCCTGCCAATTGTTGCGTCCGATAAACAGGTTGATGTTGGTGCTTGCAGCCAGGGGTCCGTTGGCCGGTTCATAGTAGAAGGTGATGGAGTCGCATCCATTCGGGGTGACAGGGTCCAGCGACATATTGCCGGAATTGGTATGGCAGTTCTGGACGGCTGCATTCCAGTTATTGTTGTAATGCGTATCCCAGTTTGACCGGTCATCATGAAAGGCTGCGTTGATATTGTAGGCGGGGTCGAGAATGCTGTATTGGCATGTCCAGACGCCGTTGCCCAGCGATGTCATGGCAAGGTCCGGGTCGGAAATGCGCTCCCAGTTATTTTGGCCCACATGTGCAAACACCTGGGTGGAGGTTTGCAAAGGACCGTCGCCGGCTTCGTAACGGATGGTCACCACGGAGCATCCCGTTGGCTCTTTCGGAGAAAACGATGCGGTGGAATGACAGCCGATGGCGACATACCAGTCTTTGTTGAAATTATTATCCCATATGCCATATCCATCGGTGAACAGATAGGTCATGCCAACGGTTCCGCCGGGAAAGCCGGATGGCGTCGCATACCATATGTTTGTGTTGTATGTATCGCGAGTCATGTTTGTGCTGAACGAGGTTTTCCAGTTGTCGTATGTGCCGACTAATTGAATTTGACCGGCCGAGGCCAGCGGTCCGTTTCCGGGCGTATAGGTGACCGACAGGGGGGTGTCGCATCCGCCATTGCAGGGAGCTACTTGCGAAGTACCGGCTGTTGATGGAGCCGTTTTTGAATAGATCAACGCTGAGTAGCGACCCATGTTAACGTTTGCCGCCGCCGGAGAGCCGGACGCGACCACGGATGAATGGCCGATGTTATTGAAATCTGAGTAGTAGTTGGTTCCGTCACTGTTGAACTGCAGATACCAGGTGCCCGCCGACGGAAATTGAATCGAATAATTGTTGTTGGACCAGGTGGTGATACCGCAGTTGAGAACAACGACCACATCGTCACCCCCGGCATCCCAGCGCTTATAGGCAATCACTTTGTTATTGTTATCCACATGATAGACGTCACAGCCGGTTCCCATCAATCCGGCGGTTCCGCCCTTCAGGTTGCGTCGGGCATGGATCAGATCTTTATAAGCGGATATGGCCCCGCTGTGATAGAAATCGTTGGTGGTATCCCATCGATAGCCGGTGTGGTCTGAAAAGGACCAGGATTCCAGCATTTCTTCTCCCTGAAACACCATCGGCAAACCCGGCGAGGTCATATAGGCCACGGCCGCCAGCAGGGATCGTTTGCGCGCCCAGAAACTCGTTGGATCGCTTGCGTCGATCAATTTAGTCAACCGGGTATTTCCGTTCAAATCGCCGGCCGTGTCGTGAGATTCCACATAAACAACGCGCCCGAAGCCGCTTCCGTCATTGATTTCTCCCGCCAGCGCGTTCATGTCCCGGTTGGCGTCTTCCGGCTCGGCCACCAAACCGCGCACCGTATCCAGAAAATCCATATCCCATCGGCAATCGAATCCCCATGTGGCCTCGCCGTTCTCCTGAATGGACAGCACGTTGGTATAGGTATGCAGCAACGTATTCACTTCCTGCATCAGCGAGACCCCGTCACCGATTAATTTCCATCCCTCACTTCCGCTGTCGTAATATCCCATATGATACGGGGAGTCCGTTCGGAAACCATCCACGCGGAAGTTTTCTATCCAGGAGACATAATTGTCCTTGATGAAATTACGTACGGCCGTAGTTCCGTAATTAGGGCGTGTTTTACCCCAGGGCGTATTACACAAGCCATCGGTATTATAATGATAAATACCGCCGCAATCGGCTACCGGCGCGTACCCATCGAACTGCCATGTGGTTAATTCCGATGGTCCCCAGTGATTGTGAACCACATCCAGAAAGACGGCCATTTTTCGGGCATGGCAGGCATCAACGAATTTCTGTAATTCCAGCGGACCGCCATAGGCGGATTCAGGCGAATACATGTCGGTT
>CAZISY010000147.1:0-768 GCA_964542025.1 uncultured Verrucomicrobiota bacterium
CTTCCACCGCAACGAGATCGCACCGGCCGAGGCGGAGCCGGAACCGTTGGCGACCCGCAGGCGCACGTTGTAGCTCCCGGTGAGCGGCACCGTCAGCGTATAGCGCAACCACTCACCCGCCTCGACGTAGCCAATCTTCAGCCCCGGAGCTTCCGCCCCCGGCTCGATCGCCACGATGTCGACATCGTGGTTGCTGCCATCGATTCGCACCCCGGAGATTCCCTGGCGGGCATCAACATCATGATACGCCACGCCCTCCCCGCCTTCGTCGTAATCCTCGGCTTCGAGCCGCACGCCGGCCGCGCCGACGACGGGCAGCGCCCGCACCGCCACCTCCAACCGCACCGTGGCGGTGCCGCCGCGACCATCGCTGAGCGAAACGTCGAACGAGTCGTCGCCGACAAAGCCCGCCGCCGGTCGGTACGCCACCACGCCATCGGGCCCGACGCTTGCCGCACCCTGCACCGCGGGTTGTCCGATGCTCCAGTCCAGAGGATCGCCATCGGGATCGGTGCCGAGCATGGCGACCGACAAATCGTGATCGGCGAAACAGCGCAACTGGCGCACCGCCGGCCCGGCGATAGCCGGCGCGTGGTTCGGACCGGTGCCGGCCGACTCGACCAAGACCGAAGTCTTCAAGATCTGCGGCACCGGCGAGTCGGCGCGCACTGTCACCGTGTAGAGCCCGGGGGCCGCATAGGTGTGGTTGATCGTCGGCTGCGCGCCGCCAACCGTCTGCACCGCGGAGCCGTCGCCGAAGTCGATCGT
>CAZISY010000147.1:778-3776 GCA_964542025.1 uncultured Verrucomicrobiota bacterium
ACCTTTGGCCGCTATTATCTGGTGTCCTGGCTTGGCGAACGGGTGGTGGCGGATCGACACCTCGTCGCCCGGCCGAACTCCTCGGACCGGATACTGGTAAAGGAACCCGACGATGGGCAGCTGGCCGGTCTGGTTCGGCTTGAACACACGCACCTGCGTGAAGCCACGCTCCTCGCGACCGTCGTCGAAATACACCCTCAGCTCCTCCGCATAGGAGCCGGCGGTCGGCGCCGTGAGCTCCGCAGTGGGCGCATCGACCTCGGTGCCGTCGTGCAGGATCCAGCGGTAACCGGTGATCGTGCGCCCGGGGCGGGCGAGCGAACGCCCACCGTCGAGCGTGAGCGTTTCGCCCGCATACGTGAACTGGTAACCGCCGGCGACCGGAATGCCGGCGTCCGGGTAGTCCCGCAGGTAGGCGTCGGCCGCGAAGGGAAAACTGCCCGGCTCCTCCGCGCCCCAGCTGATATCGTAGTGGACGTGCGGGTCGGCGTTGCTGTTGCCGCGGTTGCCGGTGAGTCCGAGCACCTGGCCGGCCGCCACGCTCTGGCCCGCCGTCACCGCGATGTTGGCCGCATTCATGTGCGCCGCCCAGAAAAGCGTGCCGTCCGCACTCGTCGTCTGCACCCCGGTACCCTCCGTGGAAACCACTCCCGACTCCGGCGCGAGCACAGGCAGAAGATCCGGCACCGCGCCGAAGTCCTCGCCCTTGTGGTAGTAGGTCGTGCTCACGTCCTGCGGCACGATCCCCAACCAGGTGTTGTTGTAGGTGGTCGCGTGCCAGCGGTACTCGCCCACCGGGAAACGCAGCGCCGCCGGGCCCCAGGACTCACCCGCAGCGGTGAAACGCAGGCGGATCCGCTTGGGGATCCTCACCGGGTACACATCGTCGGTACCAATCCACTCCTTTGTGCCGTCGAGGTACAGCCGCAACCCGACCTCTATCACCGGATACTGGAACGGCCGCGCCACCAGCTCGACTTCCTGTTCGTCCACCGCCAGCCGCACCCGCACCGCGTAGTTCACCCGCTTGTCGACCGAGGTCGTCGGAAACGGCATCGTCTCGTAGGCGATCGCTGGTTGTCCGTTCCCATCGGACAGGATCCGGAACGTGTGCGACACCCCATCGCGCACCGCCGTGACGGTCTCGCCGGGATCGACATCGACTGTTGTGGGCCAGCGCGAGGGTGCCGCAGCTCGCAACCCGGCGCCCAGACAAAGCGCACAAGACAACGCCGCCGCGACCCGCACCGGGCGCAGCAGGACACGAAAAGCGGAGCGGAAGGAAAACAGGTTCACGGGAGGGAAGAAGTCGGGATCCGGCCCGCAACCTGCGGACGGACCACAAACGCCGAGCGTGGAGCCGGGTCCGGGCGAGTCGAGTCGGCCGCGAGACTTGATCCAGTTTAACACTTCGCTCGCAGAGCTCCCCCAGCCCCTCCGGCCCCCTGCGGCTCACGCCGGGCGGGGCCGGCAGCTCGCCCCGTAGATGCCATGAGGCCGACAGGCGGGACGAAGAGGTCCAACCTGTCGGCCGTATGGTTACTACAACTAACATCCGCAAACTGAACGACCGCATTCTCGCCAGCAAGTGCGAGACGGTGAAGATCGGCGCCGACGTGCACGCCCGGGACATCGTCGCCTGCGTGCAGCTCGACGGCGCGTTGCCGGAGCGCCCGGTCAAACTCACCGCCGAGCAGTTGATCGGCCTGGTCGCCGGCTTGATCAAAGCCGGCCGCACCGTCCACGTCTGCCAGGAGGCCGGCCCGTGCGGTTACGTGTTGCACCGCCGGTTGCTGGCCGCCGGCGCGAAGAGTCTGGTGGTCGTGCCCACCGCCCTGGCCGACGGCCGGCAGCAGAAGACCGACGGCCTGGATGCTACCGCGCTGGTCGACAAGCTCGACCGGTATCTGCGCGGCAACACCAAGGCCTTCACCGTGGTCACCGTGCCCACGCCCGAACAGGAACAGGTCCGCGGCGAGGTGCGTCTGCGCGAACAACTCAAGCACGACCGCCACGCCTGGGAAGCGCGCGGCCGCAGCCTGTTGCTCGCCCAAGGCCACCATGTCACCGGTCCCTGGTGGCGAGCCGGGAACTGGGCCCCCCTTGCCGCCACTCTGCCCGCCTGGCTGGTCGAGCGACTGGAGGTGATCCGCAAGATGGTGCTGGCGCTCGACGCAGAGGAACGCGCGCTGCACACCCAACTGGAGGCCTGCGCCCCCGCGCAGTTGCCCAAGGCCGTCGGCGCGCTGACCTGGGTGATGCTCGCCCGCGAGATCTGCGACTGGACGCGGTTCAAGAACCGCCGCCAGGTCGCCAGCTACACCGGCCTGTGTCCGGGCGGCTACCAATCCGGCGGCACCCAACGCGACGGCCACATCAACCGCCACGGCAACCCCGTCGTGCGCCATCTGCTCATCGAGCTGACGTGGCGGCTGGTGCGCTGGCAACCCGACTACCCGCCTATCCGCCGACTCCTCGAGAGCGGCGCCAAGGGCGCGGCCCGCCGCAAACTCGCCGTCGCCACGGCCCGCAAACTCGCCGTCGACCTGTGGCGACTGGCCACCAAGCAGACCACACCCGAGACGCTCCACCTGCTCGTCCCGACCGCCTGACCCCACCGACGCCCCAAACGTTTTCCCGCTCTTTGCCGCTTCCGCCGACTTCGCCTTTCGGAGTGGTGCGCGCACGCACTGGACCTTGGGTCTACCCCGTTGCGTAGATTGTGCCGCCCGCTCCGTCCCTTTCCAGTCGCCTTCGACTGCATACAGCAACTTGCGCTGGCACCACCACGCGCGGATAGCAGGTTAGCCTCGGGACCACCCCGCAGGCCTGGGACGCGAGACACTCCAACCGGCCGCCGGTTCCCACCGCCACCCCTCACCCCCTTCCCCCGCTCCCCCGCGGAGCGGGGAACTCCCACCCTCCGAGGTCCCGCCGGGCCCGGATCACCCACCCAGAAATCCAACGACATTTTCATCCTTGCCTGCGACGCCTTCAT
>CAZISY010000148.1:0-3749 GCA_964542025.1 uncultured Verrucomicrobiota bacterium
GCGCTCAGCAGACAGTTGTTCATCGTGCCGCCATTTCGGAGCTGTACGCCGCCTCCATTGGACTTCGCCGCGTTGCTGCTGATGACACACTGATTCAGCACGCCGCCCCCGTTCAGGTACGCGCCGCCGCCATGCAGATTGGCCACGTTCGTATAAATCTGACACGCTCTGACCACTGCCCCGGATGTGCAAAAGACGCCTCCACCACTGTATTGCGTCGTGATGTTGCCGATAAGATAACAGCGGTCCAGCAAGCCACCCCCGCTCATATAGGCGCCACCCCCATTGGGACCGGCCGAATTGCCCGTTACCGTGCATTCCGTCAGCTCGCCGCCTTTATTCAATATAACTCCGCCGCCGTTGGCCGAGACGGTATTGTCCGCAATCGTGCATTGAAAGAGCGTGCCGTTGGTGAGGATATGCACCCCGCCGCCGCTCCCGGCGGTATTTCCTTTGATCGTGCAGTTTTCGATGCGACCGCCCACCGTGAACGTAACGCCACCTCCGTAATATCCCGCCCGGTTTCCCGTGATGAGACAGTTGGATACGACGCATCCTTCCGTCAACCACAAGCCCCCGCCCGACTCCTCATACCAGTCATTCGCTCCGCCCGTGGCCATCGTATAGCCGTTGCTCAGCGTAAAACCGGCGAGCGTGCCGGCCTTCATAAACACGCATCGAATCGCATCCACCCCGTTGCTTCCATTGCCCGCCGGCGCACCTTCGATGCAGGTCACATCGGGACCATTCACTGATCGAAGGAACAGATTGTTGGTTATGCACACCCGGTTCGTCAGCGCATATTTCGGCGTCACCGCCCCGCCCAACGCATACACCCCGTTGGTCACCAGCACGGTATCGCCATCGACCGCCAGATTCACCGCCGCCTGAATGGTCTGTTTCGCCGCAGCCCAGCTCAGTCCATTCCCTGAATCATCCGGACGCGCCGCATCCACACAGATCGTCTGCGCCGCCTGTATTGTTTGTACGGACCACACACACAGTATCAATAAGCTTCGACACACATAGTCATGAACACTCGTCAAGCGAACGGCTTTTGTGTTTCTCGGCATATCATCCCTTGTCAGAAGTACTATATGTTATACAGAATACATACCTGGTTGCATCCTATACGTTGACCGAAATGTAGATTTTTCTCACGGTGAATGCCGGATGTTACGGAACATTGGTGTACACATTCAGCCGGAAGTAGAGTTGGTTTTCCTGGGGTGCCGGATTTTCAACCTGAAGCAATGCCCCATGCCCCGCAATGCGAACGGCCCCGGGTATGGAGGTCCATCCTTCATGCAGATTCGTGGTGAATTGCACGTCATAGAATCGCGAGGCGGCGCCGAACCAGCTTAATCCCACTTGCGCTCCATGACCGGACGTATCGACGTTCAGGTTCAGGAAATCTGCACGGTCGGCCGGGCTGGTGCCGGCCACGAATTCCTGCTCATCCAAAACACCATCATCATCCGAATCCACGCCGAACGAATTGTATTCCACGGGTCCGATATCCGGAGCCGCGCCTTGAACACGTGGGCACCCCCAGAAGTCAAACGAAGGCATGACGACATCGTTGGTTGTTCCCGCGTCAACGGCTGCCGATCCAAAGCGGGACATAAAGTTGGTCTTGTCGGGATCAAACATTTGCGGCATCGCGGTGATATTGTCGGAACAGTTGGGCCACGCATTAAGCTGAGCGGTGTTGACAGCATCAAACGAATTCGTGGCATCATGTCCCTCAAAGAGATACCGCTGATTTCCATCGAACAGATTGTTGCGGATAGAGTAATTGGTCGTATACACATACATTCCGTTGAGCAACTCGGTAAACATGGAGTTAACAATTTCAAGCTGGTAAGAGTCTACGCTTGAGCCATAGTTGAAGCCAGCCACGTAACCCACATATTTCTTCATGATGATGGAGTTGATCAAACGGCCATTCCCATAACCAAAGACCAGTGCACTGTCATTGATTTTTGTGCAATCATAAATGATGGAGTTAATCAGTTCCCCGGAACGCCAGAATTTGACGGCATTTCGTCCGGTTCCGCGAACCAGACAGTTCACCACGGACACATGTTCCGATTTAGTATCGATACCGTCATCCATCATGTTTTCTACAATGCAATTATCGATCAGCACCTTGTAACAATTCACCACCGCCAATCCATCGCTGGCGCTGTTGCCACCGGCTCCACCCACGGGATTCGTGAATCGGGAATTGGTGATGCGCAAACCCTTGATGTTGGCATCATTTTCATCACCGATGTTAAGGCCAATGTTCACCCCGGAAACGCGGCATCCCGACAGGATCATGTCCTCAATCTGGAAACGGGCTGAAGCAAAGTTGGTGGCAATACTCTTACCATCACCATACACATTTTCAGCAATATAAGCCGTTTCAAGAAAGACGCACAAAGATGCCGGATTATTCTCGCGGTGACGAAACTCACTGGCCGATATATTGCGGAGCACAATGTTGCTCATCGGCGTGACATAATTATTCGCCGAACCAAGTGTAAAGATACAGGCCCACCCTTCAAAGCGAAGGTTGGCAAAGGTGATATTGTGGTACGGACCAACTGCCACAAATGCACGGGAGTCACCCCAGTTGCTGGGATAATTCGGCCAATACGCCGGACGGATTAACACGTCTTCGTCCTGCCATGCGGACAAGTAAATATTTCCTCGCGTCAGAGCAAGATAGTTATAGGTGGCCGTGTACTTAAAGGTATAGGTACCGCCGCGGATATAAATACTGAAGGGAGTGTCGGGATGAGCGTTGGCATAGATAATGGCCGTTTCCAAATGGGCAAAGGGTGTTTCAATGGTGAACCCATCATTGGCGTCATCCCCGCCATCCGCCTCGGTCGCCACAAAGAGCGTGTTCGTAGGAGGCAGAAATAGTTCTTCGGGAATGTCGCCATCCTCCAAATAAACACATCCTTTCAGTATTTCAGGAAGCGGAGGAATGATTCGGTCAGGCATCAGGCTGGGAGGCGGCTCGGGAGGGACAACGACCTGAATATTGATCATTTCCGAGTCGTATTCCCCGCACTGGTCGTCCACCTGAAACACGATGCCGGTATACAAACCAACCTGATCTCCCGTGGGTGTCCAGGAAAAGACGGGCGATTCGAACGTCGCTCCGGGAGGCAGATTCTCTGCCGTGAAAACCAGTTCGTTTCCATTGGTATCCGTGGCCTGCAGCGTGATGGTCAGTGAGTTGCTGGTGAAGATAGTGCGGTTTCCGATAGCGGCCAGGACCGGCGGGAAATTCGTTATTGGAGCGATAACCGCGATGCGCGTGGAATCACTGTCGGTGGCCCCATCGTCATCCCAGACTGTCAGCAGAACGTCATTGGTTCCCATGGAGAAATTCACCACGGCAGGTGAGCCGGTGGCAATGGGAAAACCGTCGATGGACCAGGTGTAATTGGTGATGGTTCCATCAAGATCCACCGAAGCAGAGCCATCCAGCGAAATCCATTCGGAACCGTTTTGATCAACGTCTTCTACTTTTTGATCGGCGCCCGCATCAGCAATGGGACCATGATTATCCGGAATCGTATAGATGACTTCCAGAACGGGACGCTTGGCCGGGTCCGTGCTGTCGGCGGTGAACAATTTTCCGCGAAGCGTATCATCCAACTGACTGTGCATGAACCAGCCCAGGTTTTGGCTGTTGCTCTGGACAAAGGCCTGTACATCCTCGGTCACATCAAACGAAAGCCATTCCA
>CAZISY010000149.1:0-3480 GCA_964542025.1 uncultured Verrucomicrobiota bacterium
TTTACTGCAACGGCGGCGGCACCGTGAACAACACCATTGCCTGGGGCAACACCGGGAGCAGCTATAAGGACATCTATTCCGGAACCATCCGCTACTCCTGCGCTGCCGATGGTGTCGCGCACGGCGTCAACGGATGCACAACCAACAATCCGTTGTTTCTTGATGAAAGCAGTACGAATTACCAGTTGAAATCGGATTCACCCTGCCTGAACGCGGGCAACAACACCTATGTCCCGACGAATGTGACACCATACGACCTGTCCGGAAAATCGCGTATAGCGATTGAGTCCGTGGATATGGGCGCTTATGAATGCCCGTATATTATAACTGATTCCCAGGGACCCATGGAGGGCGGGGATACGATCACATTTACGGCTACTCCATTTGGAAACGGTTTGGATGTTACCAATGTGCTTCTGGGTGCTGTGCCGGCTGTGATTGTGGAGCAGGGGACAAATTGGGTTACGGTAATTACTCCTCCGGCGGTCGCGGCAGGCTTGAAGGATATCATCATCCAGTCGGCGGGCTTGGGAGAGGTGCTTTATTCAAGGGTCTATCGGTATAATCCGCCCGGTTGGATTCCTGATGTCCGTGCCGTATCTAACGCATTGCCGTCAGCAGTAACCATGTCCACTACATGGATGGATGGAACAAACGGGGCTTTTTTCACGGGTTATTATACCGCTGAGCGTTCCGGTTCTTCAGTCAGTGGTGCCGGCGATGTAAATGGCGATGGAATGACCGATATGCTGATCGGCGCTCCATATGCTGATGGGAATGGAACGGATTGCGGAAAAAGCTATCTGATATATGGACGAACTAATTCGTCGTTTGCGGCCGTAACGCCGCTGAATTCTGCCAGCTTACTAAATGGCCCGAGTGGCACGACGTTCCGAGGATCCGGAGGCGGATCATTAGCGCGGTCCGGTAATTATGTTAAAGATCTGGGCGATGTGAATGGCGATGGGTGTGGCGATTTCGTCATTCGCTGCGCGTATGGGTCATACTTTAATGTCGTTGTTTTTGGTTCCAGCAATAAATACGCATCATTAGTAAACCTGTCAGGCATTTACAATGGCACGAGCGGAATGCTGATATACGGATTGGGTACAGGAGCATTCGCGGCAAGTGCGGCAGGTGATGTGAATGGCGATGGCGTTGGGGATTTTCTGGTTGGAGCTGCCAATATTACTTCGGACTCAGGGCTGGCGAACTCCGGTGTGGCCTATTTGCTTTATGGACGCTCCGGAGTATTTCCTGCGCAGGTTGACCCGGCAAGTTGGGCTGATGGCGTCAATGGTGTCCGCTTCAACGGAGCCCAGGGGGGGGGCTTGCAGGCTATTCGGTAAGTGGAGTCGGGGATGTGAATGGAGATGGTTATTCAGATATACTGATCGGCGCTCATGGTGAGTCGGCCGCCTATCTGGTTTATGGATCTCCTACCGGATATCCGGCCAACATCACGCTGAGCAGTGCGTGGTTTGACGGGACGAACGGCGTCAAAATGACAGGAGAGACTTATTGCGGAGTAAGTGTTGCCGGTGCGGGTGATGTGAACGGCGATGGCTGTGCGGATATGGTTGTGGGGGCATCAGGATCAACGTATGGCTCCGTCTATTTGGTTTATGGAGGTTCCGATTTTCCACCCACCCTCCCGTTGAACGGCGGCTGGCTGAATGGGACCAATGGGGTATTGCTGGTGGGTAACGCCGATCATCGCCTGGGATCAATGGTGTGTAATGCGGGTGATGTGAACGGCGATGGGTTCGGTGATTTGCTGATAGTATCAGGTTCCGGGGAAAGTCAAATCATCTATGGACAATATGGTTATTCCATGGCGCCCTCTAATCAATTGAGTTCTGCGTGGCTGGATGGGACTAACGGCGCGCTGCTTACGGGTGCCGCTATTTTTTCCGAGGATGCTGTCGGTGATGTGAACAGTGACGGATTTGGCGACATACTAATCGGGTCTGGAAGTGGTGGTATTTAT
The DNA here is from genome assembly GCA_964542025.1 of uncultured Verrucomicrobiota bacterium. Taxonomy (GTDB): domain Bacteria; phylum Verrucomicrobiota; class Kiritimatiellia; order RZYC01; family RZYC01; genus JAQVYB01. Next base: position 1,991 of record CAZISY010000149.1, read on the forward strand.
ACAGCAGGCGATGGACTTTCGTATTTGGTGTACGGCCGAGCCAATTCCGATTTCACGCCGGTGGAACCTGCAACGGGGGCCAGTGGCGGCGGATATGAAGTGACGATCAGAGGATTCTACCTCGGCAACGGATCGGACATCACGAACGTGACGATCGGCGGGGTGCCGGTATCGTCCATTGTGAGTCAGAGTTCGACGCAGGTGGTCGTGGTTGCAGGCACGGCCACATCAGGCGGAGCAGGCGACATTCATATTTATTCGCAAAATTATGGCGAGACGGTGAAGTCGAATGCGTTCACCTATATTTCATCGGAATCCATTTGGAACGGCGGGGCGGGTGCGTCGGACATGCGCTACAGTACGGACGCGAACTGGGAAGGGCTGAATCATCCGACGAACGGCATGATGGTTTCCTTTAAAGGGGATGTGAGCCTGTTCCCGACCAATGATTGTCCGGAAGGCACGGCGCTGCGCAGCATTCGATTCACCAATACGACCAGTTCGTTTGTGCTGCGCGGGGCCGCACTGACGCTTCAAAACAAGATCGAGAACCTTTCGACGATGGATCAGACGGTGGATATGTCGCTGGTGCTCTATGGCTCGGGCGGCGTCTTCCAACTGTCGCCGCTGTATGCCGATCTGATTTTGAATGGCTCGGTGAATATAGCCAGCAACGTGGAGTTGCAGGTTCAGGGCCACAATCAGCAGGTCGTGATTTTCAGCAATGTGATTCAAGATGCGTCCAGCGCGACGGCGGGATCGTTCGCCCTGAGGGGAACCAACCAAGTGCTCTTCGCGCAAACCAATGCCTATCGGGGGAGGACGACGATTGAGTACGGCACCCTGACGCTGGCCGGTGACTCCTATCTCGGTATTCCGCCGTCCGGGGCCACTGCCGGACATTTGGTGGTGGATGAAGGCGGCGTGTTCAATGCGGTGACCAATATCTCGCTGAGCGCCAACCGCGGGGTCAGCCTGGCGGATCACGGCGGCTATTTCCGGGTGGCGCAGAATTCCACGCTGACCATTCCGGGCATTATCGCCGGCGCCGCGGGCAGTCTCACCAAGCAGGGCGAGGGTACGCTGCTGCTGAATGGCGACAACTCCTTTACGGGCGCATCGATCGTTACGGGTGGCACGCTGGTGGTGAACGGGGATATTTCGTCCAGCGCCTCGCTGACGGTGTACAGCAACACGACGCTGCACGGCGAAGGCGCTGTGCCGGCGGTGGATCTGATCGGCTATGCCGTGGTTAAACCGGGTAACGGAACCGCCTATGAGGTCGGCACCCTGACGGCGGAAGCGCTCACGCTGCGCGGCGATTCGACCTATGCGTGGGATTGCGGCAACGCAATGGGCTCGGCGGGGACGGATTGGGATTTGATCGACGTCTCGGCAGGCGCGGTGACCGTGGATGCGTCGGCGGAACATCCCGTCACGATTGAATTGAATGATGAGCACCTGACCGGCTGGACGGATCAGGCGGCAAC
>CAZISY010000150.1:0-3446 GCA_964542025.1 uncultured Verrucomicrobiota bacterium
GAGCGTCCCCGCGAGCCGTCTTTGGACTTTTGTCGGTGGCGCCAATCATTGGAAAGTTTATTGACGTTTTTTCCAATCATTGGAAAAATGCGCGCCCTGTTGAAACCGGGCCGGAGCGGTCTGAAGGTTTCAGCATAATACAGAAAAGGAGAATGAAGATGATGAAGCGTAGTGCATGGTTTGGGGCGTTCCTGGCGGTGCTGACCGGTGCGGCCGTCGTGCAGGCGGAAACGGACGTGGTCGTGGTGGAAGAAGTGGTGGAAGAGACGACCGCCGAGTTCACGTTGGATTACTATTCGGCCTATGTGTGGCGCGGTCAGGTCTGCAACAGCGCAGCTGTTGTGCAGCCGGGCCTGTATGCCGCCATGCCGTTCGGGTTGACGCTGGGCGCCTGGGGCAATGTGGATGCCACAAAGAAAAATGAGCAGGCGGGCAAATTCAATGAAGTGGATTTGAGCGCGGTGTATTCGCTGCCGCTGGAAGGAATCGTGGGCGTGGACCTGGGTATCGTCAATTACCTCTATCCGTACAGCGAGCAGACGGAGATCGTGGACGGCGAGGAAGTCACGCTGGATGGCGATGAGGATACGACTGAAATCAGCGCGACGGTTTCGCTGGATGTGCCGTCGAATCCCAGCCTGATGATTTCACGCGATATTGATGAGTGCCTCGGCTACTACGGCAGCCTTGCGTTCGGGCACACGCTGGACCTGACGGATCTGCTCTCCATGGAAGGCGGCATCTCGTTCGGCATCGGCGATGAGAAATACAATGAATATTATTTCGGCTCGGACAACGGCGGCTGGAACGATGTGAGCCTGTCGCTGGCGCCCAGCTACATGCTGACCGAGGATGTTTCCGTCGGCGCGACGCTGGCGTACACCTATCTTCTGGACGGGGATGTGCGCGAGGCGGCCCAGGAAGCGTTCGGCTACAAGGATCACTTCTATGCCGGATTGAACATGGCTTATTCGTTCTGATCGGCGATGGTGATTCACGCGTAATTCGGGCGTCCGCCTAAAAAACGGACGCCCCTTTTTTTAAGGCGAAGGATTTTTTGCGCCGGTGCGGCCGGCGGGGTCAGTGTCAGTGCACGTTGCGGATGCGCGCGGCGACGTGTCCGAACTGCTGGAAGCGGTTGTTTTTGACTTTGACGTCGCAGGGGTTGCAGTGTCCGAACCGGTTGCAGGGAATGAAATCGTCGGTGAGTGTGATGTGTTCGTCGCGGATGGAGGCCAGGGGTTCCAGTCGGTTGTAGCAGAACGTATGGCAGCGGTGAATGGAACCGTCGGGCGCGGCGAGGAGTTCCGAGGGGGCGCATTCACAGGAGCGCGTCGCGGCGCCGGCACAGGCTTCGGGATGGGTATATTGTCCGTGCAGTTTGCCCTGGTAATGTCCGAGGAACGGCTTCACGCGGAAATCAATGCCGAGGGGTTGACAGGTTTTGGCGGCCTCATCAATCAGGTCGGCCTGCGCGGGATGGGTCACGCCGTAGAGGCCGACGCGGAACCCGGCGTTCATCAGGCGCAGGACTTTGGCCGTGATCAGTTCGAGGGAAAATTGTTCGGGATGGTAACTGACGCGGATCGGGGCGTAGGGCGCCGGACGGTTGATGCGGATGGGATCGACTTCGGCGATGAAGCGGTCGAGATCAAACGCCAGATTGGTGAGAACATCCACCGGATGAAATTCGAGTGTTTCGCGGACGATGGAAAAGAAGTCCGGATGCAGGCCGGGTTCGCCGCCCTGAAGGGTGATCGGTACATCATTGAGTGGAAGGCGGCGGAAGAAGCGCACCCAATCTGCGCCGGGCAACTCGGGGTATGCCAGGTGCGCGGCGTTGCCGTAGCGGTTGATGCAGTAGGAGCAGCGGTACGGGCAGCGGAACGTCAGAAAGATGCCGATGTAGTTGAACGACTCAGGAAGACTGATGGGTTGATCCGGCATGGCGCGCCTCATCATACTGTCGCGGCCGGGAGTTCTGTCGCGCGGGCGGACCGGGCACGCACAGGGGCCCGCGGATGTTTCGGCGTGATGGCCGCCTCCGGAATCATATTCAGAATGGCCTGAAAGACCATATCAGGCTGAATGGCTTCCATACAGGCGCCGGCTTTTTCGCATTCCGGTTTCATGCAGGGCGATTCCATGCACGACCAGTTTGCGCGAAGAATGATGCCGCGCCCATACATGTAAATGCCGTCCGAGGGGGTCGGGCCGAAGAGTGCGATGACTTTTTTTCGCATGGCCAGGCCGAGGTGCATGCCCAAACTGTCGCAGGTGATGATGATTTTTCCGGCGTTGATCCAGTCCATGTACTGTTCGGTGTCTTTCTCGCCTTCCTGCCAGCTCACCTTCAGACCTTTTTGTTCGCACAGAAAGGCCAGTTTCTGCCAGTGATGGCGGGGCCATGCTTTGGTGGGCCACTTACTGCCGACGCGGAAATTGAGTCCGATATCGTATTTCGGCAGTTTGCGGGGAATGTAACCCAGGATGTAATCTTCGCCGTTCCAGTAACTTTCCACCATCTGATACAGGAGGGCCTGAATGGGCAAAAACTGGTCTTTGCCGTTGGCGATGTCGAGTGCGGGCTGGGCGTTGGGGTGGGCATTCACTTTTTTACCATTCCATCCAAAACCATAATACACGTCTGCGGAAAGACTCCTGGCCAGATTACAAATCGTGGGCGCTTTTTCGATGCAGATAATTTCATCAAAATGACGGTTTTTGAGATGTTCCGCCGTGTTTTCATCGTACACCAGCAATTCGTTGATGTAGGGATTTCCGCGGAGCAGGGGAATGGCGGACTGGCTGGTCAGCCACGTAACATTCTCATTGGCATAGCGATGCAACAGGACGGTATGCCTAAAGACATCCCCGAGGCTGGGCACAAAGCCCTGCTCGTTCACCAGCGTTTCACAATACCCGAGTTTAATGATCAGAATGTTCTTTTGCACAACACCGATCTCCATTGCAGCTCCATTAGCAGCCAACATGCCACAGAGCCGGTGCGATCGAAAGGCCTAATTTCCTTGTTTGACTTGAACCTCTTGTGAGTGACCTAACATATTCGTACAGCCAGCGCTATGATTCGGTTGTAAGTAGGGCCGCGCTCTCCGAGCGCCGCCCCTTTGCGGTGTGCAAGCAGTCCCGGCCTCTTCCTGCGTGTATTGTCTTGTGTGGAGGGCGGCGGGCCTCCGCCGCCTGGTGATTTAAACTTGCGCGCCCCGGGACCGCCGAACGTCTGGTCGGCATGCGCTTTCCAATGTGCCCCGCATGCCATGTTATTAACGCCCGCGCCGCTCGAGATCGTAGAAAATACGAATCGCGAATGAATAGATGGAGGGACGCGCCCCGTCGCGTCCGAGGTTATGACGGCGGGCAAGGAAGTACAGCCGGCGCTGCGATTCGGACTCTTCGTGCGTCTCTTTTGTTTCTGTGGAGGGCGG
>CAZISY010000151.1:0-3420 GCA_964542025.1 uncultured Verrucomicrobiota bacterium
CTTTATGTTCACCCCGTCAGCATTGGATCAAACACATGAACATGAAAAGACCGTGTGAGGACGCTTGGCGGGCCATTTCCGGGCTTTACAATGCCGGAGGTAAAGCGTTAAATCCTCGGGCCATTTGCAGCATGCAGTCAATAAATAAACCATGAGGAGCAAGCGATGAACCGTGAAGAAATTTATGCGTTCCTGAACGAGCATCCGGCCTGTCACCTGGCAACGATGGAAGGCCGTCAACCGCGTGTGCGGGGTATGCTGATGTACCGGGCGGATGAAACCGGGTTGCTGTTTCACACGGGGACCTCCAAGGCGCTGTCAAAACAGGTGCTGCAAAACAAGCCGGTGGAAGCCTGCTTTAACAGTGCGGACACGCAGGTTCGTGTGTCCGGCGTGGTGGAGGTTCTGGATGATCTCAACCTGAAAAAGGAAATTGTGGAGGCCCGTCCTTTTATGAAACCCTGGGTTGAACAACGGGGCTATGATCTGCTGCTGGTTTTTCGCGTGAAGCAGTGTCAGGCAACGGTGTGGACGATGGCCACCAATTTCGAACCGACGATTTATCAGCGTATTTAACGGGGCGGCGCGTGATTTTTCCGGGAAATCCGCGTGCAAACCGCCGCGGAGTTTCTATACTCTGCTCCCTTAATTGAGGTGTTTTATGTGGGACTATACGGACAAAGTGAAAGATCACTTCCTTCATCCGCGGAATGTCGGGTTGGTGGATCAGGCCGACGGGGTGGGCATGGAAGGCTCGATGGCGTGCGGCGATGCGCTTAAAATTTCCTTTAAGCTGGATGAGAATAAGCGGATCTGCGAAGCGAAATTTCAAACATTCGGCTGCGCCAGCGCGATTGCATCGGCCTCTATCCTGACCGAAATGATTCAGGGGATGACGCTGGAGGAAGCGGAAAAAATATCCAACCGGGACATTGTGAACGCCCTGGACGGTTTGCCCAAAGAAAAGATTCACTGCTCGGTTATGGGTCAGGAGGCACTGGCCGCCGCGATCGCGTATTATCGTAATGGGGGTAAGGCCGTGGAAAAGCCCACGCATCAGGGGCGGATCGTCTGCAACTGTTTCGGCGTGACCGAGACGGAAATCGTGGACGCGATTATGACCAAACATTTGAAAACGGTTGAGGAAGTTACCGAGTATTGCAAGGCGGGCGGGGGCTGCGGTTCCTGTCTGGATGATATTGCCGAGATTGTCAAACGAGTCACTGCGGAAATGCAGGAACAGGGAGGGCAGGCCATGACCAACATCGAAAAAATTGAAAAGATCAAACATGTTATAGAAACTGTTATTCGTCCGGCTCTCCAGCAGGACGGGGGCGACATCAAGCTGATTGACGTGGTGGGCGACGTCGTGAAAGTCCAGTTGCAGGGCGCCTGCGCGGGGTGTCCGATGTCGGCCATGACGCTGAGTCACTTTGTGGAGCAGCAGCTCAAGGAACAGGTTTCGGAATCCATCGTGCTGGAAGCCGTCCGCTTCTGATGGGCGATCATGAGCGATAACCCGCGCAACATCTATCTGGATAACAACGCCACCACACCGGTCGCGCCCGAGGTGCTGGAGGCGATGCTGCCCTGCTTCAACCGGTACTGGGGGAATCCGTCCAGCATGCACACGTTTGGCGGGCAGGTGAAAAAATGCGTCGACTGGGCGCGCGAGCGGGTGGCCGCCCTGATTCATGCGCATCCGGATGAGATTATCTTCACGAGCTGCGGGTCGGAAAGCAACAACATGGCTCTGCGGGGCGTAACGGATGCGGCGGGCGGACGAACACACATCGTCACCTCGAATGTGGAGCATCCTGCCATACGGTCGCTGTGCCACTACCTGAAAACGCTGGGCTGCCGGATCACGGAAGTCCCCGTGGATGATGAGGGGCTGCTTGATCCCGACCGGGTGATGGAGGCGGTTTCGACTGACACGGGTCTTGTTTCGCTGATGTGGGCCAACAACGAAACCGGGGTGCTGTTCCCGATCAAACAAATGGCCCCGATGGTGAAAGCGGCGGGCAAGCTGTTTCATTCGGATGCCGTGCAGGCGGCGGGCAAAATTGACATTGACGTCACTCAAACGCCGGTGGATATGCTTTCCATTTCGGGCCACAAGCTGCATGCGCCGAAAGGAATCGGGGTGCTTTATCTGCGCAAGGGCGTGAAAATCAATCCGTTCATTATTGGCGGGCACCAGGAACACGGGCGGCGCGCCGGTACGGAAAACGTGCCGTACATCGTCGGGCTGGGCCGCGCCTGCGAGTTGGCGATGGAACACATGGAAGAAGAACGAACCCGCGTGGCCGCTCTGCGCGACCGGCTGGAAGCGGGCATTCTGGCCTCCTGCAGCGAGTCCAAGGTCAACGGCAGCCGCACCAACCGCCTGCCGAACACCAGCAACATCGGGTTCAAGTATATTGAAGGGGAATCCATTTTGCTGCGGCTGGATCAGTTCGGCATTGCCGCCTCATCGGGTTCGGCCTGTACGTCCGGCTCGCCGGAGCCGTCGCATGTGATTCAGGCGCTGCATGTGGATCCCATGGCACTGCACGGGAACATTCGATTCAGCCTGAGCCGATACAACACGGAAGACGACATCACGGAAACCCTGAGCCGGTTGCCGGGTGTGGTTTCCGAACTGCGCCGGCTCTCCCCGTTCTGCAACTAATGCGAAATCATCCGGTCATCACGGGACGGATTCGGGCGGTTTTTCTTCCTTCTTTTCCTCATAATCCGCGCAGCTGTCCGTTGCGGCCACTTCTTTTTTCCGATGGCTGCACCATTGCATAAACGGATTCACCACATAGTGCACGCAGTAGCGGCAGAGGCTTCTGTTCTCCCCCTCCTGAAACACCTTGACCGTCCGGGGGCGATCCGCCTCCGAAAACACCGAAAGCTTGCGTCCCTCTTTAAAAGGAACAGCCGACTCATTTTCGTAGACATACCCGCAGGAAGAACAGAGCAACTGTTCGCCGGTCTTTTTCAATCCCTCAAACACCGGCTTCCGAAGCAGCAGCGTTTCCCGTCCGCAGACCGTGCAAAGGAGGACGTTGCCCGACTTCATTGATCGGCGCTCCTTTTGGTGGAACAGGACTGCACAACCTGCTGAAGCAGCCCGGCCACGCGCCCCAGTTCGCGCGCAAACCCGTCCGCTTCCGACGCGCTGGCTTCGGAGCGCTCGGCCGTCCTGCGCACATTTTTGATATTGTTGGAAACCTCGTACGACTTCACCGCGGCCTGCCCCACATTCAGCGCCATTTGTTTGGTGGATTCGGAAACGCCCGTCACGGTAGACGCGATATTGCCGGTGGACACGGATTGTTCCTGCACGGTGGACGTGATGGTGCTGGAAATATCGGACACTTCTTCCACGATCCGCGTCACCTGCTCGATGGCGTTGACGGCAATGTCGGT
>CAZISY010000152.1:0-3412 GCA_964542025.1 uncultured Verrucomicrobiota bacterium
CTTTTTTTCCGCGTTTGAGGATCATTTTGCGCGCGGGGCGGTCGACGATCTGGACGAACACGACCTGGGACTGAGAGGCTGGGCGGGTTTGGCTTTCATGGGATCATTTCCTTTCGGGTGGGGCGGGTAGTAGCTGCGCATCCGGTCCGGCATGAACAGGACGACGGACGGCTTTTTCCGGCGAAATTGCCGCGGGGAAAGCCCGAATTGCCGGGTGAACGCGCGCGTGAAGCCGGCGTGCGAATCGAAGACGAAGTCGAACGCGACGTCGATCACCTTGCGCGGCGCGGCGCAGAGCTTGTCCGCGGCGGCGGACAGGCGCAGTTGGCGGACGTACTCGAACGGCGCGCGGCCCGTGAACTCCTTGAAGAGCCGGGCGGCATGCCACGGCGAGTAGCGGGCGGCGCGGGCGAGACCGGCCAAGGTGATGGGTTCGGACCGATGCGCTTCGATGAAGCTCTGCATCCGTTTCACCGCCTTGATCTGTTCCGCATCCATCGGGGTTTCCCTGTGTTGTGCCGCCAGTACGCCAGAAACCGGCCGCGGGTTCTTGACCGGGATTGCGAAAATAGCAGAAATCGGAGAACCCGGGAATCACCGCAAATGGACGCAAATGAACGCGAATGGGAAACAGCCGGCCGGCACAAAAGGCGCGGCGGCGGATCAGGGGCGGGCGCGGGGCAGGCGGCAGGCGAAGCGCGCGCCGGGCTGGCCGGGATTGGCCAGCTCCAGCTTGCCGCCGTGCAGGCGGGCGATCTCGGCGGCCAGCGACAGGCCCAGGCCCGTCGTGCCGGTTTTCGCGCCGGGGATCTGCACGAAGCGCTCGAAAATGGATTGCGCATATTCCGGCGGGATGCCAGGGCCGCCGTCGACGACGGCCACGCCCGCGTCGCCGTTCGGGAGTTCCGCCAGGTCGATCTGGATCGTGCCGCCGGCGGGCGTGTGGCGCAGGGCGTTGTCGAGCAGGTTGCCGAGCAGTTCGACCAGCAGTTCCTCGAGGCCGAAGACCTGGAGATCGGCGGCGGGGAACGCGGTGCGGATCCGCAGGCGCTGCGCCTCGGCCAGGGGTTCGTAGGCCCGCAGGAGCCGTTCGACCGCCTGGCGCAGCGAAACGGGAGCGAACCGGTTGGACAGCGCGCCGGCATCCAGCTGCGACAGCTGCAAGAGCTGTTCGACGAGCCGGGTCATGCGGTCCAGTTCGCCCAGCATCGAGCCCAGCGCGCGCCGGTATTCGGACTCGGACCGGGGGCGGGCCAGCGCGATCTCGCCCAGGTTGCGCATGGCCGCGATGGGGGTGCGCAGCTGGTGCGCCGCGTCGCCGCTGAAGCGTTCGAGGCGCTGGAGCACGGCCGCATAGCCGTCGAACGCGGCGTTCATCGCCTGCGCGAGCCGCTTGGTTTCGTCGTCGGGCATCGCGCCGGTTTGGATCCGTTCGGACCAATGGCCGGCGCAAACGCGTTCGGCGGTCGCGGCCATGGCGCGCAAGGGGGCCACCACCCGGCGGGAAATGGTCCATGCCAAGCCGATCAGCAGCGGCACGACCCACAGCGACAGGCCCAGCACGTGGGCCGTTTCCCGCAGCGCGATCCGCAGCGACACTTCGGGATGGGCGCGGCTCGCCACCCATTCGACGAACACGTTGATCGCCGCCTGGCTCGCCAGCAGCAGCGCCAGCAGCAGGAGCAGGTAGAGGAACACCCGGGAGCGGAATTTCACGTTCACGGCGCGTCCCCCCCCAGCATGAAGCCCACGCCCCGGACGGTGCGGATCAGGCGCGGGGTGCCGGGCCGTTCGATTTTTTCGCGCAAGTGGGAGATGTGCACGTTGATCACCTTGTCCAGCGGCGTCACGCGGCGGTTGATTTTCCAGACTTCGTCGGCCAGCAGGTCGCGCGAAACCGGCTGGCCGCGCCATTTGGCCAGCAGCGTCAGCACGTCGAACTCGCAGGCGGTCAGCGGCACGAGCTGGCCGGCGCGCCGCACCCACCGGTTCACGCGGTCGATTTCGAGGTCGCCCACGCGCAGGACGTCGGTTTCGAGCTGCTGCACGGCGCTGCGCAGGCGCGTGCGGACCCGCGCCAGCAGCTCGGCGAACGCGAAGGGCTTGGTCACGTAGTCGTCGGCGCCTTCCTCGAGCCCCGCCACGCGGTCGAGGAGGGTGGCGCGCGCCGTCACGATGACGACCGGCATCCGGTAGCCGGTTTGGCGCACCGCCCGCAGCCAGGTCCGGCCGTCTCCGTCCGGCAGGTTCAGGTCCAGGATCACCAAGGCCGGCGTTTCCTGCGCGAGCTGCCGGTCCGCTTCGGCCAGGCCCGTCGCGGCCACGACGGCGAAGCCCTCTTCCCGCAATCCGCGCACGAGACTGGACGCCACTTGGGGGTCGTCCTCCACCAACAGCAGCCGATGCGAGCGTTTGTCCGTCGATTCCGCCATACGGGCGTCAATCTGCGGCCTCCGCGCGGCAAAAGCGAGGGGAAACGAAAGGTTAAGCAAACTTAACCTTTCCGGTTTTGCGCGCGGCGCCGGGAACTGGCAAACAAATCCGAAGGACATGATGAGGAAAACGGCAGGATGAGCAACGAAACGATTTGGGATTTGAAGAAGCCGGCGCGGACGGCGGTTCGATTTTTGTGGGCGGCGGCGCTGGTGCCGCTGCTGCTGGCCGGCGGGTGCGAGGAAAAGACCAGTCCATACGCCTCGTCGCCGGGCGGGCGGTCCCGCTCCTTGCGGTCGGGCAACACGGTGCTGGGCTATGGCCGGATCGCGCATTGGGCGCTGGATCTCAACCTGCTCAAGGCCGAATTGGCCGCCTGCGACGAGGCGGGGATCGGCATCTACACCGTGTCCCTGCTCGGCTGGTGGCGCTATGCGCTGCCCGGCGCGACGGACGCGCAGATCCGCGACATGACGGAAGCGGGCTACAAGGCGTTGATCGGCGAATGCCGTTCGCGCGGGATGATCGCCTTGGTCGACATCCACAACCAGAACAGCGGCAGCCGCAAACACGGCGAACAGGGGCGGCGGCTGGACGATCCGGCCGAAGTGGCGTTGATCGATTGGGGCATCGAGCTGGTCCGCCAGCAGGGGCCGGCCAACGTCGTGGTGGTGCCGTGCCGCGAGGCCCGCGAGGAAAGCGGGTTTTCGGTCGAGCGCAAGTGCGTGGAGCGTTTGGATGGATTCCAGTTGTGCGCGAACGCGGGCAGCCGGACCTGGCCGGTGCCGGGCTGGGCGGATTTCGCCGAGTGGCATCCCTGGAACGTGAACGAAGTGCCGCCGGCCGGGGCCATCGTGGCTTCGGACACGGCCGCCATTCTGAGCCAATTGAACGCTGGCGGAGTCTTCGGCCCCGGACAGTCGAAAGTGGCCCAGCAATGGATGCAGGCCGGAGTGGGCCAAGGCAATCCCGCGCGGGT
>CAZISY010000153.1:0-3309 GCA_964542025.1 uncultured Verrucomicrobiota bacterium
CTGTAAGTTTGCGCCCATGCCGGGCGTACACCATCGCCTGCTCCGTACGCTTCGCACCGGAGATCGCTAACGTTAGCGAGTCGGAGAAAACAAATAAGGAGAAATACGATGAAGAAAACGTTAGTTGGTTCGATCATGTTATTATGTGCATGCCTGCTATCTCAGGCGCAAACGCCGGAGCAATTAGCTGCATACAACGCCGCCATTGAGTCTCAAGAATCTTTCAATAAGATTCAGCGCGAGGCGGGCATCCCGGAAATAGGTGTTCCAAGTTACGAGGAGTGGCTAAAGTTCACAGAATATGAAAAGACCGCTCCTTCTGCTTCGCCAACCACACAAACAGACCCAAATGTTCGATGGGCAGAAAAGCTCGAAGAAATACGCCCTCAGCTTTGTGAACTGGTTTTGGTTAAGGATAAGTCGAAACCAATTCGTAGTGCGAACGCCATCAAGGAAAAAGAACGCCTATTGACTGCTGCCGAAAAAGCATTCGATAAACAGGAAGGAATCGAGCGTAAACTGGATGAAATTTCCACTCGTCTTAATGTTGAGCGCACACGGAAAAGCGCCGAGGGAAAATCTCAAGTGTTGGCGGGTGAACAGAATGGATACCCCGTGTGGCTTGAAAGCCACAGTCAGATTGCCGCCGCAGGAATCAGCGCCGACGAACTTTGGCCTACCAATTCCGCGCCGTGGCCGTCATCTTCTACGGGCCGCAACCTGACAGGAACAGATATCGTTCTCGGAATGTGGGAAGTTGGCGGTGGTGTTTTAACCAACCACCAAGAATTTTCTAATCGTGTAATTCAGCAGGATAACGCTGTTGCTTACAGTGACCATGCCAGTGGCGTGGCTGGCGTCATGGCAGGAAACGGGAACCCCATTAGCTTGCCGGGATTGCCAACCGGTGAGTTGGCGCGTGGTGTCGCATTCAACGCCCTTGTGGATGCATATGATATTGAATATTTCAACACAGAAATGGCTGATGCCTCTGCGGGAACAACGAATCTCCCAGGCTTACGAACGTCCAACCACTCCTACGGCTTGAGTTCTGCCTGGAGCATAGAATATATCGATATCTATTATTACTTTTACAACGGGCAATGGTATACAGATGGGAATTACCGACTTGTATGGAATAGTGATCCTGCTTTGTTTGAAGACCCTAACTGTGGCAATTATGTGCCTGGGGAGATTGGAACAGGCTGCGATGACATTGATGCATTCATGTCTATGACCGCTCCACGGCATCTTTTAGTTTATTCTGCGGGGAACAACCGTAATTATGGGCCACAAACTCAACCCACCTTTTATCTCTATCCCTATCAAGGACATTGGGCATTAAGGTACCCGTACTCAATAAATGAAAAAGACTGGGCATCTGGTGATGGCGATATCGGGTTTGATACCGTGATGGCACCGGGAACAGCAAAGAATGTTCTTACTGTGGGGTCAGTCAAAGATGTGTATCATGACAATAATGGAGAATCAGAATGGGGGGTTGCAAGTAACGCCACAATAAATGTATCCGACTTCAGTGCATGTGGTCCCACTGACGACGGACGTATCAAGCCAGATGTTGTCGCAGTTGGCGAAGCCGATAGCATGGTACGTTCCTATGGAATTGTTACTCCGGCATCTGCAAGCATTGACAGTTATCGCACCAATTATTCAGGAACCAGCTTTTCAGCACCGTCGGTTTCGGGAGGAATCGGTCTTTGCCTAGAACGGAGAAATCAGCTTTTCCAAAATCTTGAACCAGAAACGGATGATTTACTCAATTCAACCCTCAAAGCGATTGCGATTCATACTGCTGATGACATTCATAATGCAGGACCGGATTACTTAACAGGCTGGGGTTTGTTCAATGCAGTCTCCGCCGTCGAGATTATTGAGCTTGATGCTCAGCATGGTCGTGGAACGCACATTAAGGAACTGGAGCTTTCCGTTGGCGAAACCAATTCTTGGACGATTGCCCTAGACGGTTCCCCATTCAAAGCCACCATCGCATGGAGTGACCTGCCGGGTGTTGCAACGTGGGCCGAAGACGACTCAACGCCGATGTTGGTCAATAACCTTGATCTATGGATTGAAAATGAAGCTGGGACACAGGTTTTTCAGCCGTGGGTTCTTGATCCTGATCTTCAACAGGAACGGGAATCCGTGCGGAACACTCCGGCTACAACAGGATATGATGATAGAAATAACGTCGAGCAGGTAGTCATTGCAAGTCCGGTGCCTGGGAATTACACAATTCATGTAACACATGCTGGCGGAACCAGCGGAGGCCAAACACCTTCCAACCAACTTGTTTCCATCATCACATCCGGCGATACTCCACAACGTCCCCGAATTACTGAACTTGAGCATTCCCCGACCAATGGAACATTTCTTCTCAGCGTGGCGTGCGATCCCGGATCTCACATGCAAATTGAGTCATGCACCGACTTGATTTCCGGAACGTGGCAAACCGACGGTACATTTACTGCGATTGGAAATACAAATTCGGTTTTTGTTACATCCGGCTCGAATATCGGTTTTTGGCGTATTCGTCGTGAAACAGGGATCAATCAATGACGTGTTGGTTGATCATTACTGCAGTTGCCCTCCTGACGGGGGCAACTGCATCAAATGCCGATATTATACACTGTTCGACAAATTTTCTGCTTGGGGAGGTCTGGCAAGGTTCGGAATATTTTGATTTGGATGTCAATGCAGACGGAACTGTAGATTTTACTTTGACGGCATCATTGAATCTTTTTTGCGGAATTGCTCCGACAGATCAAAACAAACACTTAATTCACCCTTCCCCGCCCCCCAATATTGGAGGAGCAATTGCTGCACTAGATGCTGGGTATCTTATCGGCTCAAATAGTAGCGATAATAGCCCCGAAGAATGGTTTGGAGTAGAGGGCAACTATGGGACGTTAATCTTGAAGCTTTCCACGGGGCAAACTGGTGAATTTTTAAAACATAGAGGCTTTGTCGGCTTAGAATTTGAGGCAGCGGATGGAACCCATTACGGCTGGCTTGATATAGAAGGTGTACCAAACGGTGGCTCTTATATATGGGTGTACGGCTGGGCTTACGAATCCACTCCTGGCTTAAGCATCGTCGCAGGGGCGGTTCCCGAGCCATCATCTGCTATTATATTCATTCTTGGAGCCATTGGGGCATGGACTTTGCGAAGAAAAATTAACCGCTAATCGGGTGGCCGGGACTGACCGGTGAAGGTCAGCCCCAGCTCCCACACCGTAACAGTTTAGCGGAATTCGGCGGGGGTTATGAAGAGTTATGATCGGTGGCAGG
>CAZISY010000154.1:0-3269 GCA_964542025.1 uncultured Verrucomicrobiota bacterium
CCGTATACCTCTTTATCAGCCTGCACCCCGAAGTCGCCATGCAATTGGAATATACTGTACAAACGGTCGGCCCGTTGCTGGAAAGTTCACTGGGCAGAATGAGCCAGTGGATATCCGGGAATAAATCGCAAAGTGTCGCCGCCCCAAAGACACGAGTGGGGTATCACGCCACCTATCCTGAAGCTGCACAAGGCATACGACAAACCGGATTTCGTCCGGGGACAAAGCCAGGAAGGCTGGGGGCTGGCGGGACGTATGTGAACAATACCGCAGAGGGGGCGATTTTTGAATTTACACATCACAACCCAGGGGTGACGCCGGAAGTACTGAAAGTCCGGTACAATCCGGGCGTAGAAGCTGTGACGGACATCGCCCCGGTTAATTACGTTGAGAGACTCCCGCTAAATGTGGACAGTATTTCTGCGCCCTCAGTTCGGCTTCCAGGGACTCAGAACACCATAACATATAACCCCCTTGAGGTACTCCCATGAATAATGTTCAAGTAAGGTGTTGGCGAGTTCGTGTGCCAGATCGGAAGGACGATCTGCTCATTGCGTATCCAGAGGATAACCAGGGGCATGCCCTGATTTCCTGCTTAGAATGTGGTGCCGTGTATGCCGTGACTGTTGCTAAGGAGGTATACGTTGGGCCGCCCCTGGAACAGAAACTGCAAGGCGTGAACTGTGTTGGATGTGGTGCTCCATTGGCCAAGACACAGGCTGCATACCCTGATCGTTACCGTGACGATAGCGGGAATGTGCGCAAGTATGAACGTTCAAAACTGATTCCTAACGATGTAGATTCAATAGTGATGGAGCTACCAGACATCTACTCATGACTACGTTTCGCAAACTGATACCTTCATGGATGCTGGCGCTTGCCGGAAGCCTTCTGCTTCCGTTGGTGAGCGTTGCTGCGGTATCGGGTACGACGTACGACGCCACATCTACGACTACGACGGAACCCGCAACCATTGCGGAACATACAGTTGCTATCGAGACGGTTGATCGTGGCGAATCCAGCTTGCAGAGCATGGCGAGCGGCCAGGTGCGGTCTCTCTTGACTCTGAGCGGAAGTCTTGTTGCCGCAAAGACTGGAGGGAATGATTAAGTGATCGCCAAATCAATATGTAACATTAGGCATTTGTTGGCTTTCGTAATCGGCGTAATGCTTATTTCCCTTCCCGTCTGCGCATCCCTTCCTGCGCCGATATGGAACCTCGCCGCCGGAACCCTCAACCCGATGATTGATGTCAACATCTACGGTGCCGACTCTGAATATGCCGTATACCTCTTTATCAGCCTGCACCCCGAAGTCGCCATGCAATTGGAATATACCGTGCAGGCCATGGGACCACTCGTAGAATCAGCAGCAGGCAGGATCGGCCAGTGGATCTCCGGGAATAAATCGCAAACTGTTGCCGCCCCAAACAATGTAGACGATTACCTACGAATCGTTGATGGCATTGATGTTTCGACTCCTCGAAATGGTGCGGTTTTCTATTCTGGGCGAGGCAATCGGGAGCTGGCAGAGCAATTTGCAGCCCAAAATGGCCGTACCACGCTTGAAATGACCCCTGGGGGTAGATGGCTCGACCAACAAGAGCTTTTTGGACCCAATAGCCCTCTTACTTCAGACGAGGCCTTACAGGTTTGGTCAAGACTGTCACAACGATTTGCGGACGAGGCCTCTGGAAATGCCGTTGGCTTTGTTCGTGGAGCTAGGGCGGAGAGCATTTCAATACGGTTGAATATCCTGCACTAAGAGCCAACCTGAATGTTTATAACGTGCTTACAGGAGGTAATTGATGCTTCGAAAGCTAATGCCGCAGAAAGTTGAAAACCCGGATTTGGGCTATATCGTCCAGAGCGCTGGGCGCGAGCAGGTTGAGTATATAGAGGCGGCTCGATCTGTTAAAATCGATGTTGATCGGGGAGTCTCTACTGGGATCTATCGTGATTCGGTTAGGGCATGGATCACACAGGAAGGGGAAGTCAGCATGTCTCAGGCTGAAGTTGATATGATCATTGATCGGGTTGATGAGGCTTTGCAGTTTATGGGAGTTAAAACAGAGTTTGAGCCTCCCCCGAAAAAGTAGACAGCTAGGTTCGGGCGCTGACGTCACACCATACGCGAACAAACCGGGTTTCAATGTCCTTAAGATGGATCGCAGTCTGCCGATCGAGACTCGTAAGGCGATCAATCTGCAGTGGCTTGACGATGCCATAGACCGCGGTGACGATATTCTGCTAAAAACCGATCCCATCAAATGGGATATGTTCATGAGGGAGATAGGCAAGGAGTCGTTCTACAATGAATTGGAACTTCCTCGCCTGCTTCAGCGGGGTGTTATTGATGACGTGATTCTTGACTACTGAAAGGTGCAATTATGATCTCACAAGAAACGGAAATCTGGTTTGTTCATCTTGGATTTCAGCCGCCGCTACCATTGAAAATTGAACGTACCGACAGATTCGGCGCGAATGTCATTGGTGGCAAGACGGGATCCCGTTGCACGGGGCATGGCGAAACGTATTGGAGTAAGATTGTAGAGGTAATTAATCTGGGCTTCATACCAGCAGATGTTGCACGGGACATTGGCCAGCTTGCGAATGATTGGTTGCCGCCCGATCTTGCGACATTGGACGAGAAGATCAGAACTGGCTTCTATGCGCTGAAGCGGTGATGATATGCCGCAAAAAGGTCAACAGAACGATCATAGATGGAAGTATATAACAGTCCATAGGAATGCTGGTTCAAGCGGCGAGGGTACCAAAGAATGGAGGGAATGATTCGAGTGTTTGCCAAAGTATGGTTTAGCATCAGATGTGTATTGGTTTTGGCGGCAGCAGGCGTAATGCTTATTTCCAATTAAGTTAAGCACACGGTGCTCGGAGCCATTGATCGAATAAGGGAGAAGCAATGAATATGGGTAATAGTATGATACAAGACAAGTGCAACGGTGAAAGCGAAGCAAATGCAAGATGCCGGTTTGAACAATTGCAGAAGGTGTTTTTATACTCATTGCCTGGCCACCAATGGTTGTTTCGTGGTGTCTCAAACGCTGGGTATCAGATCAAGACGTCTTTAGATCGGTTTATGCTGGATCATGTTACCCCATCAAAAAAAGAACCAGACGGAAACTTTGCCTGTGCCGAAGAGGACCGCCTGATTCAAAAGTTTACGTTGTTAAGCTATGAACACCTCAAGGATCGCCCGATGGATAGAGACTATGTTTCCTGGCTTTCACTCATGCAGCATTACGGCGC
>CAZISY010000155.1:0-3199 GCA_964542025.1 uncultured Verrucomicrobiota bacterium
ATGCGCATTGCGGCCTGCTGCGCGGTCCTGCTGGCCATCATTCCGAAATTCACGGCACTGATCGGGACGATTCCGACGCCGGTGATCGGGGGTATTTCAATTCTGCTGTTCGGTATGATTGCCGCGATCGGCGCCAAGAACATGGTGGATGCGCGGGTGGACTTTTCGGACGCGCGCATTCTGATGATTGCGGCGGCGATTCTGGTGCTGGGTATCGGCGGCGCCGAGCTGAGTTTTGGTCCGATTCAGTTCAAGGGGCTGGGATTGGCGGCGCTGGCGGGCATCCTGCTGAATCTGATTCTCCAATTCACCACCACCCAGTGGAAGAAGACGGAATAATCGGACGCCCGATTTTACGGTAAAAATGAAGCCGGCCTTTTCACGCGGAGTGAAAAGGCCGGCTTTTTTGTGCTTATTATTTGCGAAGAGAGGAAAATCAGAACGCGTATTTCAGGCCGAACTGGAAGAGCCAGCTGTCGCAGGGGAATTTCCAGGTGGCGCGGTCGGCGGAATCGCCGCGCATCCAGTAGCGGGCATCCGATTCGGCTTTGACGTAGCTGAGGGAGAAATCGCCTTCGAGGTGTTCGTAAATTTTAAGGGAGAAGCCGCCGGTCATCAGGGTGCCGGTGCAGTCATCGGCTTCCATATTGCGCAGGCCATCGGCGTGCCAGCCGGATTCTTCATCGAATTGTCCGGAGAAGAAGATGACGCCGATGCCGGCGTAGGGGGCGATGATGTCCTGGATGGGGTAGCGTCCGTAGAGCAGGAAGCTGGGGCCGGAGAGGACGACATTGCCGTCGGTGTGGGCATCATAATCCAGGGTGATGGTTTTGCCTTCAATGTTTTCCCAGCCGAACTGGAGGCCGACGTAAGGCAGGAAGTTGTAGCGCAGATAAGGCAGGGGGAAGTAGTGCTGTTCTTCTTCCATGTCGTAGGTGCTGATGCCGGCCGTGTAGCCGCCGATGACGTTGCCGTTTTCGTCGTAGGTGCGTTCGGTCGGTTCTTTGAAGGTGAAGTGGGACACACGCGCGCCGAGTTCGAGGTGTTCTACGACGTAGGTGTCGAAGAAGTCGCGCACGTCGGGGTGAATTTCGTATTCGGATTCATAAGCGCGGGCGTCGGGTTCGAGCAGAAAGAGGGAGCAGAGAACGGCAAGCGGCATACCCAGTATTTTTTTCATGACAGCATCTCCTTACGTTCCGGATTTTGATTCGCGCCCCGCTCGTGATGGAGCTCTCGGCGGAACGTGCAGAAGCTATACACAAAGCCTCGTCAAGGCAAGGAACATTCTGCCAAATGTCGGGCCCCCCCGGACGCCGGGGTGCTGCTGTTTGCGGTGATGGTTTTTAGTACGCCTGGAGTTTCAGGAATCCGTTGGTCCAGAGGGGCAGGGCGACGGTTTGTTCGGTCCATCCGCTTCCGGAGACGTTCTGGAAGAGGTTGGAGCCGCGCGTCCCGGCGACGAGGTCGCTCAGGGAGGGGTACATGGTGAGGCGGTAGAGGCGCGCGGGGTTACCCTGCCAGGCGAAGACGGTGCTGTTGGGGGTGTTGGCCGGGCGCGATTCGAAGGCGAAGAGGGAGGAGGGATCGAGCGGGTTCACGCCGGTGAAGACTTCTTCGCCGTCGGTCATGCCGTCGGCATCGGAGTCGGAGGCGTAGAGGTCGGTTCCGCAGGAGAGTTCGTCGCCGTTGTTGAGGGCATCGCCGTCGGCATCGAGATCGGTGCGCAGGGCGGTGGTATGGGCTTTGTTGAGGACGAAGCTGCCGAGGGGCAGGTTGTCGGAGGCGCGGAAGAGGCGCGCTGTGACGGGGCCGCCGGTGTAGTTGAAGGCGATGAAGTTTGTGGCGGAGCCGGTGGAGAGGGCGACGAGGGCGGGGTGATCACTGTAGATGGCGGTGTTGACTTCGCCGAGGGCGTTCATGACGTGGACCCAGTAGTAGAGGTTGGCTTTGGTGTTGCCGTCGTTCACGGTTTCGCCGCTGTTGTATTCGGCGAGGACCTGTTCGGGTTCGAAGAAGCAGCGGTACATCCAGTGAATATCCTTCCAGCCGGGGGAGACGTATTCGGTGCCGTAGGCGCTTTTGAAGTCGTTGTAATCGTGGATGCGGTAGTTTTTGAAGTAGCCCTGATAGGTCATGTGGGGGCCGGTGAGGATGTATTGAATGCCCCAGACCTGGTCCATCTCGGTGCTGAACCAGGTGAGGGCGTCGACTTTTCCGCCGAAGATGCGGCTGGACATGGTGGGTTCGTAGGCGGCGGGCATGTTGCTTTGATCGGCGTCGTACCAGTATTCGCGGATGGCGTCGGCCTCGATGACGTAGCCGGCGGCGCCCATATCGATGAACTCATCGTTGCCGGTGACGAGGCCCCAGAGGTACATGGCGGCCCAGGAGTTCATGGCTTCGGAGGAGGATTCTTCGTCGGGTCCGTCATAGCTGCAACAGGCTTTTTCGCCGGCGTAGAGGAGTTCATCGGAGGCGCCGGAGATCGGGTTGCCGCCAAGTCCGGTCGCCCAGCAGTGGCCTTCCCAGGGGTCAAAGCAGCGCAGCCAGGGGAGCGGATGGGAGCCGGCGGCGGGGCGGGCGGGGTTGTTGTACTGGCGGACGATTTTATCCACGATGTCGCGGTACTGCGCGGCGAAGAAGGGGTCGTACATGCCGAGGATGGCGGAGGAATACACGAACATGCCGTAGTGGAAGTGATTATCGGAGATAAGGGAGACGGATCCGTAGGATTCGTTGTAGCCGTGGAGGGCGCCCCAGGCCGGGTTGTAGGCGAAGAAGCGGTTTTTTTCGCCGGGTGTGTAGGTGAGTGCGTTTGTGAGGGCGGTGCGCAGGCCGTTGATCAGGAGGTCACGGCGCTCGTTCAATCCGGCGGCGTCGAGGGCGGGGATGATGCGGGCCAGGCGTTCGAGATCTTTGCCGTGCCAATAGGTGTCGACCTGTCCGCTGCTGATGGACGCGATGTTTTCCGCCAGGGAGGCGAAGTAGGCTTTGGACCAGGTGGCGTCGTAGGGTTCGGGGAACTGGGGGACGATTCCGCTGTAACGGTGGCGGGTGGTGAAGGAGGCGGCGGGGGTGAGTTTGAGGGCGCCGATGCCGGTCTGGTAGGTCAGGGCGCTCGGGAGGGAGGCGTCGGTGTTTTTCCAGTGGTGCGGGAGGAGGCCGAGGAGCGGGACGGTTTGTCCGTTTTGCATGC
>CAZISY010000156.1:0-3175 GCA_964542025.1 uncultured Verrucomicrobiota bacterium
GTAGCAGCCGAAATCATCACGACCGTCGCCATCGAAGTCGCCGACCACCGGAACGGTTCCCTCAAAGCCAAAGGAGTTCTCCCAGAATCCTTCCGCGCTTTTGAAGAGGTACCAGGCTCCCGAGGGGGCAAAATAGCAGCCGTAATCACACAGACTGTCGCCGTCGAAGTCGCCGGTTACCGGAACAGTGCCCGCATAACCGAAACTCGTGGTCATCAGGCCATCCCGGCTTCGGGCAATGCTCCAGCTTCCGTTTTCAGCCCTGTAGCAACCGATGTCCGAAATGCCGTCGCCGTCAAAGTCGTTCCGGGCCGTGGCCTGAACTTCTTCAGGAATTGGCGTGGGCACCGGGGTCGGACTGACCGGCGGTTCCGGTTGCTGCGCGGATTGAACGGTGCGTACAAACGGACCGTAAAATTCCGAGCCTCCTGACGTCAGAATTTCTTCCAGACGGTAGGTGTAGGTTCCACCGAGTACTGCGCCGGCATCTACGCAGGTGTAGATTGCACCCATGCCGCCCTCGCCCTGCGCCGGAATCAGACTGCCGTTGATTTTTGTCCAGCCACCGTTCTCTTCACGGTACAGGAAGAACCCGACCGTTTCATATTCCGACAGGGTTTCCCAGCTTGCCTTCACCTCAGCGCCATCCTTATATACGCTGAAATCGGAGAGTACCACCAGCGTGGTATTGGTGTGACCATTCGCACTGGTCAACAGATAATTGGCGGACAGGTTGGTGCCGTTGTACTCAAAGATTTTAATGTAGTAATCCGTCAGCGCGGTCAGATTGGTCAGGCTGAAGGAAGCCCCCGTTCCGTTATAAACCACTTTATTGCCGGCGCCCTGGTCCGCGGCGGCCTGGAAGTCGTTGTTGGCCGCATAATCATTACCATCGTCCGGCACCCAGGTCACATCGGCCGTTGCACGGGCCACCACAATACGCCGCACGCCACTTCCGCTCGTCCACGAAATCGTCATACGATTGTTCGTGATGGAACTGAAGGCAATGGATGAAGCAGGCGTCGTGGGCTGAGCCGCCGTTGTCCCTGTTCCCTTGATGGCAAAGGCAAACGGATTTTTGTTGGTATCGGTGTTGGCCAGGCTGATGGCGGCGGTCTTTTCACCGGCACTCGACGGCGTGAAGGTGACCACAAAGGTCACACTGCCATTGGTCGGTATCGGGGTGCTGGGCTGTGTCGTAACGGCGAAATCGGAATCCCCGGCTATCGCCACTTTTGGATCTCCATTCAGCGAAAGTTCCGCATTGCCGGAATTGGTGATAACGAAAATTTGCTGATAGGACCCGTAAATCACCCGATTGCCGAAGTCGGTTCCATTCCCGGTGATTGGGGTGACAGAGCCGTTGGTCACGGTGACGCCGTTTCCGCTGATGGCCATGGAAGGCGCGGTGCTGCCCGTACCCTGAATCACGAAGTTGAACGGCGATTCCGTGGCGTCCGAATTGGTGATCAAGAGTTCCGCCGTGCGCAGACCGGACTCGGAGGGATTAAAGCGAACCGTCAGGTTTGTGGATTCTCCGGTGGCCAGGACTGCGGGTCCCGTAAAGGTCAGGCTGAAATCTGCGGCATGCGTGCCGTCCAATGCAATGGATGAAACGGTCAGCGGAGCAAGCCCTTCATTGGAAATTACAAACACACGGTCAACATGACCGCCGTCGACCAGCGTGCTGCCGAAGTCGGAGTGATCGCTGGAATTGGGCGAAGTGGCGCCGTCTGTAATACGAACACTGTTACCCCTCACCACGATCTCAGCCGAAGCGCCGGTCCCTGAAATGGAAAAGACATATGGATCATCGGCTGTATCGCTGTTGGCAATGCTCAGGATCGCTGAACGTGTGCCGGAGGCCGACGGATCGAACTGTACAGTGAACGTCGTGGTTCCGCCCGCCGCCACAGTCCCCAGCGGATTGACGGTCACCGTGAAGTCACTCGCATTCGCGCCACTGACAGCCACTTTGGGGCTGCCGTTCAGAGTCAGCGAAGCCAACCCGCTGTTGGTCACGGTGAAGACGTTCGCCTGCACGCCACCGGCCACCAGAACCGCGCCGAAATAGGTTCCCTTGTCGGCATCCGGTGTAGCGGCGCCATTGGCAATCGCCGCCAGATTCGTGCCCAGCACGACCATGTCTGCGCTGGTTCCCGTGCCTTTCAGAGAGAACACAAAGGGATTATCATCGTTGTCGGTGTTCGCAATAACCACCAGCGCTGTGCGCACCCCCATGACGGTCGGATCGAACGTGATGGAAAACGCCGTGGAGCCTCCATGTTCAACCGGGGATCCGGGAACCGCAGTTACCGTAAAATCACCGGCGTGACCTGCTATCAGGACTTTGGGCGTGTTGGTCAGTGTCAAATCCGCCGTGCCGATATTGAAGATCGTGAAGCTGTTGACCTTGGTGGCGCCATCCACGATCACATTACCGAAATCGGTATTGTCGCCTTCCTGCGGCGTATCATCGCCATTGGCAATCGCCACGCCGTTACCCTTCACGGCGATGGCTGCGGACCCCACGGTCTGCTGGGATTCCATGGGATACTGATCCACCTTGTAATTCTGGCCGCCATCCGTTACCGAAACACCATTGTATTCAACCACGGCAAAATAATAATTGGAGCCGGAAGTCAAACCGGTAATTGCCGCATTGGTGCCCGGCCCGTTATACACCACCTTATTGCCATTCAGCTGATTGGCCGCGGCAGAGAAATTGGCATTGGCGGTATAGTACCGTCCATCAGCCGGGGTCCAGCTCACGGGCGAACCTTCCCGTGCGATCACGAGCCGTTTTGTGCCGCTGCCCGACGTCCAACTCAGGTTCAGTGACGTGGCCGTCACATCCGAAAACAAAATTGTCTGATCATACGTCGACGGCTCACTCGCCAGCGTACGAATCATGACCTCCGGCGCATCCACTGTGCGGTAGGCTGTGGGCGGAGTCGAATTGCTGTACTCGTATATTTTGAAGTAATAGACTTCGTCGCGTGAAAGACCTGTCACATTCAACGCAGCGCTGCGGTTTCCTTTATAAAGTACCATAGAGCTGTTTGTGGTCCAACCGCCCACTTCTGTGTAATCCCCGGACTCGCTGCTGAAATCACCGGCGCAGGAGGTGTAATCCGTGGCATCCACCGGGTCTGTCGGCGATCCCCAGCGCTTG
>CAZISY010000157.1:0-3110 GCA_964542025.1 uncultured Verrucomicrobiota bacterium
TTAACGAGGTCGCCCTGATCGGGCTTTTGCAATCCCCCCAAAATTTTCAGAAAGGTGGATTTGCCTTCGCCGTTGCGACCGAGCAGGCCGATGCGTTCGCCGCGTTCGATTTGGAGCGATGCTCCCGCCAGCAGCGGATGCGAACCGAACGCCATATGAATATTTTGACAACCCAGTAGAGCCATGGGGCGCGATAATGCCCGTTTTTTGTTCCGGCACAACACTATTTCACGTCGGACCCCATTTTCTGCCATCAGATATGATCTTCCCCGCTCTCTTTCTGCTTTGGGTTGCCTTTTCGCGGCGGTTCCTCTTTATTATGAGCGCACAGGCAACGACCAGCCAACCATGGATTATGGATTATGAAAAAGAGCAAACCGCTAACTTCGCAACTGCCGGGCACACGGGATTCCTGGGCGGAAATGCTGCTGGCCCGGCCGATTTGCAACTCGGCCGCCCGGGTCTGCGAGGGAGAGCGGCCGGGCGACTTACGCATTACGGTGCCGACCCGGAAAAAGGAATGGTGGTACTATGTGCCTCCGTTGATTTGGATCGTTCGGCCGCCCAAACAACGCACGCTGATTCTGGATTCGGTTGGCGCTCCGATCTGGGGGTTGTGCGACGGGAAAACCACGGTGGAAGAACTTATCCAATTCTTCGCAAAAAATCACAGTTTATCGTTTCACGAGGCCCGGGTATCTGTTACAAGCTACCTCCGGTTGTTGATTGAGCGAGGGGCACTGGCCATTGCCCTGTAACCGGTTCTGATTTCGTTGTTTGTTTGGCAGGCCGCCAGGCGGGAGGCATAGATTTGTGACCTTACGAGCGATTCTCATTGGCTTGTTGTGTGTATCCTTTGTCTGCGGCTATACCCACTTCAACGACTACGTCATGCGGCAGACGATGTTTGTCGGCAACAGTATGCCCATTTCGGTGTACGGGCTGCTGGTGATTTTTCTGCTGTTTATCTTCCCCGTTCTGCGCAAGATCAATCGTAAATTGTTGCTGCGCAAGTCAGAAATCGTTGTAATCCTGGCCATGACGCTGTCCGCCTGCGCGATCCCGGGGAGCAATCTGCTTCGTCTCTTCACGCCGGCGCTGATCATGCCCAACCGCTACGAAAACACCGAGCCGGGCTGGCAGAACCAGCACGTCATGGATCTGGTCCCTGAAGGCATGCTGGTGGACACCCGGACCGATGAAGAAACCATTCTGAACGGATTTTGTCGCGGGCTCAGCACCGGTACGGGACGAATCGACGTGGGCGAAGTGCCGTGGAAAGCCTGGGTGAAGCCGGTTTTGTACTGGGTGCCGATCATTCTATCGCTATGGATCGCGCTGATCGGACTTTCCCTGGTGGTCCACCGGCAATGGTCCAGTCATGAACACCTGCCCTATCCCATCGTCACATTTACCAAGTCGCTCCTGCCGGAGCCCAACGGCGATTCGAGTCCCGTTTTTCAAAACCGGCTTTTCTGGCTTGGGCTGGTTTCCGTTTTCAGTCTGCACTTCTATAACTATATGAATATGTGGTTCCCGGATTATCTGCTCGGCAAGATCCCGTTGGGCGTGGACTACAGTTCCATCGGAAAGCTGTTCACCACATTTGAGAAGGGCGGAGGGAGTACGCTGCTGGCGTGGACGGGGATTATTTACCTGACGGTGGTGGCTGTGGCCTATTTTCTGCCATCGGATGTGTCGTTTTCGCTGGGAATTGGTCCGCTTGTCTGGACCTATCTGGTCGGGCTGATGGCCACATACGGGATAGCCACGACGGGATGGCAGTCGTCCTGGCCGTTCGGCATCACCCGCGATGCGATGGTGGATATCGGGGCCTACACGGGGCTTCTTCTGGTGCTGCTGTACACGGGACGCCATTATTTCAGCTCCGTATTCAAGTCCGCCGTGTGCCTGCCCACCCGCGAAAAACCGGAAAAGACGGCCGTTTGGGGTGCGCGGGTCTTTATGATCGCGATGATTTTCTTTGTGGTTTATGCCGTACTGCTGGCCCGCCTTGACTGGATGGTTGCGCTGATGATGGGGTTGCTGATGGTGGCATTTTATTTGGTGATGGGCCGCATGATCGCGGAGACGGGGCTGTTTTTCATCGTCATGGTGGGTACGCCGGCCACGATCATCTGGGCGCTGTTCGGCAGCAGGGCGCTCGGCCCGCAGGTTATGTTCATTATGTTCATGTTCTGCCTGATTCTTTTCTATGACGCCCGCGAGGCGCTCATGCCCTACATGGTCAATTCCCTCAAACTGGCCGACGACAGCAAGGTACACACCGGCCGGGTGGCGGGTCTGGCCGTTTTGGCGATTATGATCGGGCTGGCGGTGGGCATTCCGGCCACCCTGTATTTTCAGTACGACGAGGGGGTCGAGGTGGGATCGTGGCCCGTCGAACAGGGCAAAACGCCATTCAATGAAGTGATTGGAATCATGCAGCGCCTGGATGCCCAGGGACAACTCGCCGAAGCGGGCGCACAAACCGGGCTTTCCCGCTTGGCGGATATGTCGCCGCACAAACAGGGGCTCGTCTTTTTCGGCGCGTCCATGCTGCTGGTGCTGCTCTTCTCGGGGCTGCGCCTGCGTTTCATCAAGTGGCCGATTCATCCGGTGATGTTTCTGGTTTGGAACACCTATTCGGGCAACCGATTTTACCAGTCGTTCCTGCTGGGGTGGTTCATCAAGGTCATGGTGACGAAATACGGCGGGGCCGGCATTTATCAGAAGGTCAAGCCGCTGATGTTCGGCATCATTGCCGGCGAAATGCTGGGCGGCGTACTCCCCATGATTGTCAGCGTTATTTATTATGCGGTCACGGACGGTTCCATACCCAAAACCTTTGAAGTCATGCCCCGGTAAGGCGTTCCCCTCCCGGGCGTAAACGGAAGACGGTTTTGAACAACACGAACGGATGACAAAACGGCTATGAAAGAGATTGATGTAAAAGAACAACCGATTCTGACCTTCGCGAAAACGACGCACATCGCCCTTGCCGGGGTGAAATACCGCCTGTTCCGCTCCATCGTGACGGTGGCTGTCATCGCCGTGGCCATGGCGTTTCTAATGAATATTCTCAGCGAAAGCCTGATTAAAAAGTCCGT
>CAZISY010000158.1:0-1145 GCA_964542025.1 uncultured Verrucomicrobiota bacterium
GTCGAGGTTTTCCTCCGGCGGGTAGAAATCATCCACCCAGTTCGGCGGTACGGACCAGGGGATAAAGGCGGCCCGTTCGCCGGCGGAGAGCGGGGCATGAACGTCGGCGCTATCCTGCGGGGCACTGCCGGTATCCACCACGCCGATCACAGTGAACGGGTTTTGCCGGATCATCAGGGAATCACCCGGCCTCAGGTTTTCCCGTTCAGCCAGGGCTTGCGAAAGGACGGCGACCTTTCGGCGAAGGTGAATATCCCGGCGGTCCAGAAAGCGGCCGGCGGTCAACTTCCAGGGACGGACGGCGGGCAAATACTCGTCGGTGAGAAGCAGGCGGAAGGGAGTTTTCCCGGAGTCGGTTTCCAGGGAATAGGTTTGCCAGCCGGAAACGGCGGCGCCCTCCAGGTTGGCGGCCAGCAGGCGCAGGTGAGCCCGCCGGATGGTGCGGCGTTCGCCGGTATCGTCGGGCGGACGCATGATGGAAAAGACGTTTACGCCGAACTCATTCTGCATTTGCGAGGCTTTCAGACGGAGGGCGTCGGTGACATTCCAGAGAATGGAAAGGGAGGCGGCGCCGACCGCAATTCCGAGAAAGGAGAGCAGCGTTCGCCCGGGGTGGCTGCGCAGTCCGGCGGCGATGTCGTACACCATGGGATGAAGCGGGATGCTCATGCCGGGCACTCCTCCTCGGCGAGGTGGCCGTTGGCGCAGACGATATGCCGGGTGCAGTAGGAAAGCAGGGCTTTGTTATGGGTGGCGAGCAGAATGGCAATGCCTTCGCGGTTGATTTGCCGGAAAAGCTCCATGATACGGTGGGTATTATCGGCATCCAGGCTTCCGGTGGGTTCATCGGCAAAAAGAATACGCGGAGGGGAAGCCATGGCCCGGGCGATGGCAACCCGCTGCATTTCTCCGCCCGACATCAGGCGGACCACTCGGTGTGCGCAGTCGGCCAGCCCCACATGCTGCAGGGCGGCATCGGCGAGGCGCCGGGCTTCGCGGCGGTGAACCGGAGCGTACCGAAAGCGGAAGGCCACATTTTCCAGCGCAGTACGCCGGCTGAGAAGATGGAACCGCTGGAAAACCATGCCCGTTTTTTCGCGACGCAGGGCAGCCAGGGGACCGGGCGCGAGGTCGGTGGTGCGTAC
>CAZISY010000158.1:1245-3085 GCA_964542025.1 uncultured Verrucomicrobiota bacterium
GGCGGGGTGGTGTCGGCCATCAAACCGTAGGGCTGCTCATTATCCCAGTGAACGGCGGTGCGCGGGATGGTGAGCACCCGGTCAGAGGAGAAGGAACGAATGTCCACGCGGGCGGAAAGTCCGGTGCGCAGGCGGGGATCGTCGCTATTCAGGCGGATGGTCACAAAGAAATATTTTTGCCAGCCCGGTTTTCCGCGGAGGCGCTGCGCCATGGCGCCGACGGTTTCCACAACCCCATCGAGGCAGAGATCCGGAAAGGCAGGCGGGGTAATGCGGGCGGGGAATCCGGGCTGGACGAAGGAGAGATCGGATTCCGGCACATAGCAGGTCACCATGAGATTGGTCATGTCGGGGATGCTCATGAAGGGTTGGTTTTGGTTGACGGAATCGCCCACGCGAACGGTTCGATATTCGCCGTTGATGTTGAGCGGATTGTAGGTCACCATACCGTCGGCGGGGGCGCGAATGACGCACTCGGCCAGTTGGCGGCGTGCGTCGTCGAGTTGGTACTTCAGGGCGTCGAGCTGTGATTTGGCTTTGCGCAGGCGGGCCGGGTGTACGTGCGCTTCGGTCAGGCGCGCCTTGGTTTCGAGTTGATCGAGCCGGGCCTTCTGGCTGACGACCTTGTGTTCCTGCTGGGCGACTTCCTGGGTCGAAATAAGGGCATCTTTCATGAGCGCCCGGCAGTCCTCCAGGTAGCTGTTCTCTGTTTCATAAAGATAGTTGGCTTCGGCTACCTGGCTGGCCAGATCGGTTTGCTCCAGCGGGAGTTCGGCATGCTGAAGGCTGTTCCATTCGGATTCCGCAGAGAGGACTTCATGTTCCAGTTTGACGATGTCGCGCGATAGCTGGGCGCTGTCGAATTCCACGAGAAGATCGCCATTGGAAACGGTATCCCCTTCCGGCGCGAGGCGAATGATGGTGGTTTGTCCCTTGAAGAGCGACATAATCACCTGGACGGACTTGGATTCCAGCACGCCCTCGTAGGAGGACCACTGCTCGAACGGCGCGTAGACCGCCGGGGCGGAGGAGGACTCGGCGGCGGGCGGGCGGCGATGGGCGGCGAGGCCGGCCGCCAGCAGACCCAGAACGGCCGGCGTCAGTAGAATAAGCAGGGAGCGTCTTTTCATGGGATGAATCCATTGGGTTTCAGGGTGACGGGCACATCCAGCAGTATGCCCATTTCATTCAGCAGCTCGTAGCCGGTAATGACATATTCGGCGCGCGCCTCCAGCAGCGACGTCTCGGCTTTGATAAAGGCATCTTCGGAATCGGTGACGGAAAAATTATCCGCGCGCCCGGCTTCATAGAGGCGGCGGGCAAGGGTGACGCGGTCGGTCGCGAGCTGGTAATTGCGTTCCTGAATGGAGGCTTCGGAGCGGGTGCGGCGGCAGGCGGAAAGGGCCTGAAGTATTTCGCGCGTGATGGTGATGGATTTGATATCGATCAGTTCGCGCAGGGATTGTTCACTGAGTTCGGCCTGCTGGAGGGCGATGCGCTCATGGCGTTTGAAGAGATCGGAATCGCCCGCCAGGCCGATCGTCCAGGCGCTGTCGGTCAGATCCAGGGACTGCGGGAAGGATTCGTTTTCCTCGAATACTTCGGCGGAGGTGATGAGGGCGACGTCGGGCAGGGTTCGGCGTTTGGCGATTTTAATGGCCCGCTGTTTGGTTCGGTAATCCTGCAGGAGCTGGGCATAATCCAGCCGGTTGCTGAAGGCGGTTTGGAGAGCTTCTTCGGGTTCGGGGAGCGCAATGTCCGGAAGGGGCGGCGGAACGAGTTCAAAGACCGTTTCCTGGGGGAGGCCGAGCAGTTCGGCGAGGTCGCGTTTGCGGGTGAA
>CAZISY010000159.1:0-2992 GCA_964542025.1 uncultured Verrucomicrobiota bacterium
GACCGAAGTCGGTGCCGTCCGCCACGGAGACAGCGTTGCCATTGGCGATGCCCGCCCCGTTCGTGCCGAGCAGGCCGAACTTCGGAATCAGGTAGGTGAAGACGTTCGACTTCACGGTGGTACCGAAGCTCAGTGATTGAACCACGGCGTTACCAATACCGGCGACGGCGGACCCACCGGCTCTCACGATGATCTGCGTGGCGCTCTGGCTCTGAATCGCCGCCGTGATTCCGCACAGCGTTACATTCGTGATGTCCGATCCGCTGCCCAGATTCGACCCGCTGATCACCACCTCATAATCACCGGTCCAGGAGCCGGACGCCGGCGAAACGCCCGGATTTGTGGCGACCGTCGGCATCCACATGGCGACATTGGCAGCCGGTACGTCCCCGGCGGTCGAGAATTGCCCGCCCGCATAGAGCGTCGTTCCATTGTGCGCCAGTGCCCATGCGGTACCATTCAGCCCGCTGTCCAAAGCGGACCAAGCGGTTCCATTCCATTTCGCAACCCGGTTTCCGGGCGACGTGAAACTGCCTCCCACATACAGATTCGTGCCGTCATGCGTTATCGCGTTGGCATCGCCCCCGACGCCGCCGCTCACATCGGTCCAGCTTGAGCCGTTCCACTTCGCCACGCGGGCCTGACCGCCTCCGGAAACAAACCAACCGCACGCATACAGGGTGTTCCCCGTGTAGACCAATCCATATACATTGGCCCATCGATCACCAAGCCCGCTGCCGAGGTTCGTCCAGCTTGTGCCGTCCCATTTCGCGACGTTCATCACCGACACACCGCCGGCGTTGGTAAACTGCCCCCCCGCGTACAGGTTCGTTCCATCGTGTGCCAGACAGCGTGCGCCGCTGTTCAGTCCCGTACCGAGATTCGTCCAGCTTGTCCCGTCCCACGCTGCGATGCCACGGGCCGCCACATCCCCCGCGTTCGTGAACCAGCCCCCGACATAGACGGTCGAACCGGCAACCAGCACGGCCGCCCCGTTGCCGCCGACTCCGCTGCCGAGATTCGTCCAGCTTGCGCCGTTCCACATGGCCACCCGGCTGGCGGACACGCCACCCGCCAAGCCGAAGTAGCCTACGGCATAGAGGTTCGTTCCACGGCCTCCCAGACCGAGCACGGCATTGTCCAGCCCGCTGCCCAGGTTTGTCCAGCTTGTGCCGTTCCATTTCGCGATGCGGCTGGCCGACACCCCGCCCGCCGTGGTGAATTGTCCGCCTGCATAAACATCTGTCCCGTCGGCCACCAGGCCATACGCCGTGTTGTTGAGGCCGCTGCCCATGTTGGTCCAGATGGTCATGCCGGTGGTCCAGCCGATTTGGCCCGCCGGATTGTAGGTGTAGGCTCCGGCAAGCGTGGTGCTGCCGTGGTCCGACGTCTGCACGGTGATGTCCACCGTGCCCGAGCCGACGGCCGCGGGAACGATGATCGTGAACCAATTGGCGCCATGAGATGCGGGCGAGACGCCCGCGCCCCCGATGAGCACATTCGTGATCGCGCCGAAGTATCCGTTAGTGACCGTGATCGTATTTCCGCCCGCCTGGGGACCATTGTTGGCCGAAAGCTGGAAGACCGAACCGTACAGGCCGAAATAATAATTGGAGGCCGGACTGTTATTGACCGTGTGGCACACCGGATTGAACGTGCCGACCGTCGTCGATGCTGTGAATACCACGGGGACATTGCTGACCGTGCCGGGCGCAACCGTCAGCCCCTCAAATGCCGACACATCGAACAGCGCCGTACCCGTGCCGGCATTCGTAGCCGCCGTAATGGTCAGCGCCTCCGTGCCGGAGTTGGTCACACTGAAATAATTCGTCGCCGACGCTCCAAGCGCCAGCGGACCAAAGGCAGAACCGGAAACCAGGATTGAAGCGCCTTCGTAGGTGAACGAGCCGGGCTTGACCGTTGCGCCGTAGCTGGTGGAATACACACGCACATCACCGAGGCCGGGCGTCATCGTCACCGCCGCCCGCACCACCACATGTGTGATCGACTGGCCCAAAATCGACGCGCTCTGGCCGCACAGCGTGACATTGGTGATGTCCGATCCATTACCCAGGTTCGATCCGCCGATCGCCACTTCGTAGCCGCCTGTCCAGGAGCCGGATGAAGGATTCACGCCCTCATTGGTGGTCATGGTCGTTTTCCACTGGGCGATGTTGGTGGCCGGTACGCCGCCCGCCGCCGTGAATGATCCGCCCGCGTATAAATCCGCACCTTTAAAAAGAAGGCTGCGAATCATATTGCCCGTCATTCCGGTCCCCACGGCGCTCCAGGTTGTTCCGTTCCATTTCGCGATTCGTTCGGCCGTCACGCCGCCCGCCGTGGTGAAGTTCCCGCCCGCGTAGAGGTTCGTGCCGTCATGCGCCAGGGCCTCCACGGCGTAATCCATTCCGCTGCCGAGGTTCGTCCAGCTCGTTCCATTCCACATTGCGATGCGGTGAGCGGTGACGCCTCCCGCCGTATGGAAGCCCCCGGCGGCGTACAGGTTCGTCCCGTCATGCACCAGCGCGCGCACATAGTCGTCCAGCCCGCTGCCCAGATTCGTCCAGCTCGTGCCGTTCCACATGGCCACACGGTTGACGGTCAGCCCGCCTGATGTGGTGAACTCACCGCCTGCGTACAGGTTTGTCCCGTCATGCGCCAGTGCATAGACATCATACGAATCATCCATCGTTGCCGCAAGGCCCAGCCCGGGGCCGAGCGGGGCCCATTCGGATCCGTTCCACAGGGCGATATTTGTAACAGCGATCACGCCCGCGTTGGTGAAGCGGCCCGCCGCATACAGGTTGCCGTCCGCAAGGAGTACATCCCAAGCCAAGTCACTGTACCCCGGCGCGCCCAGACCGGTGCCGAATGCCGACCAGCTCGCTCCGTTCCAGCGCGCCACCCGGTTGGCCGCCCCGCCGCCCGCCGTGGTGAAGGACCCACATGCAACCAGATTGGAGGTCCCGTCGTGAACCAGACCGGTGACGCG
>CAZISY010000160.1:0-2950 GCA_964542025.1 uncultured Verrucomicrobiota bacterium
AAAATTCCAAAAAATAGTTGACACCTGTGGCGTGACAAATCTGCATGGTATTCCCGGATCGTTTGGTGGTTTGGTTGCTCTTGTTATTGTTGATGGTATTGACGCGGGTGCACAATTGAAGGGTATATTAATCACTGCAATTATTGCTATTATAGCTGGTTTATTCACCGGAAAGATTGTTTCCTTGTTAGGTCAACCAAAAGTGATTTATGACGATAAAGCTGAATTTGAAACTGAGGTTTCGGAATAGGTTCAGCAACCACGATGCATTTAGAAACAATTCTGCCGTATTTCTTCTTGTTAAGAAAGAAAGTACGGCAGTTTTGTTATTATAAAATTGCTAATAGAATAAAATCTTATTTGTAGCCCTGTTCGTGAACGCTTTTAACGGCACGTCCCGATGGATCGACCATATTCTTGAACGCGGCATCCCATTCAATGGCAATTGGTGTGCTGCATGCTACCGATGGAACCGAAGGTACACACGATGCTGCTGAATCAGAAGGGAACAGTTCGTGGAAAATGGTGCGGTAGTGGTATTCTTCCTTGTTCATTGGTGGATTGATCGGAAACCTTTCGGCTGCGTTTGCAATTTCTTCATCCGAAATATTTTTCGAAGCCAAATCTCTTAATGTATCAATCCAGCTATAACCTACACCATCCGAAAACTGTTCTTTTTGACGCCATGCAACGCTCTCGGGCAGAAAATCTTCGAACGCTTTTCGCAAGATCCATTTTTCCATTTTCCCGTCTTTGGCCATCTTGGCTTCCGGATTAAGCCTCATAGCAACATCCATGAATTCTTTGTCGAGAAATGGAACGCGGCCTTCAATTCCCCAAGCTGCCAACGATTTATTGGCGCGCAGGCAGTCGTACAAATGGAGTTTGTCAATTTTTCGGACTGTTTCTTTGTGGAATTCTTCGGCATTTGGAGCTTTGTGAAAGTAGAGGTATCCACCAAAAATTTCGTCGGCACCTTCGCCCGATAGTACCATTTTAACGCCCATCGATTTGATTACCCTTGCAAGTAAATACATTGGAGTTGAGGCTCTTACTGTAGTTACATCGTAAGTTTCGAGATGGTAAATTACATCGCGGATAGCATCGAGACCTTCCTGAACGGTGAAGTGTATTTCATGATGAACAGTTCCGATATGGTCTGCCACTTTCCGGGCAGCAGCAAGGTCGGGAGATCCAACTAACCCAACAGCAAAAGAATGTAACTGTGGCCACCACGCTTCTTGCGTGTTTCCACTTTCAACGCGTTTGGCAGCATATTTTTTTGCGATGGCCGAAATGATCGAAGAATCTAACCCTCCTGAAAGGAGTACTCCGTAAGGAACATCGGACATCAATTGGCGATGAACCGCATTTTCGAGGGCTTCTTTCAATTCAGAAATACTTGCTTGGTTGTTTTTAACTGCGTCGAATTCCATCCAGTTGCGCTTGTACCAACGTGTCATCACCCCATCTTTGCTCGACAAATAATGGCCTGGCTTGAATTCTTCAATTTTCACACAGTAACCTTCGAGGGCTTTTAATTCTGAGGCAACATAAAATGTTCCCATCGAATCCCAGCCAACATACAACGGAATAATCCCAATGTGATCTCGAGCAATAAGGTATTCATCTTTTTCAATGTCGTACAAGGCGAAAGCAAAAATGCCGTTCATATCTTCCAGAAAATCAACTCCTTTATCGCGGTATAATGCCAATATAACCTCGCAATCCGATTGCGTAAGAAACTCATAATTATCGGCATATTTTTTTCTGTAATCCTGATGGTTGTAAATCTCGCCGTTCACGGCCAGAACCAGCTTGCCATCTTTGCTGTACAAAGGTTGTTTTCCCGAGCTGGGATCAACAATCGATAAACGTTCGTGGGCAAGAATGGCTTTGTCGCCACAATAAATGCCCGACCAATCTGGTCCGCGGTGACGAATGCGTTTTGCCATTTTTAGTGCCTGAGATCGTAACGACTGAGGCTCTTGTTTTATATCGAATATTCCAACAATTCCACACATAAGTAATTCGTTTTTTATTGTTTTAAAAAGCTATCGATTTTTTCTGCCACTTTTCTGCCCGAATCGATAGCCCTAACTACGAGGCTTGCTCCGGTGATGGTGTCGCCGGCTGCAAATATTTTCGATTTACTGGTTTGCATCAGTGCATTTACTTCAACATTGCCCCTATTGTCGTAGCTTAACCCGAGTTCGTCGAGCAAGCCTTCGTGAACAGGATGTATGAATCCAAGTGCCAATAAAACCAAATCTGCTTTTATTGTTTCGGTTTTACCTGTTGGAGTCATTTTCCAAGCTCCGTTTTCATCTTTACTCCATTCAACTTCTTCAACAACAACTCCGGATACAGCATCTTTTTTGCCAAGTATTTGTTTGGTGTTGAGGCTCCAGCGCCTTTCGCAACCTTCTTTGTGCGAGCTCGATGTTTTGAGTACGTTAGGGTACATTGGCCAAGGTGTGTCGGGGTTTTTATTCTCAGGTGGCTGAGGTAAAAGTTCAATTTGGATAACACTTGTGGCACCTTGCCTGATTGAAGTCCCAACGCAGTCAGAACCGGTGTCGCCACCACCAATGACCAATACTTTTTTACCTTTTGCTGAAATCAGCTCGGGGCCTGGTACTTCTTTTTGCGAAACAAGTGCGTTTTGTTGATGCAGGAATTCGAGGGCAAAATGGATGCCTTTCAGTTCGCGGCCTTCAACTTTCAAGTCGCGTGGTTCGCCAGATCCAACCGTTAAGCAAATAGCATCGAACTCTTTGATGACATCTTTTATTGCTATGTTTTTGCCGATTTCCGATTTTGTTTTGAAAACAATTCCTTCAGCCGATAAAATGTTCAAACGGCGGTCAATTACCGATTTGTTCAGTTTGAAATCGGGGATACCATAACGGAGTAATCCTCCAATTGCATCGTGTTTTTCGAAAACAAC
>CAZISY010000161.1:0-2937 GCA_964542025.1 uncultured Verrucomicrobiota bacterium
GTTAACCGCGAAGGACGCGAAGATACGCGAATAAGTGTGCTTACCGCAAAGGGTTCGCCCTTTGCGATCTTGGCGATCTTGAGCGAAGCGGTGTGTGAAAACACCATTACTCATCTGTCGGATTTGCTCATAATGCGTTGTAAAAACTTTGACACCCTTTCCGCGCCTTCTTATTGTTGCGCACCCTTTAAAACCAAAGCAGGAGCAGTCCATGAAGCGTACAACTTTTCAGCCCGCGAAACTCACCTACCGCGGCGGCTCGGTCAACTATTTCAGCCTGGCGGATCTCGAACGCCGCGGCCTCGGTAATTTTTCGCGATTCCCCTACTCCATCCGCATTCTGCTGGAGTCGGTGGTGCGCATGCAGGGACACCCGGCCTACACGTTCGAGCATATTCAGTCGCTCTCCCGCTGGTCGCCCACGGCCCCGCGCGAGGAACTGCCCTACATGCCGTCGCGCGTACTGCTCCAGGACTTCACCGGCGTACCCTGCGTGGTGGATTTGGCGGCGCTCCGTTCCGCGATGAAACAGGCCGGCAAAAATCCGTCGCTGATTGAGCCGATGATTCCTGTGGACCTCGTGATTGACCACTCCGTCCAACTTGATGCTGCGGGCACGTCCTGCGCCTTTAAAGAAAACGTGGACCTCGAATTTCAGCGCAACGCCGAGCGCTACCGGTTCCTGAAATGGGGACAGCGCGCCTTCGAGAAATTGCGCGTATTGCCTCCGGGGCTCGGCATTTGCCATCAGATCAACATGGAATATCTAGCGGGCTGCGTACTCGTGCGCGACGGTATGGCCTTTCCGGATACGCTCGTCGGCACCGACTCGCACACCACCACCATCAACTGTATGGGCGTACTCGGCTGGGGCGTAGGCGGCATCGAAGCCGAAGCGGCCATGCTGGGCCAACCCATTCCCCTGCTGACCCCGGAAGTGATCGGTTTTAAATTCACCGGACGCCTCCGCCCGGGCGTAACCGCGACGGATCTGGCCCTGACGGTCACCCGCATGCTGCGTCAAAAAGGCGTCGTGGAGAAATTCGTCGAGTTCTATGGCGAAGGCGCCGCCGCGCTGAGTCTGGCTGATCGCTGTCCCGTCGCCAACATGGCCCCGGAATACGGCGCCACGATGGGCTTCTTCCCGATCGACGAAAAAACCATCGCCTACCTGCGCGAAACCGGACGCAGCGAAGAACACTGCGCCCTCGTGGAAGCCTACTGCAAAGAACAGGGACTCTGGCGGCAGGACCACACCGTACCGTCCTTCAACGACACGCTGGAACTTGACCTTTCGACGGTTGAACCGTCGATCGCCGGCCCGCGCAAACCGCACGAACGCCTGACGCTCCCGCAACTGAAGAGCGGCTTCCAAAAAGAAATCCCGGCGCCGAAAACCGGCGTGGACGTACCGGGCTTTGGCGCCATCGGCGATGGTTCCGTGATCATTGCCTCAATCACTTCCTGCACGAACACCTCAAATCCCTCGCTGATTCTGGGGGCGGGTCTGATCGCGAAAAAGGCCGCGGAAAAAGGTATGAAGGTGCCGGCGTTTGTGAAGACGTCGCTCGCACCGGGCTCGCAGGTGGCCACGCAGTATCTGCGCGATGCCGGTCTGCTTCAACCGCTGGAAACCCTGGGCTTCCACGTCGCCGCCTACGGCTGCGCCACCTGTATCGGCAACAGCGGTCCCTGTGCGGAAGCCATCGATCAGGCCATCAAACAGAACAACCTGACCGTGGCCGCCGTGCTTTCCGGCAACCGCAACTTTGAAGGGCGCGTCTATCCGCTGACAAAGCTGAACTACCTCGTCTCGCCGCCGCTTGTGGTGGCCTACGCGCTGGCCGGAACCGTCAACATCGATCTCTCCGCCGACCCGATCGGACTCGACCGCGCGGGCAACCCCGTGTACCTGCGCGACCTCTGGTTCACGGAGGAGGAAATGAACGCCGTCGCCGGGGTCGCCGCCAACAGCGAATATTACAAAGCCGTGTATGCCGATGTTTCCAGCGCCAATCCGCAATGGAACGAACTGCCCGTGGCGGAAGGCGACTGCTTTGCCTGGGATGCGGATTCCACCTACATCCGAAACCCGCCGTTCTTTGAAAATCTTTCCACGGCGACGCCGTCCATCCGCCCCATTCAAAACGCTTCGGCGCTGGCCGTGTTCGGCGACTTCATTACCACCGACCACATTTCACCGGCCGGCAATATTCCGGCGGATGGGCCGGGCGGAAAATACCTCATCGCCCACGGCGTGAAGAAGGCCGACTTCAATTCCTTCGGATCGCGGCGCGGCAATCACGAGGCCATGATGCGCGGCACCTTCGCCAACATTCGCATCCGCAACCGCATGGTGGAACGCGAAGGCGGCTACACCCGCTACGCCCCCACCGGCGAAGAAATGTCCATCTACGATGCCGCCATGCGTTACCAAACCGACGGCACGCCGCTCGTGGTGCTGGCCGGCAAGATGTACGGTGCGGGATCGTCACGCGACTGGGCCGCCAAAGGCACGGTCCTGCTGGGCGTGCGCGCCGTCATCGCTGAAAATTTTGAACGCATTCACCGCAGCAACCTCGTGGAAATGGGCGTGCTTCCGCTGGAATTCCTCAACGGCGAATCCGCGGAAACGCTCGGCCTCACCGGTGCGGAACGCTTCACGATTGAAGGCGTCGATGAATCGCTGAAGCCCGGCACAATTCTAACCGTACGCGCCGGAGAAAAAACATTCCGCGCGAAATGCCGCATTGATACGCCGATCGAGGTGGATTACTACCGCCACGGCGGCATCCTGCAATACGTGCTGCGTTCCGTGATGGCCCAGGAGTCCTGAGGGGGGCTGAGGGGGGCTGAGTACCCGGTTCTCTTTTTTCCAATCGTTGGCGCCACCGACAAAAGTCCAAAGACGGCTCGCGGGGACGCTCGCCCTCCAAC
>CAZISY010000162.1:0-2828 GCA_964542025.1 uncultured Verrucomicrobiota bacterium
TGACCGGACGCCCTGCGGGCAGTCCGTCATCCGTGTGCGTTCCCGTCAGCGTCACTGGCTGGTTCACCACGGCAGAACTGTTTGCTCCGCCACTCACCACAGGCGGTTGATTCGTACCGATGTTCCGGACCCAGCGGACATCGTCATAAAACACCTTGTCGGCATTGGGCGTACGGTTGCTCCAGACACTCATCCAGTTCCCCGCCGTTACGTTGGTGTTCATGTAGATGCCCCTCACGGACAGGGCGGCCCATACAGGCCGCCCGATCCGTTGTTCTCAATTCTCCGCTCAGGGCGTTTTCGTCCAACGCACATAATCGATCAGGAACTCTCCGCTCTGCGGCGCCACATCCTGCCACGTCATGCGGCCGTATCTATCGTACCCGGTACTCTTCTTTATGAAGCCGTACTGATTCACCAGGAATCCGTTGCCGGCATCCAGAAACTCGATGCCCTCAACGGAGCCCCCGGTATCAATGGCCGACGACCAGGTTAATCCGCCATTGCGAGTGGAATAAACATCCCCTTGGGTCGTCCCCACATGCCCGGTCTGGCTGTTTTCCCAGCACATGACATTGATCGTGTTGTATGTGATACGGGAGGACGCAGTCCAGCTCAGGCCGCCATCGGTGGTTTTGGCGAGCATCCCACTATAACCGCAGACCCAACCGTTGAGCGAGTCGAAGAAGTGCAATCCTTCCAAACTGCTGCCGGAGCTCCCTCCAGCCGTCACGGTCACAACCGTCCATGTGGTCCCGCCATCGGTGGTGCGAAGCACCGTCCGAGCGGAACCCACGGCCCATCCGTGATTCTGATCAATGAAGTGTATCTTATTCATCCCGTTGGTGGTCGGCACACTCACCGCCAACCACGTGGTTCCACCATTCGTGGTTCGGTATATTTGCCCACCACTGGCGCAGATCCATGCCGTTTGCGCATTGATGGCGCACACTCCATACAGGTAGCCCGATGTATTCGGCACCGTCTGCTGGACCCAGTTGGTTCCGCCGTTGGTGGTCTTGAATACTTTGCGGACCCCGGAACAGTATCCCACCGCCCAACCGGTATTGGCGTCCAGCATATCGATATCCGCCAGAAACGCATTGTCCGGCAGTAGCTGCGAAGTCCAGGTCACGCCCCCATCCAGACTTTTACGAATGGGATCCGACGTGGTGCCGATAGCGAATATCGTGTTTGAATCGATCACCTCTAAGCCGCTGTGATACGGGGCCTGCAGCGTCACCTCGAACGGGCTGCATACCTCCGCGAGACCGTTCGACCCGATGCCGAATTCCGACTTGTGAATGGTGACTTCCTGCCAGGTGTCATACTGCGTCTTATCCCAATGGCTTTCGTTGAGGATAACGGTCTTCTTCGTGTATCTCGGCGCCTCCACTTCGATTTTGAGAGGTTCGGCGCTCTGCACCCAGAACTTGAGGTAGTTGAAGTCATTCAGGTTGATCCTGCGCGACGGGTAAACCACACCCCACCCGGCATAGCTCACGTTGTTCAGGGCAACGCGCACACAGGTGTCGCCTTCAGGCACCGGAACACCTGTGTATTTCGAATCGAATGATGCCACAGACAATGACGGCCAGAAGTACCACTTCGCTTCCGCAGGAACGAAGAGATCCGAATAGGCAACGTAGTCGCCTCCGTTGGCATTACTCGCAGCGACTCTGAATTCCGGCTCAACCGGTACCCCTTTCGAATCCGAGCGATAGGTATCGTCAAATCCAATCCGCTCCTCCCAGGGGTCTGTAACAGAAGTTGAATACATGTAGGCGCTCCAGACGGCGTCCTCGCTGGCAAGGACGTTCGGCCACACCGTAACCGGGAAAGTGGAGGCGCCGTCCTCGGTCGTAATGTC
Source organism: uncultured Verrucomicrobiota bacterium (assembly GCA_964542025.1). Lineage (GTDB taxonomy): Bacteria > Verrucomicrobiota > Kiritimatiellia > RZYC01 > RZYC01 > JAQVYB01. Next base: position 1,871 of record CAZISY010000162.1, read on the forward strand.
GAACTCCGCTTCGCCGGCCCGTGATCCTGTCTGCGCATCATACAGGGACACCACCAGCTTCGCGGGCAGATTTCCAGCCAGGTGTTCCCACTCGATGGGCACGTTGGCCGTCTGCCCCGCGACAACGTTTGACGGGAAGTTCTGCGCTTCCGTCATAATACGCGGTGCGAAGTACACATCCACTGCGGTCCTGGCGTGCGGTCCGTCATTTTCATCATGCAGATACCATTGATTCGTTCCACCCGTTGCGGCGCCTTCAAATTCCCACATGTCCGGATCGTAATCCGGGATGTAGGCCCAGAAGGTGGGCTGCGCGTCATTGGTCGGGATGAACGATCCGCTCACCGAGGCCGTTTTCAGCGAGTACTTCTCATCGGTGATTTGCACGTTGTCCCAACGAATGCTTTCGCCATTCGTATAGGACCCGATAAACCCGATGCCGCTGCCAAGCGCATTCTGATTGTATTCTATCGCTTCATCCAGGAAGACGACCTGATCATCCACGATTAAATCGCTGCGCAGGTAGAGTTCGCCGTCGCGAATGTGCAGGACCACGTGATGCCACCCTTCGTTGGTGAACCCATTGGCCTTCCAGAGCGCATTGGAATCGCGCCACTGCATCGTGCTGCGGTTCACGTCCAGATACACGCCGCGATACATCACCCCGCCCCACAGTGCGCGGTTGGTGTACAGCACATCGTAGGTCATCGTGATATTCTTCCCGTTGATGTCGAGATCGTTTCGCACGATCCAACCCACGGTGTTGGACGCCTGCGAGGTTGCGCGAAGCTGTCCGTCTGTGACCTGCCAAAGAATACCGGTGCTTCCACCGACCGTCCACCCGGCCAGGCTGGATGTGGAGAACGTGGATCCGAAGAGGAGTCCGCCAGCATCCTTCATTCCGTAGGAGAGCGACATCGTTCCGCCATCGGCATTGTAGGCCGCCCACATATCCCAG
>CAZISY010000163.1:0-2675 GCA_964542025.1 uncultured Verrucomicrobiota bacterium
CGCTTCGACCACTGGATGCTCGATGAGTTTCAGGATACCAGCACCGCCCAATGGGCCGTCCTGAGTAATCTGATCGACGAAATTCTGCAGGACACCGAAGGCCGCCGCTCCTTCTTCTACGTCGGCGATGTCAAACAGGCCATCTACGGCTGGCGCGGCGGCGATGCGCGCCTCTTCCGGCAAATCTACGATCAGTATCACCCCGCCATTGAGCGTGAAACCCTCTCCCTTTCACGCCGCTCAGCACCCGCCGTCATCAACGCCGTCAACGCGGTGTTTTCCAGCCTGACTCCGGAAGAACAGTTGCCCGCGCCGGTCATTGCCCGCTGGAATGAAAACTGGGAAACCCATCAAACCGTTTTGAAAGATACGCCCGGATATGCGGTGCTTTATGAGCTGCCGAAAAATGAACGCAACAGCGACGAAGACGACCCCCGCTTCGCGCTCACCTCCGAACTGCTCCGTCCGCTCCTCGACCAACCCCTTCGCCACGGTATCGCCATCCTGGTGCGCTCCGCCAAACAGGGGCTTGCCATGGTGGACTACCTGCGCTCCCAGGGCTTCGATACGCTGTGGGAAGGCGACTCCGGCATCGCGGACAACACGGTCGTCGCCGCCTTTCTCTCACTGATCAAACTTGCGGATCACCCCGGCGACAACCTGGCCTGGCAGCACATCAACATGACCCCGCTCCGCGGCGTCGCCGAGCGCCTGAAACTGACCCGCGACACGCTCTCCGCCCATCTGCTGCGCGACATTCACCTGCGCGGCTTTCAGCATCTCATCGGACGCTGGATCGCCGAATGCGAACGACTGAACCCGAATGGTTTTTCCGCATTCACCCGCGCCCGCCTTCTCCAACTGCTGCAATGCGCCCAGGAATTTGATCTGGCTCATCCCCGGCAAACCGTCCCCTTCATTCAGTTCGTGCAAAACCGGCGGGAACGGACCGAAGCGCCGTCCGGCACCATCCGCGTACTCACCATGCACAAGGCCAAGGGACTCGAATTCGACGCCGTATTCCTTCCCGACCTGCAATCCGATGCGCTCGATTCCCTCGGCCGCGGCGAAACCGGACTCGTACTGCACAGGGCCCCGCCGACGGAAGCGGACTCCTCGGACTGGGTGCTGTATTATCCGCCCGCGTCCTTCTCCGCCGCCGACGCCGTACTCTCCGCCCATCTCGACGCCCTGCGCGAACAGCAGGCCTACGAATCGCTCTGCCTGCTCTACGTCGCCATGACCCGGGCCCGGCAGGGACTCTACATGATCACGCTCGACCCCGGCAAAAGCAGCGACACGCTCTACGCCTCCGCCCTCCTGAAAAAACAACTCGCGGGAAAAAGCACCATGCCCGCCTCCCGGTCTGACATCCTTTTTGAAACCGGACATGCCGACTGGTTCCACGCCGCGACCCCCGCCCCCGAATCGAAACCCGCCCCATCCGCCGCGCCCGCCGCGCGCCCCATCGAACGTCCGCCCATCCGCCTGGAGCGCCGTCTTCCCTCGGCAGAGGCCGATGCACATCTCAAGGCCGAACATCTGTTTTCCATTCACGGACGCGATGCCGCCGAGTACGGCACCGCCATGCACGCCCTTTTCGAACAGCTTGAATGGCTGGAGCCGAACGCCGAAACCCTCTGCCTCGAACACCTCGCCGCCATGCCGCTGGATGAAACCATCCGCGCCCGCCTGCGCGAAGAATTTTCCCGCGCCCTCGCCGCGCCCGACATACGCCGGGCCCTCGCCAAACCCTCGCAACCGGCGGATCTCTGGCGCGAAAAACGCTTTGAAATCGCCCTCGGAAACCGATGGATCTCCGGCTGCTTCGACCGCGTCACCCTCCTGCTCGACCCGGCGGGAAAGCCCTGCGCCGCCACAATCCTTGATTACAAAACCGACCAGTTCCCGGACACGGAAGACGACTTCGCGCGCGCCGTGGAATCGCACCGCGAACAGCTTGAACTTTACCGCGATGTCTTGTCGGTCCTGGCCGGCCTGCCCCCCGAACGCATCACGCTCTCTCTGCTCTTCACTCGCAGGGCCCGCCTGCATGTCTGGACTCCTTTCGCCGCCGGATAAAATTTGAACACCCCCGTCCGGCGCATGGATAAATTCTATTCAGAATCATAATCTGCTTCGCCCGCCCTCTGGCAACGCCCCACGAAGAAACAGGCCGGATTCCTGAATATCAGGCTTCATCCAAAATAATATGCGCCCTTCCGGCCCTCTTGGCACACTCTCTGCATAATGCGGACCCGTCCAGTGACAACCTAAAAAATAAAGACATGGGTGAAGGAGTGTTGCCGCATGAAGCGATGGATGAATGGTGTCGGGGTATTGGCGGGAGGCGTGTTTGCCGTGTGTATGGCCGGAGCCGATGATCCGGAAAAGACCGTGGAATTGCCTTCGCTCGAAGTGCGGGCTGAAAAAGACGCGGCCCTGCGCCCAACCATGATCGCGGACGCCACCCTGACGGAGACCCCGCTGATCCAGCTTCCGCAAACCGTGGAAGTACTCCCGCAGGCTCTCCTGGACGTGCTTGAAATCAACAGCTTTTACGACTCCCTCCAATATGTCTCCGGCGTATCCTCGGGAGGACGTTCCCCGTCAACCGCCTCGGGCGGACAACTGACCATACGCGGCTTCAGCGGCAATGATACGATGGTCAACGG
>CAZISY010000164.1:0-2659 GCA_964542025.1 uncultured Verrucomicrobiota bacterium
ACAAATAGTTTGACGCCCTGCTGACTGGGGGGTAAAAGAGAACCCGTGCCGTTGTTCGTGGGCGGGGAGATGATGAACGGATGTGTTGAGCCAGGTGATCATCTCTGACGTCCGGGGGCATCTCCGGAAGAAAGGAAGCGATGAAGGGATTACAGTTGAAAATTCGGACGAAAATACTGCTCATGCTGTTTCTTGGGCTGGCCTTCCTGGCCGGCGCATTTTCGGTCATGGTGTATCTCAAGGAATCAAAGTCGTATGAACAGATCATTGCAAAGATCCTGATGGAAAAATTGCAGGATGACCTGGAATATTCCCTGCTCAGCACAGAGAAGTCCTATGGACGACTTCAGTACACGCAGGATGGCGGGCTTTCCGATGCTTCCGGGAAATCGTTGCGCGATGATTTTTCGATGGTGGATGAATGGCAAAAGAAGCTGAATGTGGTCGCCACTTTTTTTGAAGTCGAGGGGGCGGATTATAAGCGTGTGTCCACCAATATCCGCAAGGATGATGGCTCGCGAGTCATTGGCACCACGCTGGGAACCCAAAGCGCGGCGTACGATCCCATTCAGAAGGGCGAACGTTATTTGGGGAAGGCGAACATCTTGGGGAAATCCTATATAACGGTGTATGACCCGATCAAGGACACGGCCGGCAAAGTCATTGGCATCCTGTTTTTGGGGGTAAGTGATGATGCGGTAAAAGCAGAAGCAAACGCCTATCTGCACGGACTGCTGGTCGCCCTGGGCGTCACTTTTGTAATTTTGCTGCTGGTGTTCGGCTCCCTGGGTTATTTCGTCATCAACAAGCTGCTTCGTCCGCTTGATACGCTGAATCGGGTTGCAAAATCCATCGCGCAGGGCGACTTGAATGTATCGCTGGACTACAAGGGAAATGACGAAATCGGCGTACTGACCCGGGCGTTTCAGCAGGTCATTGATGTGCTGAATAACATCAATCGGCAGTTTGAAGCGCTGGCCGTTGCAGCTGATCGCGGGGATTTGAGTCATCGGGGAACCCTGACCGGGATGAGCGGCGCCTTTGCTGAAATTGTTCAGATCGTCAATACCACGCTGGATAACATTGAGAAGCCGGTGCGGGAAGCGATCAACGTTTTGGCCCGAATGGCCCACAATGATTACACGGCCGCCATGGCGGGGACCTATCAGGGTGGATATAAGGAAATAGCTGATTCGGTAAACGAGGTCATGAATCGCCTGAGTCATGTTCAGCAAATTGCCACCCGCGTATCCGAAGGAAATTTGGTGGATTTGCCTGATCTGAAAAAGATCGGCAAGCGTTCGGAACAGGATGAGCTGATTCCCTCGTTTATTAATATGATTGAAGCGATAGAAGCACTGATTAAGGATGCGGATTTGCTGGCCAAAGCGGGCGAGGAGGGGAATCTCTCAGTTCGCGCGGACGCCTCGAAGCACAAGGGCGCCTATCGCGATGTTGTCAACGGCATCAACGGGACCACGGAAATACTCGTCAGCCGGCTCAAGGTCATTGCGGGATACCTGGACCGCATCAGCCGCGGGGATATTCCTGAGAAAAATACGAAGCCCATGAAAGGGGATTATGTGGCGATGCGCGAAAGCATCAACACCTGCATCGAAGCCGTCAACGCACTGGTGGCCGATGCCCATCGTCTGGCGGAAGCCGGGGCCGCGGGCCGCCTGGATGAACGGGCCGATGCCTCCAAACATCAGGGCGATTTCCGCAGGATCGTGGAAGGCGTCAACGCCATGATGGATGCGGTGGTAACGCCGCTGAATGAAGTCGGCGGGGTATTGCAGGCGGCGTCGAACAATAATTTGACGCATCGGGTGGAGGGTGCTTATCAGGGCCAACTGGAAGCCCTGAAGGACAATGTGAACACAACCATTCAGAGTCTCAACGACGCGCTGGTGCAGGTCGCCGAAGCGGTAATGCAGGTGAACTCGGGCGCGGAACAGATCAGTGATGCCAGCCAGTCGCTCTCACAGGGCGCGACGGAGCAGGCCTCTTCGCTGGAGGAAATCACCAGCTCGGTGACGGAAATCGCCTCGCAGACGAAGACGAACGCCGAGAACGCAAATCAGGCGAACAGCCTGGCGGACAGCGTACGCAAGGCGGCGGAGAAGGGTTCCGAGCAGATGAAGCAGATGGTCAGCTCGATGGAGTCGATCAATGCGTCGAGCCAGCAAATCGCGAAGATCATCAAAGTGATTGATGACATTGCCTTCCAGACGAACCTGCTGGCGCTGAACGCGGCGGTGGAAGCGGCCCGCGCGGGGCGTCACGGCAAGGGGTTTGCGGTGGTGGCGGATGAAGTGCGCAACCTGGCCGGACGCAGTGCAAAGGCGGCGAAGGAAACGGCGGAGCTGATCGAATCGTCCGGCGCGAAGACGGCCGCAGGTATGCAGGTGGCCGGAGCCACATCCGAATCGTTCAAAGAGATTGTGGGCGGGATTGTCAAAACGAACGATCTGGTCGGTGAAATCGCGGCGGCCTCGAGTGAACAGGCACAGGGCGTTTCGCAGGTGAACATTGGCTTGAGCCAGGTGGATCAGGTGACGCAGCAGAATACGGCCAATGCGGAAGAGACGGCGTCGGCGGCGGAAGAGCTGAGCAGTCAGGCGACGCATCTGCAGGGGCTGGTGGCCAAGTTCAAATT
>CAZISY010000165.1:0-2591 GCA_964542025.1 uncultured Verrucomicrobiota bacterium
GATCGTACTCCATCGGCAGCTCATCGGGCAGGCCGTATCGATTCTTCGCATCCCACGCGGCCGAGTGCGTCGAGTACATAACGCGCTCGCGCCCGCCCTGGGCCTTGATCTTGCCGTCGGTGCCCTCGACGACGAGGACCTTGAAGTTGCAGAAGAGAAGCAGATCGCTCCACTCTTTGAGTACGGGCGCGACCTGCTTGGAGAGCTTGAGCTCGTACCGGTCGTATCCGTCCGTCTGGTCGGGAGGGGACATGCGCTTGACCGCCGAGTGAGCGGTGAAGACGACATGCAAGCCGGCCGCCGTGAGCTTGTCGCACTCGGTGAGGAACCGGGTCCAGCACTCGGCCAGGATGGTGTAGCCCTTTCCGTATCCGAAGTCTTCGATGGACGATTTCCCGGCGTGCTTGAGTGTGTGCTCGATCAACGCCTTCTCCGCCCAATCGGCGGAATCGATAACGATGGTCTGTGCGCCGTGTGAGTCAGTCGCCAGCGTCTTGACCGCTGCGAGCAGAGCGTCCCACGTCGGGCAGGCGACGCGCGCAACGTCGAGCTGCGCGGTGCCGTCCTCAACGTCGAGAAACAGCGGGCTCGGGAAGTGGCTGACGAGGGTGCTTTTGCCGATGCCCTCGGGGCCGTAGATGACGCCGCGAACCGGAGCGGGGCGTCGTCCTTTGGAGATTGTAAGTGTCATTTTGTTACGAGTCTTTCTTGTCGTCTTCGGTTGTGAGGTCATTGCCGTCGGCTTCTGTGCCGACGACGCCGCCGGAGGAGGTGCGCCTGCCTTTGCTGGCCTTCTTCTTCTCCGCGCTCTCGGTGGCAGTCCGCTTGCGCTGCGCTTCGAGCTGCGCAGCCCAGGTAAGCTCGTCGTCTTCGCCGGCCGGAGACTGCGGCGTTCCGTTCTTCGGCGCGGACGGAGCCTGCCCCGTGAACGGAACGATGGTGCCGTCGGCCGCGCCGGGTTGAGCTTCGGCAGCCTGCTTCTCGATCGAGTCCATGACCGTTTGCCGGTCCGCCTCGGTCATCTCCTCGACGCGGACGACGTCGCACGGCGGCTCCTTCCGGCGGAGCGTTTTCTTGCCCTTCTCCGGCTGGTCGTATTCGTAGAAGCAAACGTATTCGCGCATCTCGTAACCGGTCGAGACCTGGGTCGAGAGCGTGGTGATGTCGGCTTCCAGCGTCTGGATCTTGGCCTTGTAGTCGCTCTTGATCCGATCCAGTTCGTCGTTGACCGTGCCGAGTCGGATGTGCGTGTCTGCCAACTGCTGGCCTTTCTCGCGGCGCTCGTCGGGCGTGTAGTTGTAGCGCAGTTGCTCGCGCTGTTCGTTGCGGGCAAGGGTGCTCACGGCGTCGCCTCCTTGGTTTCGAGAACGCGGTTGACCGCGTTCGTGGTTTTGGTATTCGTGTCCATAGTTCAGACCTTCTATTGAGCCTCGGCGTTACAGCGCCGGGGCTTTTTGTTGGGTTGGGAAATTGCGCCCGCGCGTCTCGGCTCGTTTATGTTGCCGTAGTCGGGCATTCGTTTGGCGGCCTGCCATGCCGCACCGCGACGCGCGGGGTTGAGTGGTTACGCTAGAGGCTTGGCGTCGAAGGCTAATGCGAGGTACAGATCCCGCGCCTGCATGTCACCGGATTCCCATCGCGCGAGTAGGTCGGACCGGGTTGCGCGATCACCATCCACGACGACTTCGCCGCAGGTGATTTGCTCGACCTCCTTGACGAGGCGCGGCGATTCGAGCCGCTGGAATGACTTAACGAAACTAGCGTGCATAGGCGTGGGAAAGTTGCTGGAGGTCCTCGAAGCCGACTGAGCCACGCGCATCCATCGCATCGCGGTAGCTCTGAGACTCGGCCGCTCGGCGATGCAGGCGCCGGCCGGCGACATAGCCGCGACGGTACTCGATCTTCTGGAGCGCGCGGAGGTTGGCGCAGTAGTTCTCCATCGCGGCGATGCGCTTCTCTAGCCGGCGCAGTTCGCCGCGTCCGACCTCAAGAATCGTACTGCGCGTTTTGCGCCGATGGCGCTTGGCAGTCTCGCGGCACTCTGGGCACTGCTGGTGGCCGGTGGCCTGCTTGTCGTGGATGCGCCCACAGTGTGAGCAGTGCATGGGATCGGCGCGGAGCGCCTTCTGGCGGTTCCATCGAGCGGCTGCACGCACGCGGGCCTTGCTGTGGTCAAAGGGTTTCCCGCCCGGTGAGGACGATTCCGGGAGCTTGGTGCCAGCCTCAAAGAACGACACGTCCCTCTCGCCAGGCACGACAGATCCACGGGAGCAGCCACCGACAGCGGCAGACGGCACACGAGCTTTGTGTGTAAGGTTTGAGGATATGGATGGAGTTGAGGGCACGGCTGTTTTGCGGGAAGGTGGTTACGACTTGCCGGAAATGATACGCGCGGCGTTGAGCTGTTGGGCGATCTCGGTGCCGAGTCCGGCCGAGGCGCTAGGCACCCCGGCCGGCTCATGCACTACGTCCCCTACTGTTACCCCTATGACCCGAGCCCCACGCTCGGGAAGTGAAACCCCGCCGGCCTCCGCGTTGGTCCGCGGCTCCGTGTTCGCGGCATCGCTGCCGGCGAGGGTTAAGGTGTTGGC
>CAZISY010000166.1:0-2579 GCA_964542025.1 uncultured Verrucomicrobiota bacterium
CCATGCTGAATCATCCGAAGCGCCTCGCCAATGGAATGCGTTCCGGAAGCGCAGGCCGACGTTACGCAAAAATTCGGCCCAGTCAGCCCATATTCAATGGCTATCTGACCCGAAATGATGTTCGTAATCATTTGAGGGATCATAAACGGAGAAAAACGACTGGGGCCCCGCTCAATTAACACGCGCATCTGTTGCTGTAAAATGATCAATCCCCCGATGCCGGTTGAAACAATAACGCCGGCTCGATCGGTATTTTCCTTAGAAAAGTCCAGCCCCGAATCACCAATCGCCATTTTTGCCGCTACTAACCCGAACAGGCTGAAGGGATCCAAATGGCGTTGCTCTTTTTTTGAGAAATAATCGTCAGGATTAAAATCCCGGACTTCTCCCCCGATCTTCGTGTCATACTCAGTCGCATCGAATTTGGTCAATCGCACCACCCCCGACTCCCCGGCGACCAATCGACCCCAAAACGAGTCCAAACTGCATCCCAAGGGAGAAACGACTCCCATGCCTGTTACAACTACCCGTTTTCGATCCTGCATGACAGCTCTCCGAATACGTATTCCCTCTCCCACTCGACGCGGCCTTCGTAAAAGCCTTTCCGGGTGATCAACGAGTAAAAATGTGCTTTAGGTAAACAAACATCCTCTGCGGCGTCCGATCCGGACACCGCAGAGGATTAAATTCCGTCAGATCAGGATCATTCAAATCCCTTTTCGCGGAGATACTCAACCACGGCACCAACCGTGTTCAGCTTTTCAGCGTCCTCGTCCGGAATTTCCGCTCCGAACTCTTCCTCAAAGGCCATTACCAGTTCCACGGTATCCAGTGAGTCCGCACCTAAATCCTCGATAAAAGAAGCTTCCGACGTCACCTGTTCTGCGTTGACGCCCAGCTGTTCGACGATGATATCCTTGACTTTATCTTCCAATGCCATTGTATTTCCTCCTGCTTATTGTTTCCCATCCAGGCGGCTAAACCCAAATGAGGCCATATCCAGTATCTTTTTTTTTTATTTATGCAATAAAAAAATCGTTCTTGTCCCCATACCTTCGGCTTTTTACGCCGTGACCATTCCACCGCAAACGGTGAGTACCTGTCCGGTTACGTAAGAAGCCTCGTCGCTCGCCAAAAAGGCCACCACATTGGCCACGTCCTCAGGCTTTCCGAAGCGTGTCATCGGAATCGCCTTCAGCATTTCCTGCTGAATGTTTTCCGGAAGCGCGTCGGTCATTTTGGTTTGAATGAAGCCCGGGGCCACCGCGTTGGCCCGAACATTACGCTTGGCCAGCTCGCGAGCCACAGACTTGGTCAGGGCGATCACCCCTGCCTTTGACGCCGCGTAGTTGCATTGCCCGGCATTGCCCATCAAACCAATGACCGAAGCAATATTCACCATCGCGCCGGAACGCTGTTTGGCCATATACTTTGAAACGGCTTTAGTAAAAAGAAAGGTTCCCTTCAAATTCACGTTCAATACGGCGTCCCAGTCCTCTTCCGACATTCTGAGCAGCAATCCGTCCTTTGTGATTCCGGCGTTATTCACGAGAATATCAATATGCCCGGCGTCTGCCTGAATTTGATCCACGGCGGCGGTTACATCGGCGGCCTTGGCGACGTCCACGGAATAACAGTAGACTTTCCGACCAAGCGCCTCTGCTTTCTGCTTTGTCTCGTCCAGCCACTCCGCTTTCAAGTCACACAATGCCAAATCGGCTCCATCGCCGGCCAATTTCAATGCTATGGCCTGCCCAATACCCCGTGCGGCGCCTGTCACCAACGCCACTTTTCCTTCAAATCTGCTCATACCAACTCCCGCTATGTTCTTGTTATATCGTTTCTTTTGATAAGTCGCTGCCCGCACTCGTCGCAGACTGCGCCAATCTTCGTCAACCCATCCAAATCCTTTCGGCGCTTCACTCCAATGCGATATCCGAAAGGCCCTGTATGTTAGTCAGGGCGGCCTTATTGTCAATGCGCTTCACAAGACCAGTCAGAACCTTCCCCGGTCCGCATTCGGTATACGCATCCACGCCCTGTGATTCAAAGTAGGATATGGTTTCCACCCATTGCACGGAGCCGGTCACCTGCTGAACCATCGCACTCCGAATCGCGGCCGCGTCGCTCTCATGCGGGCGCGCCGTCACATTGGAAACAACCGGGACCACCGGTTTTTGAAAAGGAATATCGACCAAAAAATCTTCTAGTTTTTTTGCCGCCGACTGCATCAGGGAGGAATGAAACGCCCCGGCCACATTCAGCGGTATACACTTTTTGGCCCCGGTTTCTTTTGCGATTGCCTCCGCCTGCCCCATTCGCTCCATTGCTCCGGACAGCACGATCTGCCCCGGCGCATTGATATTGGCGACTTGCAGTCCCGCCTTTTCGGCCACTTCCCGCGCCTGCTCCAGCGTCAGCCCGAGTAAACTCAGCATTCCACCCCGTATTTCTTCACAGGCCCGCTGCATAAATTGACCGCGCGCACGCAAAATCCGAATGGTATCCGAAAATGAAAGAACACCCGCCGCATAGAGGGCCGTCCATTCACCCAGACTTAAGCCGGCCATACCAAAGGG
>CAZISY010000167.1:0-2512 GCA_964542025.1 uncultured Verrucomicrobiota bacterium
GCGTGCATGCGTTGGCGCATGACCTCGGCATACGTTGGCACGTCGTCATCAGACTCCTTCATCAAGAGCAACCTCCCCCGGTCTGTCGCATGATCATTCACGCGCAGCCGATGGTTGCATTATGGAGAAGCACAATCATTTGGCAAGAATCGATTACCGTGGGTATTGGGCGCAAGGTGAATTGACAAACATTCTTTTCCTCTGTGCGCCGCCCGCCCCTCCGAGACGACCTATTTTTGAATCGCCCACGAGATGCCCACCTGAAGAACGGCCTGTTTTTCTGGCATATTACAGTGAGGGTGGCGCTTAAATCTGCGTACCATGAATAATTACCCCACAGGAGGTTTCCCATGAAAATGACCATCTCCCGCATTCATATACAACAGGCTCTCGAAGGACTGAAGAAACTGACCGCATCGCATGTACCTGCGACGGTGTGCATACAGGCGAACGGCAGGCAGGTGTTGCTATCCACGTGCGTCGGCGAGGAGAGTGCTGCCTATCAGGTGGAGGATGCCGAAGTAGAGAGCAACGGCACATCCTGCGTAGAACTGAACGCCTTGCATCCATACGCCAAAGGGAGAGCGGATGACCGGATCACCCTGGAAAGCGACGGCAAGGTCCTTACCCTCAGCAGCATGGCGTCGGGGGTAGAGATTGCCCATCCAATGCCGGAGGTCGAAGAAGTCCCTGCTCCGTATGAACAGCCGCAAGCCGGACGAAAGACAGATGAACGTCTGCTGGATGTGATCCGGGCGGCACTTAAGGTAGCAAGCCGTGATGATACCCGCGCCATTCTGAACGGGGTGTGTCTGGATGTTTCCGAGAAGGACCACTATGTCGTGGCAACCGATGGTCGGCGGATGTCTGGCATTCCGTTGTCCCCTGCCCTTGAAAGAATCTGCCGTGCTGCCGGATCGCAAATTCCTGCGCTGGTCTAAACTGGGTGGCCCTGTACGACTGAACCTGAACAACGACGTGTTTCGACTGGATATCGGCCCCTGGACGTATACGGTGAAAAGCGTGCCCGGCCAATTCCCGGCATGGCGTCAAGTGGTGCCGCCGGATGAAGGGATCGCCGTGTGCATAGACGAAGAGGAGCGGGCGACGTTTACTCACCTGCTGCCCACCTTGCCGGGACATGACAGCCAGGACGGACTGGTGGTACTGTGCCGATGCAACGGACAGGTAGCCGTGTGCGGGCAGCATAGTTTGAATGGCGCATGGATGGCCGTGCCCATTGGAAAACCGGACGGCGGCCCGGATGTATCCACCTGCGTGAACCGAACGTTTCTGCTGGATGCTTTGAATAGCGGATTCTTCTCCGTGAAGATAACTGACCGGCTTGCACCGCTCCGATTTCAGACAGGCCAGGGCGACGTTCATGTGCTCATGCCCATGCGTCCGGATGATGCACTGGTGGCCGCCGCGCTGGAGGCCGCAGGAAACACCAAGACCCGTAAACAAACTCGGCTTAACCCGGTCGCAATCAAGGACCCAGAACCTGTACCAGAAATCGTAACAACACAATCCGAGGAGGAAGTCATGCAGGAAGAAACCAAGGTGTCAGCATTAGATCGTTTGCAGGAGATGTATCGGGTGGCCCGTGTGAAAGTCCGGGATGCCAATCTGGCACTCTCCGACATCGCGGTTGTTATCCGTGAGGCGGTCCGTGAGGAAAAGCAAAGCCGCATGGAAGTGGCTGCGGTACGGGCCGGCCTGAGCAAGATCAAAAGCACCACCGTGTGATGGAGGGATGAGGACTGAAACCTGAAGCTGAACCAAGAGCCAAGAACGCAGAAGCAATAACGAAGAACGTGAACCTGCCGCCCTTTAACCGGGGCGGCGTTTTTTGTGTCGAGTCACATAGAAAGTAATCCAAACAACCAAAAAGGAGATCGAGAAATGAATAAGTTATTCGCCGTACTGCTCACAGTAGCCCGCGGGGCATGTTCGTTCGTCTAAATGAAAATTCGCGGTTTTCCAAAAGAACGTCTTGCGATTATGCAAAAGCTATTTAATTTTTAACTCGGCTCGCCTGAGCCTAATAATTCATTTTCCCAGTTAATGGATGCGGTGACTTTTAGCAGCCACAAACATACGTTTATATAACTCACTCCAACTCTCGCTTAAGCAAGCCTTTTCTGCTTTTTAGGCGTCTGACCGGAACGCGGCAAAAGAATCAGCATAGAGGGATCCCCGCCGCGGTACGGAAGCTCCACAAGTTCAAGGCCATGCCCCCTCTCCGTAGTCTCTGTGCCCTCAAGCGAAGCGGGCGGGTAACATTTTTTCGTTGCCTTGAAGCCCAATGTGTCCATTCGGCACATCAACTCCACACCACCGAGCTATTTGTTTTGAGAGTCTACTTTTTCGGCAGATGAATGGTGAAGCAGCTGCCCTTGCCGGGTTCACTGCGCACATCGATGGCACCCTGATGCGCCATGACAATATGCTTCACGATGGCCAGGCCCAGACCGGTCCCTCCCATCTGGCGGCTCCGGTTTTTATCCAC
>CAZISY010000168.1:0-2507 GCA_964542025.1 uncultured Verrucomicrobiota bacterium
GCAGGAAGAGGTTGGTACTTCTTGCACACCGCAAAGGGGCTGCGCTCGGAGAGCGTGGCCCTACTTTGTTCGGTCCACTCCTAATTCCACTATTCGCGTTCATGGGCACCCATTCGCGGCTCGTATTTCTCCACACAACGGATTGAAGGCTTGGAAGCGGGGTCATCCGTTAAGGTTCTCAGTCAAGGCACAGAACTTCCCTGTTCTTCTTATGCAGTCCGGATATCTCCGGCCTGCACGCACAGTTCTATGCGTCGCCCCGGCAGTGTGCGGATGACCCGTTTCATTTCAAGTCCCAGCATCAATCCACTCAGCGACACGCTAGTCATTCCGCAGGTTCTGGCGAGGGTATCCATATCCAGAGCGCCGCCGCCCAACGCCTGAACCACGCGCACTTCGCCAGACGAAAGAACCACGTCCGGACGTTTTTTCGCCTCCTGAATAGACCGTGACGCCTCCGCCGGAATCAACTGGGCGAATTCTTCGAGCACATCATCCACCGACTCCACCAGCTTGGCACCCTGGCGAATCAGGCGGTGGCCCTGCACAAAGAAACGTAATGCGTGCATATTATGTCTTGCTGATCGCGACATAGTATGCTCTTATCACGGCATGAATGCCACGCTGCTGAGTAAATTGCCGCAGGATGTCTTTGACTATCAGACCCTCCTTCAGGCCCTGTCAGAGTATGCTTCGCCGCGTGATCGGATTACCCGGCTTCTGCGCGATGGCGACCTGGTTCGCATTAAGAAGGGCCTCTATGTGCTGGGCGATCCTTTTCGACGCCGTCCCGTCGAACCGGCGATGCTGGCGAATCTGATTCATGGTCCTTCCATGGTATCGCTGGACTACGCGCTGGCATTTCACGGATTGATCCCGGAACGAGTCGAAACGCTCACCTCGGTCACGACTACCCGCCCACGAAAGTTCCAAACACCAGCCGGGACCTTTGTCTATCGTCCGGTCAAAAGCCTCTCCCCTGGTATGATCCGGCATGAGCGCAACGGACAAACCTTTCTGATCGCCGGACCTGAACGCGCCCTGGCCGACAAACTTTGCGATGATCGGAACGGTGGAAGTCTCCGTACTCTTGCCGATATGAAAGAGTACCTGTTCGAGAATCTGCGTATCGAACCCTCCGACCTTGTCCGCCTCGATCTCGAGCAACTGAATGCCATCGCCGAGGCCATGCCGTCCGCCAAGGTCCGTCTGTGTGCAAACGTGGTTCGACAGATGAGGAGAATAAACGAATGAATGATGCCGTCCGCCAGATGCTCCAAAAATACGCCTGTCAAAGCGCCGCCGATTACGAGCATGCGCTGCGCGAAATATTCCAGGAAATCGCACTGCTCGGATTATGGCGCGGCAAATTTTTCGAGCATGCCGCCTTCTACGGGGGAACCGCCCTGCGAATCCTGCATGGCCTCGACCGCTTTTCCGAGGACATGGACTTCTCGCTTCTGGCACCCTCCAATGCCTTTGACCTGTCCCGTTACAGCCCCTTCATCGAGAAGGAACTTTTTGCCTGGGGCTTCCGCGTTCAGGTTGAGACCAAAAAAAAAGCCGTCCAATCCGCTATCGAATCGGCTTTTCTCAAGGCCGACACACTCGAACAACTCCTCCTCATCGAAACACCCCGCGAGCTGCTCGGAGACCTTTCCGAACAGCGACGACTGCGTATAAAAATTGAAGTGGACATCTCTCCCCCGCCCGCATTCGACACCGAGTTCCGCTATCTGCTTGACCCCATTCCCTTTGCCGTGCGCTCCTACGCCCCCGGCTGCCTCTTCGCCGGAAAACTCCACGCGCTTCTGTTCCGCTCCTGGAAAAACCGGGTCAAAGGACGCGACTGGTACGACCTCGTCTGGTACTGCGCCCGCAAAACCCCGGTGAACCTGACTCATCTGGCCGCCCGCATGAAACAGACCGAAAACTGGCTCCCCGGCAAACCACTCCTGCCTGCCGACCTAAACCGCCTGCTCCTTGAAAAAATCGAAGCCCTCGACATCACCGCCGCCCGAAACGATGCTGTCAAATACATCCGCCACCCCGAAGCCCTCGACCTCTGGTCGCGTGAGTTCTTCATCCAGTTGGCTGGAACCATTAAGCATGAGTGATATATGTCTAACACGCTTAACATATTCGCTCCTCCATGCCTCCGCCCCTGCGCAAAATAAAAAAGAAGTATTCTCGCGCAAAGATGCCAAGCCACAGGGAAACAAGGGATTTTCGCGGGCGCCAGAGTCTGCCCTTAAGAAATGACAAAGAGTGACGGGAGAGATGGATACGGGGTACTCCTTTTAATAATAAATAGACCGTATTGGGCGTTTTGCTGTTTGGGAGATATGTGAAGGATCGGTTATGACCGGCACAATATGCGTGTTGGCGCACGAGAATGTGCATGCCGATCAGACGGTCGGCGGTCCCGGGTGGTGCAAGATTTCAAAACTCAAGGCGGCGGAGGCCCGCCGCCCTCCATTTTCAGATTTTTTCGCTTCTTAATCTGT
>CAZISY010000169.1:0-2503 GCA_964542025.1 uncultured Verrucomicrobiota bacterium
CCCAGCGAAAGCGGATGCGTTTCCGGAAAGGCGCCCTTCCCGAGAAAGGTCGTCATCACCGGCGCATTCAGTTTTTCCGCAAAGGCCCGAACCTGCGTGGAAGCCCCGGCAATCAGAGCGCCGTGCCCCACCAACAGCACCGGACGCCGCGACTTGCTCAGCGCCTCGGCAATCTCCATGATCGCCTCATGATCCGGCGCGCACACCGGTTTGTAGCCGGGCAAATCCATTTCCACCCGCGTATCCATCGAACAGATCCCCGCGCTCACATCTTTTGGAATGTCGATGAGCACCGGCCCGGGGCGACCGCTGGAGGTAATATGAAACGCCTCGCGGAAAATGCGCGGGATGTCATCGGTTTCCCGCACCAGATAACTGTGCTTCACCACGGGCATCGCCATATCAAAAATGTCCGCTTCCTGAAAGGCGTCCTTGCCCAGCATCGGGCGGATGGACTGTCCGGTCATCACCACCATGGGCACGGAATCCATGTGAGCCGTCATCATACCGGTCAGCGCATTCGTCGCCCCCGGACCGCTCGTGACCAGCACCACACCCGGCTTGCCGGTGGCGCGCGCATATCCATCGGCCATGTGCGTGGCGCCCTGCTCATGGCGGGTCAAAATCATTTTAATTTTGGTTTTGGTGGTAACGATGGCATCAAAGACCGGAATGACCGATCCCCCGGAAATACCAAAAATATACTCCACCCCTTCGTTCTCCAACGCACGAACGATCGCCTCGCCGCCCACTATTCCGTTTTTAGCCATAAGTGTCTCCTTCTGCTTCCGGAGGTCGCATGTCCTTTTTAAAGGATATAACTCACTGTTTTTCGCCTCCAATTTCAGCAACGGACAATTATTTACCTTTTCATGATGACTTTTTAAAGGATAATTTATGTTACACTAAATTATGTTCATTTATTTAGTCAGTATTTTTCGTTTTTACCCATTTCAAGTCCGATTATGGCCTGTGAAATTAGTAATCATACGTTTTTTGAGCTATTTTGGATCGTTTTCATGCTTTATCTTCGTAAAATTCTGAATATTTACCATTGCGAACCGCATTTTTGCGAAATATTCATCTCTTTTTTGATATTTTAACCATTTTATAACATTTGTTTTGCTTTTATAACGAACAAAAGGCCGCTCAGGGCTCTTTTTGGTTAATTTTTACGATTTTTTGCCCTTCGGAAGGGCATTTCAGCGCAAAAGAGAGGAATTTGATGCGGAATCGGCGTCCGTTGAATCATAAACCAGGCTGAAAACGACCAAAAGCGACACAAAGCGGTACCACCGCACAAAGCGATTGCAGGAGGCGGTTTCCGTCCAGGCCCTGTTCGCCAGTCCGCGCAGGTGCGGCATCAAACGCATCGCTTCCGCGAGCTGATCAGCATATTGTCCCGACCTGTTTTTAAGAAATCGGTGAATAATCCGGTGCGCAAACGGTCCGGCCACCCCAAACCAGACGCCCAAAAGCACGACCGACCGAATCAGTACGTACACCCCCCGCCGAATCCCCCCGGCTTCCGAAGGAGAAACCGCATAGACGACCACCAGTCCAGCCAAAATGCCCAGCGCGGGCACCAACCGGCGGTAGCGCCACTGCCTCCCGGAGCGATACGGACGCGGCGGCTCCGCCTGTTCTGGCAGATGCTCCGCGTTTATTTTTGACCACTCCGCCAATTGCCGGTCGATCCGGCCGGGAATGGCGCCCGCCATCCAGCCAACCACCAACCCGCCGCCCGCGTAGTACACCGCGTACACCCCGACAACCCACAGGCTCGCATGGAAATCCGTGCGCATTCCCAGCTCGCCGGCCGCTTTCTGCGCAATCAGGTCGATGGCCGTCCAGAAGGATTTCCCATACAGCAGCGTCATGACCGTGAATTTCTGCACGACGCCTTCCAGCAGCGCCAGAATACCGAGCAGCATGGCAGGGAGCCGAACCCCGGGCAGCACCGAGAACAGAAGCGCACCGGCCAGCCCCTGAAAGGCGACGGCGAGGTAAGCGGGGATCGGCGTATGCGGGCTGGCCGCCGCCTTGATCATCAGCACCACCAGCATGGACCGCAGCAGAACACGCGGACTGCGCGCACTGAAATGAATGATCAGGGTGATCAGAATGACCGCCGTCGAACCAACCACAATCCCCGTAAACGGTATGCGCAGGGCATGAATCAAACCGCCCAGCCCCGCCTCCGCCAAGCCCCACAGCGCCGTCAGCCGGGCCACAGCGGCTTCATTACTGCGGACATTGCCGCGCAGGCTGCCGCTCACGACTTCTCCCATCCGATGAATGCCCAGAGTATCGCATGCGTGTGGAGTCGCGCGCCATCCGCCTCCGCGGGCAGTTCTTTGTAAAACCGATCCAGACGCTCCTGTTCGCGGGCGGTCAGCTCACCCATCGTCCATTCCACACGCCGTCTCAGCGCTTCGCCGGTTTCGTAGCGCGATGTTTTTTCGGTGTGAATAAAATCCAGCCCCGCCGAAATGCCCATGGA